>DCKY01000040.1 GCA_002320775.1 Planctomycetes bacterium UBA1662
GGGCGGGGGCAAGGAGAGGGTGGGAGTCGGGAGTAGAACTCCATAAGCTCCCTGGAACGCGGAAGCGCGTTATAGATTGCGCCGTTTGATTTGTTTACGATAGCAGCGCCGACCGTTGGCGGCCTGAGCGTTGTCTCCATCGTAGCAGGTAAGATCATCCCCGAAGTTACCTACACGCTTCCCTTTGCCCACCTGAATCTCCGCCGTAATCCCTTCGGTGAGTTCTCGGTCGAGGAATGGACCCGGCTGGCCGATGTGGAGGTGGAGGAATTCGACGAGTTTCTCAGGGAGCCGGGTTCTGCCTTACAGTTCGTTGGAGAAAAGGGCTATGGCAAGACGACTCACCTGCTGGCCATCCGCTCGCGGTTTGCCGATGCCGCCTACGTGCATATTCCTGAGGGAGAGCGAGCCGAGATTCCCGATGGCAATCCGCAGCTGATTGACGAGGCGCAACGATTGACCCGCCAGCAGAAACGCCGCGCATTCCACTCGAACGTGCCGCTGGTGCTGGGAACGCATCGGGATTTCAACCGCGAGCTCGCCCGGGCCGGACGGCGGGTGCGAACGATCGCGGTCGGGGACAGGATGAACTCTACGCTGCTAAGCCGGATCCTCAACAGCCGGATCGAGTGGGTTCGCCGCGATGAGGGACCGGTGCCCGGGGTGCGACACCGAACGGCGGCAAGGCTGCTGGAGCGTTTCGGTCCAGACGTCCGCAGGATCCAATACGAGCTCTACCTGGTCTTCCAGGACATGAAGGACGGAATCCGAGATGTCTAGATGCGACATCACGATAGAGTTTGACCGGGCGAATCGAACGTACCTCGGCGGAGAGACCGTCTCGGGCGAAGTCCACGTCATGGTCAACAAGGATACGACCAGCGACGGCATCGTCCTGGAAAACATGTGGAAGACCCATGGTTATGGAAACTCCGATGGCGCGAACCTCGAGCTCCAGGAGCTGGCGAAAAGGACCCAACTGAAAGCGGGGCAGGAAATGAGCTTCCCTTTCTCGTTCACCGCCGCCCTAGGACCCACCACCTACCATGGTCATCACATCAACCTCGATCATTACGTGACCGCGTACATCGATGTGCCCTGGGCATTAGATCCTAAAGTCACGGAAGATTACCTCCTGTTACCTGGAGAGCCGCCGCCGGATATGCCGGACAAACGTGATGAGCTCATCGTCTTCACACCGGAGCCAGCGGCTTGGCGGAGGACGCTCCTCTACACCTTCCTCGGGTGTATTGCGCTCCCGCTTGCGCCCATCATCCTCCCGGTCCTCGGGGTCATCTGGATCCGGAAAAAAATGGTGGCCCGCCGCCTCGGGGGCATCGAGCTGACAACACCTCATCTCCTGGTTGCCCCCGGTGAGGACTGGCCTCTCGAGCTGAAGTTCACTCCCAAGAAGAGCTTCAGGATCAATGGAATCCAAGCGGAAATCCTGGGGCGTGAAGCGGCGACAGCCGGAAGCGGAACCACCAAGACCACCAAGACCCACAAGGTTCACGATGGAGTCGACAAGCTTGAGCCCGAAGGACAGATCAGCGCCGGGGAGTCGTTCGACCGCAAGTACACAATTCCATTCCCCGAGACCAACGCGTACAGCCTGGAGGAGGAAGACAACAAGATCACCTGGACCGTGAAGGTGCGAATTGACATCCCCTGGTTTCCCGACTGGACAGAGAAGAAGACGGTGCAGGTATTCCCTGCGGAGTTCTTTAAAGACGCCGCAGTTAAAACGCCGGCGGCGGCAGATCCCGACCCCGCTCGGCTCGAGGCTCCCGCGGACAACGCCGCGGGTGAACAGCCGGTTGCCCCGGCCATAGCCCAAGATCCCTCCGCGGCGGCACCTGGGCCCATTACACCCGAAGCCCCGCCGGAAATCGCGGCCAATGAACAACCAGTTGTCCCGACCGCCGAGCCCGCGCCAGCCGCAGCTCCACCGCCACCCTCGTCCATACAGTCCCTGGTCGAAGAGCTCTCGGCGGCGGGAGGCATGGGAGACGATCGAAACGAGATCATCCAGTCGTGGTCAAACCGGGAGCTGGACGTGGTCGTGAAAATCGACCGCACATCGTCGACATTCAGCTCAGACGCCGACGAACGCTACCGCAACGGATGGACCATAACAGGAACCGTCGCGGACACTGAGCAGGCGATCGAGGTGCTGGTCCCCGAAGGCAGATCCGCCGATGACCTTTCACGCGGAGATCGATGGCCTGCCCGGATCGTAGTCTCGAAATGGGACTCACTCTACAACCGGATCTCGGCGCTCGAGGTGCTGCATCGTGATGAATAAGTTACTCGCCATTTCCTTGAGTGCCGTGGTGGCGGTGGGCGCCGCCGTTGCCAAGGATGATCCACAGAAAATTCTCGAGCGTCTTCCCAAGGGAACGATTATCGAACGCGACATCGTTTACGCGACCAATGGTGAGCGCGAGATGCTGCTGGATGTCTATCGGCCCAAGTCCGACAAGCCCTTGCCGCTGGTGATCTGGTTTTATGGCGGGGCGTGGGATTGGGGCAATAAGGACCGCTCTCAACCGCTGATTCCTATGCTCTCACGCGGCTACGCCATCGCGGGTGTCACCCATACCAAGAGCAAGGAAGAAATATTTCCCGCCGTCATCAACGACTGTCGGGCAGCGGTGAGCTTTCTGCGCCTGAATGCCAGGCGCTTCAACCTGGACCCGAAACGTTTCGGGGCGGCGGG
>DCKY01000037.1:0-11250 GCA_002320775.1 Planctomycetes bacterium UBA1662
GGCCTCCCAGGTGAAGGCGACATCATGGGCCGTCAGGGGGTGCCCGTCGTGCCACTTGAGTCCGGCGCGCAGCTTGACGGTCCAGGTCTTGTGGTCCTCGGTTTTCTCCCAGGACTCGACCATCGACTCGTTGATGATCCATTCGAAGTCGGAGTTGAAGGTGAAGAGACCGTCAAAGAGGGTGTCTTCGACGTAGGTCTCGTAGACGCTCGATGTGAAGAGCGGGTTGAGGGTGCCGGGGTCGGATTTCAGGTAGCGGACGAGGGTCTCATCGCGCGCGATCTTGTCCGCTTCCGCGGGCGCCTTTTCAAAGAGCGAGTCGGGATTGACCAGCGGGTCTTTGTCGGGCGAATAGGGCTCGGCAGGCGTGGCCTTGGCGGGATCGTCGCTCGGCGCGTCGACTGAGCTGTCTTCGCCCTGGTAGCTGCAGCCGGCCACCGCCAGCAGAAGAACAAGAAGTCCGGTCCACAATTTCATGTTGATGTACTCCACAGGTTTTCCGAACTCTTCACTGCCCTGGAACCAAGTTCCAACCCGCCTTTATAGCGTTGTCACAGGTCCGATTTCAACGCTATTCGCCGGGGCTGGTTCCCCCTGGAGCCTCCCGTTTATCGGTGCTTTCTTCCGTCGCGCCCACAGGGCTGTTTTCATCGCCGATGCGGGGCTTGAGATACCAGACCGCGGCGTAAAAGAGCGGAGTGTCAAAAAAGGCCACGAGGACCTTGAAGAGGAAGCCGTTGAGGAGGAGGCCGCCAAAGCGTTCCCATTCTATTACGCCAAAGGAGCACAGCAGGGACAGGACCGCGCCGGTGTCGACCAGCTGGCTGACGACGGTCGAGCCGTTGTTTCGAAGCCACAGGTGTTTCCCCTTTGTCAGCTTCTTCCAGAAATGAAAGATGCGGATGTCGATGAACTGCGCTGACAGGTAGGCGACCATCGAGGCGAAGACAGCCGGGGCGTTGAGGCCGAAAACCTTTGAGAAGGTCTCGTTGTCGATCGGGGACCATCCTGTTTGCGGGACGGCATCGGCCACCAGCACCAGCAGGCTGACGAAGACCGAGGCGATAAGGCCTGAGATGACGACCTGGTCGGCTTTACGTTTTCCGTAGAGCTCAGAGATGATGTCGGTGACGAGGAAGGTGATGGGGTAGGGGAGGATGCCCACCGAGATCTCGAAGGTGTAGAGATCGAACGGCGTCCAGGTGAAGAACTTCTGGAAGATCAGGTTGCAGGAGACCAGGGAGGCGATGAAGATTCCCGCCAGGATGAGGAAGAGTCGGTCGCGCAAAGTCATGGTTCGTTTCCCGGGATCTCGTTTACCAGTAGGCGTTTCAGCCTACCAATGACGCCTCGTGAAGGGAAGCCCGGCCGGCCTGCCGGAGAAAAAATGCGTGACTTAAGTGCCGGGACGACAAAAATAGGGGGTTCACTCGGCCTGCGGGCGTTCGAGCCATACACAGATCCAATACAGGGGTTTCCAATGAGAGCTTTCATTGTCGCAGCGTTTCTTCTTTCCGGTTTTATCACGCCCCTTTTCGCGTACTCCGAAGAGGTGAAGTTGGATGGCACCTGGGTCATCACTGTCGATGACAGGGGCCGCCAGCGCGACTACTATCTCGAATTGAAGCAGGACGGGGAAAAGGTGAGCGGTACCTTCATCAGCCCGCGTAGCGGTTCCTATGCGATCAAGGAAGGCAGCTTCGCCAAGGGAGGACTCAAGCTGGTCATTCCAAGAGACTTCGGGGATGTTGTGCGAGTCTTTGAGGTCGAGGCCAGGCTTGGCAAGGACGGCTCGTTCACGGGAACCCTCACGGTCGATGGCAATGAGGGCGGCGGCGTGGTGGTCAGGAAAGACAACACCAGGCCCACGGTGGTCGGCCGCTGGACCGCGAGGGCCAGCAGCAAGGATGGCGAGCCGGTTCGGTCCATGATCGAGATCGCCGCGGACAAGGATGGGAAACTCAGCGGCAGGAGCCTGAGTGACAGCGGGGAGTTTCCGCTGCAGGCCGTTAAGTTTGACGGCAAGAAGCTCTCCTATAGCCTGGTGATTGATTTCAGTGGAGAGAAGGTGACCTTCGTGGTGGAGGCCGAGCTCAAGGGGCGCTTCCTGATGAGCGGCAAGTGGTTTGACAAGGCTGATTCCAAGTTCGGGGGCTCCTGGACCGCCAGCCTGGCTTCAGCCGGTGAGAGGGCGCAGCGTCCGGAGGGCCGCGCTCGACCTGGGGGCAATCGGCGTCCGGAAGGCCGCGGGAGACCCGAGGGTGGAGAGAGGCCGGAAGGCGGGCGGCGTCCGGAGGGCCAGCGAGGCGAAGGCAGGCCGCGTAGCGCCGGCGCCGCTTTCGTCGGCAAATGGTACGCCGATGTGGAGATGCCCGATGGAGAAGCGCAGAAATTCGTCTTCAACTTCCAGCTGGCCGGAGAGAAGGTCGGCGGGAGCGTCAAGGCGGGAGACGGCTCCTCCTTCAAGATCCTCGGCGGTTCTGTCGAGGGGCGCAAGATCACCTTCAAGATTGCGTACAACCTGGACGGGGTAGATGTCGAGGTAGAGCTCGTGGGCGAGCTCAAGGGGCGGGGGAGCATCACCGGCTCCTGGACAGCCGAGGGTGAAGAGGGCGAGTGGAAGGGCGCCAGATCGAAGACCCTTTAGACTTCTTTTGAGCGCTAACCGCCGATCTGGGACATGGACCGGTTCGCTCGAACGAAGTCAGGTTCGTTGATCCGGTGCCCGGGCTCTTTGTCATGGACCGCCGCCCGCACGGCCGCGGCGATTTTCTCATCCGAAGCTCCTTCGCGAAGGAGGGAGGCGATGTCGGTCTCTTCCTGTGAAAACAGGCAGGTGCGAAGCTTGCCGTCGGCGGTGATCCGGATCCGGTTGCAGTTTTCGCAGAACGGCTCCGACACCGAGTTGATGAAGCCGATCTTGCCGGGCGCTCCGTCCGAGAAGATGTAGTCCGCCGCCGGCGCCCTTTGATCTCTCGCCGGGTCTTCAATCAGCCGGGCTCCATTGTCAAGGTGCCGATCGATGCGTTCGCGGATCTCGGCTCCCGTCACCAGGCTGGAGCGGGACCAGCTCTCGTCCGCATCGAGCGGCATGTATTCGATGAAGCGGATGGTGTGTCCATGTTTTCGGGCCAGTTCGGCGAAGGCGGGTGTCTCTGCATCGTTCAGTCCGCGCATGAGCACGGCGTTGATTTTGAGGGGGCCTTGAAATGTTTTCGCGGCCTGCTCGATTCCCCGCAGCACCCGGTCGAGAGCATCTCGGCGGGTAATCTGTTCGAAGCGTTCTCTCAGCAGGGAATCAAGGCTGACGTTGACGCGGTCCAGGCCGCTCTTCTGCAGAGCCTCGGCCTGCTCAGCGAGCAGCAGCGCGTTGGTGGTGAGGGCGATGTCATCGATGCCCTCGATCGCTCTCAGCAGCGAGATAAGCCGTGGAAGGTCACGCCTGAGGAGGGGCTCTCCTCCAGTCAACCGCAGCTTTCGGATTCCCATGGGCGCAAGGATGCGGACAACCCTCTCAAGCTCTTCAAAGCTCAGGATCCCTTCTTTCGGCAGCCACTCCATTCCCTCTTCAGGCATGCAATAGAGGCAGCGGAAGTTACATCGGTCCGTGACCGAGATCCGCAAATTGTCAATTTTGCGGCCGAGCTGATCGATGAGAAGAGGCATATTTCAGATCCCGGAAGAGAGAGAGCCAGGCCACCCATGCGGCGACGGTTGAAGCAATATACTAACAGGTTGCCGATCTTTGAGCGAAAAAGCGGGTGATAAATTATTGTGCTAAGAGCGGTCTTTTCTGCACAATATAGGGTCAGTGCCTATAAAAGGGGCAGGCTGTCGTTGGGTCGTTGGATGCGTGAGAAGTCATTGAAATAAGCGGGTTTCGGCATGGTTGAGTCAGGTGAACACAACGGATCTTCTGATTCGGCGTCTCCACGGCAGGAGGGAGGAGAGGATGCTTCTCCTGCCGACAGTCGACTCGAAATCTTCCAGGAGATCGCGCTGGCGCTGAACTCGACCCTCGACCCGATCAGGCTCCTCGAGGTTCTTCTTGATTCGAGCATTCGCTATACGGGCGCCACGACCGGCTCGGTGATCCTGCTGGAGGGGGAGACGCTCAGGATCGTGGCCTCTCGCGGTCTCGGCCACGATGTCGGGGACAAGGTCGCCCTTCGTGTCGGCGAAGGAATCACGGGGTGGGTGGCCAAGCATGGCGAGGCTCTCGGTGTTCCCGACGTGCGCAAAGAAGATCGCTATATCATGGTCAAGGAGCACATTCGCTCGGAGCTGGCGGTCCCCATGATTCTGGACAAGAGAGTGGTGGGGGTGATCAGTGTCGATTCGACTCGGAAGGATAACTTTTCCGAACAGGATCTCGAGTTGCTGACGATTCTTGGTACCCAGGCCGCGCAGATTCTTGAGAACGCCCAGTCGTTTTCCGAGCTGCGGCGGCGAAACATCCAGGATGAGACCTTGCTCGAGATCAGCCAGGCCCTCGGCTCCTCCCTTGTTTTTGAAGACCTGTTTACCCAGGTCAGCGAGATCCTGGCCCGCAGATGCGAATTGTCCCAATGCTTCCTGGTCCTGGTGCAGCCTGATTCGGATGATCTCAAGATCTCCCTTGCCTACGGGATGACGGAGGAGGAGATGGCCAAGGGCCAGTACGCGCGCGGCGAAGGTATCATCGGACGGGTTGTCGAGAGCGGTGAACCGATCGGAGTGCGCGACATCAGCCAGGAGCCAAAATTTCTTGGCAGGACCGGAGCCTTCCGCACAGGTTCTGAGCAGATGACCTTCATGGCGGTCCCCATTAACCTGGAAGGGAAGGTTGCCGGGGTGCTCGGCGGCGCCAAGCCCTTTCATGGCGACAAGGAATTCGACCAGGACATGGCCCTTCTCCAGATCATCACGGGAACACTTGCCCAGGCGGTCAAGATCTACCAGGACGCGGCGGCGGAGCGGGAGCAGCTGCTTGAAGAGAACCGTATGCTCAAGGCCGAGCTGCGTGAACGCTATAATTTCGACGGGATTGTGGGCAACAGCCCCGCGATCCAGGCGATCTTCCAGACGATCGTCAGTGTCGCGCCTACGCGCTCCACGGTCCTCGTCCGGGGGGAGAGCGGAACAGGCAAGGAGCTCATCGCCAACGCCATTCACTACAACAGTCCACGCTCCGAGGGTCCATTCGTCCGGGTCAATTGCGCCGCGATCCCCGAGCCGCTGCTCGAGGCCGAGCTCTTCGGTCACGTGAAGGGCTCCTTCACCGGGGCGATTGCTGACCGCAAGGGGAAGTTCGTTCTCGCCGATGGAGGAACGATCTTTCTTGATGAGATTGGCGATATGAGCCCCATGCTGCAGGCCAAGATGCTGCGGGTCCTGCAGGAGAAGGAGGTTGATACGGTAGGGTCGGAAACACCTCTGCAGGTCGATGTCAGGGTTATCGCGGCCACCCATCGTGATCTCGAGCAGCTTGTGCAGGACGGAACCTTTCGGGAGGACCTCTATTACCGACTCAATGTCGTTCCGATCGCCATGCCGCCCCTGAGGGATCATTCAGAGGATATTCGCCTGCTGGCGCAGCATTTTCTCGATAAGTTTTCGACTGAGAATGACCTGCCGCCGATGAAGCTGGGCAAGGATGCCCTGCGAGAGCTCATGGCCTATTCCTGGCCCGGGAATGTTCGCGAGCTTGAAAACCTGATTGAGCGGGCCGTTATCCTTTGCGATGGGACGAAGATTCATGCAGCCGACATCCCGTCGCTGCGCAACGATGCGAATCCTCGCCGCCCCGACGTTGAAGATAAAACCCTCGACAGTTCGGTTTCCGAGCATTTCCATTCGCTGTTGGGTTCCTCTTCCTCGAGCGAGATCTGGTCGGATACGATGGAGGTTGTCGAGAAGACCTTGCTGAGTGAAGCGCTCGAACGATGTGATGGAGTGCGCCTACGGGCGGCTGATCTCCTGGGAATCCACCGCAACACCCTTCGCAAGAAGGCTGATGATTTCGGCCTTTAAGGGCGCCGGGCCTACCCGCCAAACGGGTCGAGGCCGTCCTCACATCCCAGCGCGCCTTCTTCTCCCGGGTCAGAGCCTCTCTGCGGGAAGGGAGAGGCTGGGGCCGCCCCTCCTCGATACAGGTATTCCAGCAGATAGACGGCATCGGTGATATTGATCTCCTCATCGTCGTTGGAATCCGCCGCATCGAGACAGCCGATCGTCACACCCGAGAAGAGGTAGCGTACCACCTTGACCGCGTCACTGATGTCGACCGCCTCATCGGCATTCGCATCACCGCGGATAAAGTAAGGCGGTGGCGGCAGGATCGTGAAGTCTACCGCATCGGAGGAGCGGCCATCGGTATTTCGCACCGTCAGTGCAACGGTGCTCGCTTCCAGCATGGGGGTCGCGAAGACAAGGCTCTCCGGATTGGCTTCGCTGAATTCCACTCTTCCGATATCCCGGTTGTTGAGGAAGACCTTGATGCCTTCGTGGAACTCCGTTCCCGTGACGGTGATGGAGTCTCCCGGTTGCCCCTCCGGCGGAGTGAGGGCGGTGATGGTTGGAGTTTCCCAGCCAAAGGTGCTGGTTACGGTCACGCTATCAGCGCCTACCACGTTGCCCTCTACATCAAGGGCCAGGAAGTCGAGGACGTTTTCTCCCGCAGACAGGGAAACATCGGCTCGCCATCGAGTCGTGCTGGTCCAGGTGATTGTAGTCGGCTCGCCCGAGACAAGGACCATGTCGACATCTACCCAGCCGGTTCCATTGATCCGCGCTGAGGCCTCGTCTTCGGTAAAATCATTGCCGCCGTTGGTTGTGATGGCAAAGGCGATGCGGGCAGGGATCTGGCGGGCGAGGGTCGCTCGCCGGCCGTTCATGAAGTTTCGTACCGGGGATGAGTTGCCTACGCCATCTCTGCCCACGGCGGCCGAGTTGCGGTCGAGGAACTTGGTGACCATCTCGCCGGTGGTCCAATGACCGGGGCTGTCGCCGCGGCCGTTGAGCATCTCGTTGAGGATGCCGATGTATTTACGGCGGTATTTGGGGCGGGCGATGATACGTGAGAAGGTGCTGTCGTTATCCGGATAGACTCGCGCGCCGGTGTTGCCCCAGGTGTGGTCCATATCCCAGGGCAGGAGCTTCCAGCGTCCCTCGTTCGGGGCGTAGTAGATATAGGCGTTCTGGCCGTTTCCGATCGCGATGGTGTCCCAGTCGTCGTGCGCGCAGCGGGCGGCGTAGACCCTGAGGAACTGCTCTACATCCATGATGTTTTCAAGCGAGTTGTCGAGGATGGACGAGTTGCCATTCATGGTCTGGATCAGCGAGATCAGGGGCTGGAAGTTGTCTTCGAGTTCCCTGGTGCGAAAGTTGAAGTTCCAGCGGTAGCCGGATTTGTCCGCGCCCCGGTTCTGCCAGGTGGCCCACTGGAGGAGATTCGACTGGTGGGAGCCTGAGTCTGAAAAGGTCTGCTTACCCATGATTTTCATGATGATGCCGTCGGAGTCCTCGGGGAACCACATCTTGAGGTATTCAGGATTGGTGGGCTCGACGCTCTCCATGGTGTAGGTGCCTCCGTTGGTCCGTACCCGCGCCCAGGTTGACCGATTGTAGGGGCTGGTGGTGGAGGTCGTCGAATTACGCCAGACAACGTAGCTGGCCGCCTTCTCCCTTTGGGCGCTGCCATAGCGGCTCAGGTTGATCTTTGTGCGATTGCGAAGCGGCTGGTCTTTAGGGAAGCCGACGCGGTACATGCGCGGATTGCCCGGACGGTTCCAGGGGCTGCCTCGCCATCTCGTTCCCACATTGTAGTAGATCTTCTCTTCGTTGAAGATGAAGGTGGCATCGAGCAGCTCGTTGGAGTGAAGCTGCCGGCTGCCGAGCCTGCTCCAATTGGCATCATCGTGGATGAGGCGGTAGGTAAATGAATTGGCGGTGAGCGGCGTGGAGTGCTGGTAGACCAGGTCCCTGGCCGGGGCTTCTCGGGGTTCGCGGCGACGATTCCCGGCGGAGTCCGCGGCCTCCACGTAGAAGGTCACCTTGGTGTTGTTGGAGAAGCCGGGAAGTTCTCCTCCAAAGAGACCGTCTCCGGCTTCGCCATCGGAGTGGGCTCCATCGTCGAAGAGCTCGACCTCGCCAGAGGCGTTATTGCCCGAGGGGTCGTAGAGCGCCCGGACGGAATCAATGCCATCGGAATCACTTGCCCGCGCGAGAATGGTGACTCCCTGCCCGGCCGCAGGGACTGCCGGCTGGTGGATCACCTCGCTAAGTACCGGTCCGAGATTATTCGAGGCGACGCTGTTTGCCTGTCCCGGGCTGCCGAGGTTGTACGGGATCTGCAGCCCGTGAGTGTGCTGGCACCGGGCGTATTGCCTGTAGCAGCTGAGGTACAGCATATGCGCGCCTCTCAGCCAGCGGGCCTGCAGGCTGATCTGGTGGGCACCGGAGGTCATTCTCGGAGAGGTCTCGGTCTCGATTCGGTTGACTCGGGTGTCGCCATCGCCGGTGGCGACAATCTTGAGGCAGGCGTTGCCGGCGGCGGAGTCTTCGGTCGTTCGGCGTGACTGGATGTGATTGCCCTGGATGATCCAGCTGCTGGTGTTGGTTTCGAAGTTACCGTTACGAATGTACTGGGTGTTGCCGCGAGTGACCCGGATGTCGTCCATGAGGACCTCCCCGGCCCCCATCATGCGGATCTGGAATTCGGACTCCGACTGGGTGGCGTAGCTGATGGTATAGGAGATCTCCTCCCACCGGGACTTCGCCGACTCGTCGCTGTTTTCCCAGGCGCTGGCAACCGAATTGTCCTGGTTGGGATCCAGCAGCTCGAGGCTCGACCCTCCTCCATCTGCCCATTTCGGCCAGAGGCCTCCATCGTGGTAGCGCACCTCGTCGACCGGGTTGCCTAGCGTGTCCACCAGGCGCAGGAGCTCTCCCTTATTGCTCAGCTCGCCTTCGAAGGGGCCGACGATCGGCAGGGTTCCCCAGCCCTCCCCGGGCGCTTCGTGGGCTGCTCTAAGGGTTTCAGGGTCTGCCGCGATGGCGAGATAGGCACCGCTCGCAAGGACTGTTCCTTCTTCGAAGGTATAGGAGACGCCGCGGTTGAAGCGGAACCCGCTGATGTCGATGTCTTGTTCCGAGCGATTGAAGAGCTCGACAAACGCGGTCAGCTCGCGTCCATCGGGGGGATGGTACATGATCTCGTTGATCACGACGCCATCCTCGAGAGGAACAGTGTTGGCCGCGCCGGGCGTGGGAGTCGGGGTCGCCATGAAGCGCTGGCCCGCGTCAGGGTAGAGCGCATCGCTGGTTCGATCGAGCGCCGCGGGCACCTCGGCAGGATTGTCGAACATGGCCGCGGAGAGGACCTCGAGCAGGTTGGGGCGGCTCAGGAAGATGGAAACACGTTCGGCTGACAGGTCCAGCGTCATCTGGGAGTCGCTGAAGACGAGGTAGCCGTAGCCGTCGATGGTCGTTCCGTCCGGAATAGCCCACTTGCTGAGCAGGTTGTTGTCATCGCTGAGGAAAAAGCCCGAAAGATCGATAGCCTGGGCGGAGGTATTGTAGAGTTCTACCCAGCTCTCCTCGTCGGTGCGCAGGAAGGCCTCGTTGATGACCACGGGTACCGGCGCTCCGCCCGGACTGGGGAACTCGATCCGGCTGCTGATGAGCTTGGGCTGGAAGCTCGAGTCCGAACTGTTGATCGAGGCGTTATGGATGCCCACCGCGAAGACGTTGGTTCCCACGCGCAGGCGATCCGTGTTGACCGCGAAGCTTTCGAATTCTTCCCGCGCCTCGTGGGAGGCTCCCCTTTGCTGGTAAGAGACCGGATCGCCGTTGTTGCCAAGCCGGTTCCGCGCGGTCTCGATTCCATTTACATAGAGGACAAACCCGTCATCGTACCTGAGCTGAAAGTAGACCTCGTCAAAGGAGTCGATCTGTTCCTGGGTCAGCTCGATCGATTTTCGGCAGGCGAATGAAGTATAGTTGCCGCGCATATCATCCAGCACGGTCGTGTCATCGTCATCGCCATAGCCGATGCCTGTCTGGCCTTCAAGCCACGCGGAGTCATCGAATTCAATTTCCTGCCAGCCGTTCGGGTACTCCGAGGTGTTCTTGCGGTAGCGCCAGATCGCATTATCGGGAACGATGATCGTTTCGATAACTCTCGGCTCTTCATAATTGGGCCCTCCGGGAGTTCCGCCTATTACAACACTAGAGGTCCAGTTGTTGTTGTTGTCCTGGGCGCCGTAGGTGTCCTTGATCATCAGGGAGTGGCCCGTGCCGTCGGCGATCTTGGGCCATTGGCCCCGGTCGGAGAATCCGACGCTCCTGTCGGGGCCGCCGCCGTAGATGTTGAGCGTGAGCCTCTCGCCATCGTTATCCAGCTGTCCGCCGAAATTGCCGATGACATTCTGGATACCATAGGCCTCCCTGACAGCCGCGGCATCGGCCGCGATGACCAGGTATGTCCGTCCCTCAAGCCAGGTGTCGACAGGGAAGGTGAAGTTGATTCCTTCGGAGAAATAGTAGCCGGTGAGGTGAACCACGGTCGGTTCATCGTTGAAAATCTCGATCCATTCGAGATTGGCGCCGCCGTGGGCGGCCTCCAGTTCGGCGGGCGGATTGAACATGATTTCCGTGATAATCACCGCCGAGGCATTTCGGGCCAGAGCCAGGGCCAGGAAAAAGAAGATGGCAGAGATGACGGTTTTCCACCTGGGGGCGATGAGACGTTTGGGAAATTGTCCGGGCATGGTTTTCAAGGCCTGCAATATAGGGGCGTGGTATGTAAAAAAAAGAGGGTCGATGTGTCGGACGGAAGGTGCCGTGGGCGGCGGTGGCGGAAGTTTCGCAATGGAACCTCGCCGCAAAGTAAAATCACCGGAAACAAGACCCTTCAATAAATTCCGACATACCTAAGATTAAGGTACTAAAGCTGGAAAAGCCAGTTTCGCAAACGAATCATAATTTGCCCGACACATCGCATTTCCGGCAGTGCTGGCCGATTCAGGCTGAAAAGGGGCTATTGTCTTGATGTGTTTTCACTGCAGGGTAGGATTGGCGTTCGCTGATTCTAAGAGGCGGCCTGCGATCTGGGGTCGCCCGATTTGGCGGCTGTTGATTTCGGCCTTGTATCGGGGTGTAGCTCAGCCTGGTAGAGCGCTACGTTCGGGACGTAGAGGTCGGTGGTTCGATTCCACTCACCCCGACCATTTTTTTACAGGTTTTTTACGGGGCCGGTGTTACGGGGCC
>DCKY01000037.1:11570-11998 GCA_002320775.1 Planctomycetes bacterium UBA1662
GTTACGGGGCCGGTGTTACGGGGCAAATCTCCAGCCCTGTGGGAATGGCCGGAGGCGGGGTGGGATCCTCCGCGCGCGCCAGGGCTTTATGCGCCATCAACCCCTCGCTGCCATCGAAGATGATTCTTGGCAAGATGAGGCATTGGAAAAAACCTGCTCTTGGCGATAATGTGAACTTCGGTTTGAAAGAGTCGTAAATCATCAATGCCCTGCCGGGATTAGCGGCGGGGTCCTGAAGCACCCTTTAGATACTGGTGAAACACATGCGCATGATTCCGCAGCTTCGCGTTCTCGTTTTTGTCGGTCTGTTAACCCTCGTATTGTCAGGTGTCCGGGAGTCCGCCCAGGCGGCCGCTCCCGCGTTCAAGCTCGAAAAGGGTGACCACGTCTGCTACATCGGCAATACGCTGGCGGACCGTATGCAGCAC
>DCKY01000044.1 GCA_002320775.1 Planctomycetes bacterium UBA1662
TTACCGAGATCATGTACAACCCCGCCGCCCCCGCGGAGGACAGCCCCTTCCGGCGCCGGGAGTTTGAATTCATCGAGCTGCAGAACGTCAGCGCCAACCAGATCGATCTCACCGGCGTTCGTTTTGTCGAAGGTATCGAATTTGATTTCACCGAAAGCGCCGTTACTGAGCTGGCGCCGGGAGAGATGGTGGTGCTGGTTGAAGATATCGAGGGTTTCGCCAGCCGCTACGACCTGTCACGGATCCTGGTCGCCGGAGAATATTCCGGCGCCTTGAGCGATGGGGGGGAGCGTCTCAGCATTCGTGGGCCCCTGGATGAGCCCATTCTTGATTTCGAATACAGCGACCTGTGGCACCCCGAGACAGATGGAGAGGGGGCGTCTCTCGTCGTAATCGATGCCCTCGATGAGCTCGCCACCTGGGGGGCGGCGGCCAGCTGGCGTCCCAGCAACGTCGACCTCGGATCGCCCGGTGTTGACGAGTCAGGGCTCGCTCCTCGCGGGCGTCAGCTGCCGGGAGACGCGAACCAGGATGCCCGCGTGGACATTTCAGACGCTGTCGCTCTTCTGCTCCATCTCTTCGGCAGGAGGCCTGACCTTCCCCCCTGCGGTGAAGGCGAGCCCGGCAGCCCGGCGAACGTTGCCGTGCTGGACTCCAATGGGGACAATTCAGTGAACGTCTCCGATGCCGTCTGGCTCCTGGCCTATATGTACCAGGGCGGCGCTCCTCCTACCCGCGGAAGGAGCTGCATCAGGCTCGAGAACTGCCCGAACGTTTGCGGGTTTTGAGGGGGCGCGTTCCCTCTGCCTGGTCGGCCAGCCGACCCTGAAACACCACCGGTATGTTTGCCCCGGTGGTTACAACTGGTGCTGAATTTCTAACAGGCGCCGGCTCAGGTTGGCCTCAGTTTTACCGGGCCACTTGCCTGTTGATCTCGCCTCGCATAGTCTATTGGTTGGACAACCCTGAATAAGCGAGGAACAAGAGATGAAACGTACACTTTTCCTGGCCATCTTCTGCCTGCTGATGGTCTCGGCGCTGGCCCCGTCCCGTCTCATCGCGGAGAAGCCTAACTTTGTCGTGATTTTCTGTGATGACCTGGGCTATGGCGACCTGGGGTGTTTTGGTCATCCGAGCATCCGTACACCCCACCTCGACCGGATGGCGGTTGAGGGTCAGCGCTGGACGAATTTTTACGTTGGCGCGAGCGTCTGCACGCCGAGTCGGGCGGCGCTGCTTACCGGCAGGCTTCCGGTTCGTAACGGAATGATGTCGGCCAGGCGGAGGGTGCTCTTCCCGGACTCCAAGGGCGGGCTTCAGAAGAGCGAGGTGACGATCGCCGAGTGCCTGAAGACTGTCGGATACGCCACCGCCGCGGTAGGGAAATGGCACCTTGGCCATCTTCCCCAATACCTGCCGGTCGCCCATGGCTTCGATTCCTATTGGGGAATTCCCTACTCCAACGATATGGATGCCCGCCGCGGCTTTCCTAATTACAGACAGGCGGGACGGAAGGACCCCAACTACGTGGCCCCGATCGAGCAGTACCAGGTCCCCATCATGGAAGGCACCAAGGTGATCGAGCGGCCCGCGAACCAGCACACCCTGACCGGTCGCTACACCGAGAAGGCTGTCGAGTTTATCCGCGCGAGCAAGGACAAGCCCTTCTTTCTTTATCTTGCCCACAGCCTGCCGCACATCCCTCTCTATGCCGGTAAGGATCACAGGGGGAAGAGTCGCCGGGGAATCTACGGAGATGTCATCGAGGAGATCGATGCCGGGGTGGGGAAGATCCTCGCGACCCTGAAGGAGCTGAAGATCGATGAGAAGACCCTGGTGGTCTTCACCTCGGACAACGGTCCCTGGCTGCCGTTCAACACCCACGGCGGTTCAGCCGGGCTCCTGCGGGAAGGAAAGGGCACCACCTTCGAGGGTGGGATGCGGGAGCCGACCCTGTTCAGGTGGCCAGGTAAAATGAAGCCCGGTGTACAGATGGAGATGGGAACGACCATGGACCTGTTGCCGACTTTTTGTTCTCTCGCCGGCGCGAAGGCGCCTGGTGACAGGACTCTCGACGGCTACGATCTTTCAGGAGTTCTTCTTGGCAAGGAGGCGAAGGGCCCGAGGGACCGGGTCTATTACTGGCGGGAGGAAAAGCTCTACGCCATACGGGTTGGAGCGTGGAAGGCTCACTTCATCACCCAGGGTTGCTATGGCATTGGTGAAAAGAAGACTGAGCACGCCACTCCGCAGCTCTACAATCTCGAACACGATCCTTCTGAAAAATACAACGTTGCCGGAAATCACCCCGATGTGGTGAAAAAGCTGGTGGCCGCGGCGGATGAGCATCGAAAGAGCATCAAGCCGGTTGCCGACCAGCTGATCAGGAGGTAGCTTTCATTGAGCCGCCTCCTGGTTGGAGGCGGCCTGGTCCACGACAGAATAAAGCGCCTGGGTAATTTGGCTCGCGCGCGGTTGAACAGGAAAGGTATTGATATGAGACGGATTCCTTTTTACGCGGCACTTTTACTCCTCTCGGGCGTCACCGGCCTGGTTGGCGCTGATCGATTCACTGTCGAGAAGACCGATGATGGGGCCATCGTCAAGCTGGATGGAAAGCTGTTCACTCGCTACCAGAAGTTGTTTCAGAACAAGCCGATCCTGCATCCTGTCATCGGACCCACCGGCAAGGAGATGACCCGGCCGCTTGGAGAGGGCGACCATGTCCATCATTCATCCTTCTGGTTCACCCACGGGAATGTCAACGGGACGGACTTCTGGCACAAGGGTGGCCGGATCGAGCACAAGGACTTCCTGGTGGCCTCGGGGGGGAAGACGGCGACGCTCAAGACGATTTC
>DCKY01000120.1:0-704 GCA_002320775.1 Planctomycetes bacterium UBA1662
GAGGACCAGTCCTATGACCCCGGCGAGGATAAGCAGAAGGGCAAGAACTACTACTTCGACGAGGGCTCGATCGATCATACCTTCGCCTCTGATGGACCGGTCATCCTCATGGTCGAAGATCTGACGGGCCGGGGAGGCCCGGAACACGTCTACCGGGTCGAGGTGCGGCCGACCAGGGGGCGCTTCGCGCTGGAGCTTGCCGAAACAAGCTACCATGCACCGGCCGGCGGCAGCTTCAAGGTGAAGGTCCACTGCAGGAGAAACGGCTACAAGGGGCCGGTCGAGCTTGAAGTTGCCGGGCTTCCCGCAGGAGCCAGGGCCGGCAAGGCCCGCATCGACAAGGGAAAGACCTCCGCAGAACTCCTCATCAGCATCGAGGATAAGCTCGAGCCCGGAACAGTGGGAACCTTCCGCATCTTCACGACCATCGAGGCAGGCGGAAAATCCCAACGACTGGAGGCCGGCACGCGGGAAGCCCTCAGAAAGACCTTCCCGCGCCTCTTCCATCCGCCGCGAATCCTGGATGGACTCGCGGCCTTCGCCGTTACCGGGGCGAAGAAATAATCCCAGGGGCCCCTACTTCACAGAGAAGCGGTGGATGGTCTCATGGGTGTAGACATCTCCGGGCTGCAGGAGAATCGGCGGAAACTTGGGCTGGTTGATCGAATCCGGGAAGTGCTGGGTCTCCAGGCAGATCCCATGGT
>DCKY01000120.1:1037-3550 GCA_002320775.1 Planctomycetes bacterium UBA1662
CCCATGGTGCTTCTCGTATTTCTTGCCGCCCTTACCGACGTTGGAGCCGTCGAGATAGTTCCCGGTGTAGAGCTGGATACCCGGCTCCGTGGTCAGGATCTCGAGCAGACGACCGGAGCCCGAGTCATAGAGCGTCGCGGCCAGCGCCAGGGAGTTGTCCTTCGAGTTGAGGCAATAGTTGTGGTCGTAGCCACCGGGGTTCCCATCGGATGGGGGAAGCTTGGCGATCCGGGAGCCGATCTTCATCGCCTTGGTGAAATCCATCACCGTATCCTTGACCGCCTTGATCTCGCCGGTGGGTATCCCGCCGCCATCGATAGGGGTGTAGTGATCCGCGGCGATCATCAGCTCGTGGTCGAGAATCGTTCCGCTGCCGGCACCGGCCAGGTTGAAGTAGGAGTGATGGGTCAGGTTGACCGGCGTGGCCTTGTCGGTCTTGGCCCAATAGCTGACGATCAACTCGTTGGAGTCGGTGAGCTTGTAGATGACCCTGATGTCAAGGTTGCCGGGATAGCCCTCCTCCCCATCGGGACTCTTGTAGGTGCAAAAGAGCATGGAGGCCCGGGCCCCCTGGATGGCCTTGATCTTCCAGTTTCTCTTATCGAGTCCCTTGACACCACCGTGCAGGTGGTTAGCGCCATTGTTCTTCGCCAGGGTGTACTCCTTGTCGCCGATCTTGAACTTACCGCCCGCGATCCTGTTCGCGACCCGGCCGGTGGTGGCGCCAAAATAGGGATGGCCCGCCAGGTAGCCTTCGAGGGAATCGAAGCCAAGCACCACATCCTCGAGCTTCCCATCGCGGCCGGGAACATGCAGCTCCGTCAACAGCGCACCGTAGGTCATGACCTTCGCCGTAACGCCGTTCTTGTTCACCATCGTGTAGAGCTCGACGGCATCGCCTTCGGCGGTCTTGCCGAAAGGGGCCATGGTGAGCTTGCTGGATGTTACCGAGCAGGATACCAGCAGGAGGAGACAGGGAATGAAGCCGAGAATTCGGATGAGTTGCATGAATACGCTCCGTGATGATGATTGATATTGAAACCCGACCCGCCAGTATACAAACTCCGGCCCAACCTGCCATACTATCTGTTGCCGGAGAAAGCCCGGTTCCCGGAAATTACCGAAGACCTGCAGGACCAGAAAAATGATCAGAACCACCCTCCTGACCCTTGCCGCGTTGCTGCTGACCACCCTGCCCTGCCCCGGTCTCCCGGCGCAGGAAACCCCGGAGTCCCTGCTGCTCAAAGCGACCGAGGCCCGGCGCGAAGCCCAGAGCCTCAGCCTGCGCGCCGCCGCGGCCTTTGACCGCAGGGGAGGCGAGCACTTCATCGCCGGACGGGTCAAGGAGTCGGTGGCGGATTTTGACATGGCCGTCAAGCTCGACCCGAACAGAGAGCCCTGGCACTGGCGCCGTGGAATATCTTATTACTATGTCGGCGAGTTCGAGAAAGGGCGCAAGCAATTCGAGGGCTACCAGACAGTTGACTCAAGCGATGTCGAGAACGCCACCTGGCGCTATCTCTGTATGGCGAAGACGGTTGGAACCGCCGCCGCGAGCAAGGCGATCCTCAAGATCGGCGACGACCGGCGGGTGCCGATGCGCCAGATCTACGATCTCTACGCCGGCAAGCTGAAGCCGGAGGAGGTGCTCAAGGCCGCCAGGGCCGGCAAGCCCTCTCCACCGGCGCTCAACATGAGGCTCTTCTACGCCCATCTCTACCTCGGACTCTACTACGAGGCCGCAGGCAAAGAGGAGCTGGCCCGCAAGCACCTCTACAAGGCCGCCGACGACCACAGGATTGGCCACTACATGTGGGATGTCGCGCATGTGCACGCGAACATCCTGCGGTCAAAAGAGAAAAAGAAGAAGTGACCCTGGCCCTGGTTTATTTCCCCAGGTCAACGCAGACCGCCGTGGTCTGGTTGCGCAGGTAGAGCCTGCCATCCTGCACCGCCGGCGCTGTCCAGCATTTGCCCGACAGCAGCTTCGCCCCCGCGCGCGGCTTGAAGCCCGAAGGCGAGGCCCGGGCGATGAGCAGCTGGCCGTTCTCGGCCAGGAAGACGAGGTGCCCATCGGCGAGGACCAGGGTGCCGTGACGGGTCCGGCTGCCGCGGGTTCCCATGCGATCCTTTCTCCAGACAAGCTTCCCGGTCTTCCATTGAACGCACTTCAGCGCCTGCTCGTCCGCTCCGAAGAGGAAGCCCTTGTAGAGCACGAAGGTCTGAAACTTGCTGCGAATCGACTGGTTTTTCCAGACCTCGCGGACGGAGAGCTTGCCACCCGACTTGCGCAGCCTGAAGAGGGCGCAGCCGTGGCCATAGCCCGAGCTGATAAAGAGGCCTCCATCGTGGTAGATCGGCGTCGCCGAGTTCACGTCATAGCTGGTCTTCCAGGGTGACCTCCAGGCCACCGCGCCGTCACCCGCCTCCACCACGAGGATCTCCTTGGCGCTGAAACAGGCGATATAGCGGGTCTTTTCAAAGGTGAAGGGATAGGGGGTCGCGTAGCCGGC
>DCKY01000199.1:0-3575 GCA_002320775.1 Planctomycetes bacterium UBA1662
GGCGAAGCTCGTCCAGGAAGGCGCCCTGCGAGTCGAAGGCCTGCACGTACACTCGAGCTCGGTCATCCTCGACGCGGATGTTTTTACCGCGGCCGCGAAGGCGCTCTTTGAGGCCGCCGAGCGCTTCCCCTCTCTTGAATATCTCGATTTCGGCGGCGGCATCAAGGTCCCTCACCGGGAGGAGGACCACGTGGTCAACCTCGCTGAACTTGCCGGCCGGCTCACGCCAGCCTACAGCGACTTCTCCAGGATCTACGGCCGGAAGCTCGAGCTCTGGTTTGAACCGGGCCGTTTCCTGGTGAGCGAGGCGGGGCTCCTGCTGACCCGGGTAACGGGCCTGAAGAAAAACGGCGATGAGGTCCTGGCCGGCGTTGACACCGGCTTCAACCACCTCTTACGTCCGCGTCTCTACGGCGCCTGGCACGAGATCACAAACTTCTCGAACCCAGGGGGCAAGCCGACCGAATACAGAATCGTCGGCCAGCTCTGCGAGCCTGACGACCTGGCCGTCGAAAGAACCCTGCCGGAAATCCGCGAAGGAGATCTCCTGGGCTTCCACAACGCCGGTGCCTACGGAGCCTCGATGGCCTCGAATTACAACTCGAGGCCGCGCCCCGCCGAGGTCCTCCTCCAGGGCGGCGAGGCGCGGCTCATCCGCCGCCGGGAAACGCTTGACGATCTCCTGGGTACCCAGCCGGGAGCCTGAGACAGCTGTCTCACTTTCCTGCCGACACCTGAATCAGAACGGGACATCCGCCCCTTGCTCAGCTAACCTAACGCTTCGCCTGGTCGCTGGTTTTTCCGGCCGGGCCGCAGGACCTCCGAAATCAATCCCATGCCTCCCAAGACCCACCAGCGAATACTCGCCGCCATCCTGATGTTAGGCCTGTTCTCGCTCCCCCTTTCCGGCCAGGAAGAAAAGGAAAACGAGGGGCTCTTCCGCCGGCCCTCGATCACGGCCCTGCGCGTAAAAGAGGCTCCCGTCCTCGATGGACGAATGAACGACGCGGCCTGGGAGAAAGCCCAGGCCTCCGGCCCCCTGCTGCAGGAGCAGCCTGATGAGGGAGCCGCGGGGAGCGAGCGAACCGAGTTCCGTGTCGTCTACACCTCAACCGCTCTCTATATCGGCGTCTGGTGCTTTGACAGGGAGCCGGAGAAGATCATCTCGAGGCTGATGGCCCGCGACTCGCCTCTTCCCAAGGATGACGCTGTCTGTATAGCCCTCGACCCCTTCCTCGACCGGCGCAACGGCTACTGGTTCATGATCAACCCGAACGGCGCCCAGAGCGACGCCCTGATCACCAACAATACCGACATCAACGACGACTGGGATGGGGTGTGGAGCGTGGTCGCCCGGATCGACGAAGAGGGCTGGAAGGCGGAGATCGAGCTGCCCTTCAACAGCCTCAGCTTCAATCCGAACGTCGAGGCATGGGGAATCAACATCTCCCGCCACATCCGGCGTCGGCAGGAATGGAACCGCTGGTCCCGTCCGCTGCAGGACTTCGACACCTACCAGGTCTCCGAGGCCGGCTACCTGAGAGGGCTGAGCGGCATCGAGCAGGGGCTCGGCATCGAGTTCGCGCCCTACGCGATCACGAAATTTCGAGACCAGCGCGAGCTCGACGACACCGATCTCCTCATGGACATCGGCGGCGACCTGCGCTACCGGGTCACACCCAACCTGTCGCTGAGCATGAGCTACAATACCGACTTCGCCGAGACCGAGATCGACCGCCCACAGATCAACCTGACCCGGTTCAAGATCAAGTACCCTGAGAAGCGCGACTTCTTCCTCCAGGACGCGGGGATCTTCAACTTCGGCCGCAACAGCGGCGGCCGAAGGCGCGGGCCCCGGCGCCCCGGAAGCGCCACCGAACCCATCCCCTTCTTCAGCCGCACAGTCGGGCTGACCCCCGACAGGCGTCCCCGGTCGATCGTCGGGGCGACCAAGCTCACCGGGCGGCTCGGAGAATACAACATCGGTCTGCTCGACGCCTATGTCGATGACTACGAAGACCTCCCCGGGAGCAATGTCTTCGCCGGACGGATCTCGCGCAACATCCTCGAGCAATCCTCCGTCGGCATCATCACGACCCACGGAGACCCCAACTCCAGCAACGAAGATTTTCTCGTCGGCGCCGATCTCGGCCTGCGAACCTCAGAATTCCTCGGCAGCCAGCTGTTGCAGAGCAACCTCTGGGTCCTCAGCAGCTGGAGCGAAGAGACCCCAGACGAAGACAACCCGCCCGCTGAAACGACCATCGATGAAAACAGCCTGTCCTTTGGCGGCAACATCGAATTGCCGAACGACCGCTACAGCGCCAACGTCCAGTTCTTCCAGGTAGGCGAGGACTTCGACCCCGCCCTGGGCTTCGTACGGCGAGAGAGCGTGAGAGCCTATTTCAGTGAGTTCAGCTACAAACCTCGCCCGAAAAACTTCTACGACATCCGCCAGCTGTTCTTCTTTTACTCGAATTCCTTTGAAACTGACCTCGACAACAAACTGGAAACCGCCAGCCACTCGCTCTTCCCCTTGTACATCTACACTAACAACGGTGACAAATTCTGGAGCAAGGTCAGCTATGAACATGATGCTCTTACCGAACCCTTCGAGGTATCCCGAAGCGAAGGTATCGAGATCCCGGTTGGGGAATACTGGTGGCCGAGCTACAAGGTCGGCATCGACACCTCGAGCCATCGACTGGTCGAGTTCGAGCTCTCCTATGGATTCGGCAAGTACTACGATGGCAGCCGGAGCGCCTGGGAGACCGAGATCTCTGTTAGGCCCTCCAGCTTCTTCAGCATCCGCGCCGACTACGAGCTGCAATCGATCAGCCTGCCGCAGGGAGACTTCAAGGAACGGCTCGCCTCGATCAAGACCCGGTTCAGCCTCTCGCCGCAGCTCAATTGGTCCAACCTCCTGCAGTACTACAGTGACGGCGACCAGATCGGCTTCCAGAGCAGGATCCACTGGGAATACAACCCCGGCTCCAACCTCTACCTCGTCCTGAACCAGGGGATCGACCGCAACGAGAGCCGCCTGCGATGGACCGAGTCGGAGCTGGCCTTCAAGATCGGGCTCAGTCTCCGCTTCTGAGAAGAAGCCATGGAGACATCTGGAACCGGCCTGCGATCTGTTGGATACTCAGCGGTCGACGAAGAACCATCTTCCTGAACACAACCAGTCCAAATTCAATACGAGGAATACACGTGTACCGATCAAGCAAGCTCCTTGCTCTCTCGCTCCTGCTGGTCCTGCTGGCGCCCTGCCCTGTCGCCACGGCGCAGAACGAAACCAGGAAACAGGCCCAGAAGAAAAACACCGGCAGGAAAAAGCAGCAGCGCAGGAAGCCGCTGCTGAGCATCCCCGAGGTCGAACGTAAAGATGTCATCTGCTTCGCCCTCTATACGGTCGAGGACAAGATCCTGAAGCTCACCGCCCAGCTCTACCCTCTCAAGGAGGGCGAGCCGAGAAAGGTACGCCTCGAGGTAAAGAAGGCCGGCGACTGGAAAGTCGTCGCCGAGACGAATGTCATCGAGCGCGGCTGGACCGCTCCCTTCCGGGTTACCGG
>DCKY01000199.1:3949-7293 GCA_002320775.1 Planctomycetes bacterium UBA1662
TTACGAGGGTCTCATCCGCAGGGACCCGGTAGAAAAGAAAGAGATCGTCGTCGCCGCCTTCACCGGCAACTCGATCAACCCGGCCCATGGCGGCGACATCTCGCGGGATGACATCGTCCAGAACATCAAGAAGGTCAAACCCGACCTGCTCTTCTTCTCAGGTGACCAGGTCTACGACCATCGGCGTCACTACGCCGCCTGGCTCAAGTTCGGCCGCGACTTCGGCGAGATCATCCGCTCCATCCCGACCATCACCATTCCCGATGACCACGATGTCGGGCAGGCGAATATCTGGGGAGCCAACGGCAAGAAGGCCTCAACCGGCGCCGGCCCCGACGGCGGCTTTTTCATGCCCGTCGAATACGTCAACGAGGTCCAGCGCGCGCAGACCAGCCACCTGCCCGACCCCTACGACCCGACCCCGATCCAGCGCGGCATCACGGTCTACTATACCGACCTGAAAGTCGGCGGCATCAGCTTCGCCATCATCGAGGACCGGAAGTTCAAGTCCGGCCCCAAGGGACTCATCCCCCAGCAGGGCCCGCGCCCCGACCATGTCCGCAATCCGAACTACGATCCGAAGACCATCGACGTCCCCCAGGCCGTGCTGCTGGGAGAAAGACAGCTGAAATTCCTCAGGGAATGGGGGCAGGACTGGAAGGGAGCGGAGATGAAGGCGGTCCTGTCGCAGACGATCTTCTGCGGCGGCGCCCACATCCACGGCAAGATCGGCGGGCGCCTGCACGCCGACCTCGACTCCAACGGCTGGCCGCAGGCCGGCCGCAACAGGGCCATCGACGCCATGCGCCGCAGCTTCTCGGTCCACATCGCCGGCGACCAGCACCTGGGGACCATCTTCCAGCACGGCATCGACGACTGGGATGACTCTGTCTTCTCCTTCTGCGTCCCCTCGATCGCCAACCTCTACCTGCGCTGGTGGTCTCCCCTCGAACCCGGCGCCAACCGTCTGCAGGGAATGCCCGACTACACCGGCCGCCATCTCGATGGATTCCACAATAAGGTCACCTGCTGGGCGGCCGCCAACCCGAAGATGAAGGCTGAAGACTTCAAAAAGGGCGGCAAGCTCACCACCCGCGCCGCTGGCTTTGGCGTGATCCGCTTTAACAAGTCCAGCCGGGAGATCACCTTTCAGTGCTGGCCGAGAAACGTGGACATCACCGACCCCGAATCGAAGCAGTACCTCGGCTGGCCGAAGACCATCCGCCAGGAAGACAATTATTCCCGCAAGGCGGCGGCCTGGCTGCCTGAATTGAAGATCACCGGGCAGGCCGATCCGGTCGTCTCGGTCATCAACGAGAAATCCGGCGAGGTGGTCTACACCCTGAGAATCAAGGGGACAAGCTACCGCCCCAAGGTCTTTTCGAAGGGCGCCTACACGATCCGGGTCGGCGAGGGAAAACGGGTCAAGACGCTCAAGGGCATTCGCCCGCTCGAAGAGGGAAAGTCGGCGACCCTCAATATCGCCCTTTAGAGGATCCCGGGAAGGCTACCTGAGCCTGGGAGCCTTGATGGTCTTCCCGCCCTGCAGATGCTCGACACCGGTGACCTCTCCTCCGGGTCCTCGTACGAAGGTGATCTCGGCGTTGACCACCTTGAAGAAAAAATCCTTCTTCGAGCGCGGCAGGAGCCGCAGCTTCGGCTGGGCCGTCATCTTCGCCATCAGCTTGCCGCCATCGCGGGTGACGGTGAGCGTCTGCCCGCTTCCGTAGTCGTACCTGCCGACATAGGCATCGTAGATGGCCGGGTCGATCTTCACCACCACCTGGCGGAGGAGCCTGGGCGCCTTGATGACGGCGCCTCCCTGGGTGTGCAGGATCCTCGTAACCTTGCCTGAGTTATCGCGCTCAAATTTCACCCGCGCCTCCACCACCTTCCAGAAAAACTCATCACCGCCGGCGGGAAAGATCTCGAAACGAGGCTGCAGTCCCAGCTGGGCAAAGAGGCGGGCGCCTTCGCGCTCGACCGTCATCACCCCGGCCCCGTAATCGTAGCGCCCGGCATAATCCTCATAGCTCTTACCTGCGATGCCTTTTTTTTCCTTCCTCTCCAGGCGTGGCTCCATCGCCGCTGCAAGCCAGAACTCGGCGAGTACCCGGGCCTTTGCGCCGGGAGAAAATTCCGCGTTGGCCAGCACCGCCACCGTCAGCTTCTGCTCCGGGTAGCGAGCCAGGTAGGACTGGAAACCGTGCAGCCCGCCGCTATGGGCGACCGCGCGAAGACCGCGATGACTCTGTATCATCCAGCCGTAAGCATAGGACACATTGCTTCCCTCCAATCCGCCACCAGGGGGCTTGACCGGGGTCAACGCCAGCTCGAGACTTTTTTTGTTGAGTACCTTGAGAGCGAAGAGGCCCTCGTTCCATCGGTCGAGATCACGAACCGTTGAATAGAGAGCCCCGGCGCCTCCGGCCCAGCTCATGTCCCAGTTAACCGCCCGCTCATAGCCCTTCCCTGCGCGGGTATAGCCAAGCGCCTCCCCACCGGGTTCAAAGCCGCGGCGATGAATCCCTGTGTTCTTCATGCCCAGCGGCCTGAAAAACTTTTCTTCCAGGTACTCGGCATAGGACCTCCCGGAGACCTTCTCTACGATGACCCCGAGCAGGAAGTAGCCCGAGTTGGAATACTTGAACCGCTCGCCCGGCCCAAAATCGAAGGGCGCCTTGGTGATTTGCTCAACCAGCCTGGCCGCCTTGACGGGCTTTGTAACGCCCTTAAAAAAGTCGGGATCCGATGTATAGCTGTGAATCCCCGATGTGTGGGAGAGCAGGTGATGGAGCCTGACCTCCCCGCCACGGGGAAAACCGGGGAAAAACTTCGCAAGCCTGTCACTGACACTCAACTTCCCCTCCTCCTGGAGCTTCAGGATGGCCGCCGCGGTGAACTGCTTGGTAACCGACCCGATCCGGAAAGGCGTTCCAGGCCCGGCAGCCATCCCTTCCTTTACCCGGGCAAGCCCGTAGCCGCGACAGAAGAGCTCCTTTCCATTGCGGGTGACAATTACCGAGAAGCCGGGAGAGCCCTTTGCAATGTCATTGGAGAGGTACAGGTCGGCAAGTTCCGGGGCCAGGGTTCCCGGGGGAAAGATCTTCGCATTCGCTTTCTTCGCACCCCTTTCAAGGAGCAGCTTTTCAATACTCTTCCAACCGCAGACCCTCGCCACATCGAGCGCCCACAAGCCCTCGATGAGCAGGGCGTTCACATCGGCACCCTTATCAATCAGCGTTTCCACCGCATCGATATTGCCCTCGATGATTGCAGATGCCAGCCTCCGGCCATCTCCCTGTCCCGCCGCCACTGGCTGGAAGCATACGATCCAGGCAAAA
>DCKY01000092.1 GCA_002320775.1 Planctomycetes bacterium UBA1662
GCAACTGGCGCGCCTGGCGCCCCTACGGCAACGGGACGATCGGCGACTGGGTCTGCCACGTGGTCGACCCGTCCTTCTGGGCCCTTGACCTCGGCGCGCCCTCGAGCATCGAGGTCCTGGATATGGTTGATTTCGATCCGAAGAAACATATCGACACCTTCGCCAGGGGCAGCAGGATCCGGTTTGAATTTCCGGCGAAGGGCGAGCGCGGGCCGGTTACGCTCTACTGGTACAGCGGGGTCACGAAGATTCCGCGGACGAAAGAGCTGGACCCCGGGAAGAAGCCTCCGGGCACCGGAGCCGTGATCATCGGAGACAAGGGGGCCATCACCCACGGGTCGCACGGCGCGGGCGGTGTGAGGCTGGTTCCTGACGCGGCGATGAAGGCCTACAAGCAGCCGCCGCAGACCATTCCCCGCACCCGCGGCCATCACAACGACTTCCTCGACGCGATCCGCAACGGCAAGAAGGCCGGCTCCGATTTCGCCGAATACGGCGGCCCGCTGACCGAGCTGGCCATGCTGGGAATCATCGCGACGAATTTCCCCGGCCGGAAGCTCGCCTGGGATGGAGCGAACACCCGCTTCACCGACTGCGATGAGGCCAATGCTTTTATCAATCCGCCCTACCGCAAGGGGTGGAGTCTTTGATCCGGGCCTGAACCCTGTTGGGTAGAAAGGTTGACCGTGTCCGATTACATCGATCATGACCAGTACTACATCCGCAAGAAGCTGATTAAGGTATTAGGGAGCTCCTTCCATATCTATGACTCCGAGGACAACCTCATCCTCTTCAGTTCCCAGAAGGCCTTCAAGCTCAAGGAAGACATCCGTGTATTTTCCGATGAATCCATGAGCTCTGAGCGCCTGGTGGTCAAGGCCCGGAGTATTATCGATTTCGGCGCGGCCTATGACGTGGTTGACAGTGAAAGCGGAGAAAAGCTGGGAGCCTTTCGCCGCAAGGGGCTCAAGTCAATCCTCAAGGACACCTGGGAGCTGCTCGACAATGACGACAACCCTGTCGGGAAATTGCAGGAAGACAGCGGGTGCCTGGCCCTGGTTCGGAGATTTAGCAGCGGCCTCTTGAGCATGATTCCGCAGAGCTTCTTCCTGGAGATCGATGGGAAGCGGGCAGTCACGTACAGCCAGCGCTTCAATCCGGTTATTTTCAAGATGGATGTCAACCTGGAGAAGGGCTCGCGTGAGCTTCTCGATCCGCGCCTGGCGCTGGCAGGAGCGATCCTCCTGGTGGCTGTTGAAGGTCGCCAGGCCTAGATGGCCGAGCTCGAGGTTGTCTGCGATTGCGGTCATCGGTTCAACGTGCCGGGGAGTCTCCGCGGAGGGATGTCCAATTGTCCATCGTGCGGAAAGGCCGCCGATGTGCCCGGCGGACCCGAGAAGCTCTTCTGGCTCGTGCTGGGGTTCTGGATCCTGCTGGCCATGGTCGTGCTTGTTCCGTCCGCCGGATATTTATTCTATACTGGACACACGCTGGGAGGCTGGGGCGTCGTTGTCTTCGGCTGCCTGCTGGTGATCGCTATCGTCCTGTCGATGTAAGCTGCCAGGCGGCTTGACGGAAGACCGGCCGCGACTCCTGAAAAATCAATTTCCACCCGTAGATAACAGATCCGATGAATAGAACACTTTCAGTTTTTTGCCTGCTTGCTACTCTCTTCGCGGCCCAACCGGCCTGGTCCCAGCCAACCAGCGAGAACAATGCGCGGCTGAAGAAGGGCCTCAAGGACTATCCCGAGGCCGACACTGACGGCGATGGCATCCTGACGCTCAAGGAGGCCAGGGCCTTTCTGAAGAAGGCCGCGGGGGGAGAGAAGAAATCTTCCGGCGGGAGCGGTGATTCCGACAAGGCGATCGAGGTTCCGAAGGAGGAGTTGGAGCGGGACGATCTGGATGAGTTCAAGCCGGAGATTTCCGGTGGTGGGGTGAAGATGCTCTTCATCGGCCACTCGCTGGTGGCTCCGGTGGAGAGCCATTTTCGCAAACGGGTCGCCCCGGGCGCGGGCCTGAAGGGCTACGAGTCGAGGATGCAGTACAGCGGTGGAAAGAGCGGGGCTCCCCTTCGTCACTGGAACTACACCGGCGGGAAGCAGAAGACTCGTCCCGCCCTGATGACCGGCAAGTGGGGTTACCTGGCCATGGGCATGTACTACTACTGGTCCGAGGTCGAGGACATCTCACGCTGGATTGATTTCTCCCTGAAGTACAACCCCTCCATGAAGTTCTATCTGCAGGATGGCTGGCCGGCCGCCGACGGGGGAGGCTCCAACTACGGGGGGCGCTCACGTGAGGCAAAGGTTCTGCGGGAGGCCTCGGGTGAGATCTGGAAGGAGGTCGAAAAGGATGACCGGGGTCGGAAGATCCTTCGCTTCGAGACCTTTGAGAAGGCGATCACGGATCTTGACAAGGGCATGGATGTGAAGCTGAAGGCCCTGAATAAAAAATACCCCGGCAAGGTGTTCAGCATCAGGAGCTCTCACGCCATGCTGGAGCTCAGGCGCCTGCTCGAGAAGAAGAAAAAGATTCCGCTGATTAACAGGGTGCTCGCCTCGAGCAAGAGAGACAGAAGCAGCGCTCTCTATGCCGACCAGCTTCATTCGGGGCCGGCGGTGATCCAGCTGGAGGGCTATCTCTACCTCGCCGCGGTTCACAAGCGTGATCCCCGCAAGCTGCCCGCCATCGGCAAAGGCGAGGAGGCGAGGCTGGACAGGCTTCTGCGTGAGCTGGCCGTCAAGATCACTGTGGAGAACCCCTGGTCCGGGGTCAAGAAGGCCTCGGATTTGAAGTGAGCATCCGGCCTGGAGAAGATTGAAAACTGGAGAACCGTGAGGTGAAAGCGCGATGGCCCTGTTGAAACGAATCTGCCTGATGACCCTGTTGCTGGCGGGGGGGAGTGTTCCTGTCTTTGCCCGTCCGCCGAATTTCGTCGTGATCTTCTGCGATGACATGGGCTACGCCGACATCGGGCCCTTTGGAGCGAAGGGCTACAAGACCCCGAATCTCGACCGGATGGCCAGGGAGGGGATGAAGTTCACCAGCTTCTGCGTTGCGCGCTCGGTTTGTTCACCTTCCCGGGCGGCCCTGCTGACAGGTTGCTACCCGGTGCGGGTGGGGGTGCCGGGCAATTTCGGGCCGGGATCGAAGACCGGGCTCCACCCCGCCGAGATGACGATCGCGGATGTGCTCAAGCAGAAGCAGTACGCCGCGGGCATGTACGGCAAGTGGCATCTCGGTCACCTGCCGAAGTTCCAGCCGACCAGCCAGGGTTTCGATGATTGGTTCGGTCTTCCCTACTCGAACGATATGTGGCCCTACCATCCGGAGAACGGCACTCGCTTCCGTTTCCCGGACCTGCCGCTCATAGAAAACGGCAAGGTGCTCAATCCGAAGGTCCTGCCGAAGGACCAGGTCCACCTGACCACCTGGTTCAACGATCGGGCGGTGAAGTTTATCGAGAAGAACAGGGACCGTCCCTTCCTGCTCTACCTGCCGCACGCGATGCCGCATGTCCCCCTGTTTGTCAGAAAGGAAAACGAGGGAAAGAGCGGTGGGGGGCTCTACGGCGACGTCATCGGCGAGATCGACACCGGGGTCGGCCGTATCCTCGCTACCCTCCGCCGGCTGGAACTCGAGAAGAACACCCTGGTGATCTTCACCTCCGACAACGGGCCCTGGCTGCTCTACGGCGATCATGCGGGATCCGCCGGCCCGCTCCGCGAGGGCAAGGCGACGCCTTTTGAGGGAGGCTTCCGGGTGCCCTGCATCATGTGGTGGCCGGGAAAGATTCCGGCGGGCTCCAGGTGTGACGAGCTGGCCTCGACAATCGATATCCTGCCGACCATCGCCCGGCTCGGCGGCGCGCCGCTGCCGAAGAAGAAGATCGACGGCAAGGATCTCTGGCCGCTGATGACCGCGCAGCCGGGAGCGAAGAGTCCCCACGAGGCCTTTTTCTATTACTCGGGTTCGAGACTCTCTGGCGTGCGCAGCGGCAAGTGGAAGCTTCTCTTTGCTCAGGGCTTCACTCAGCAGAAGCCGCCCGGCAAGGGGGGGCAGCCTGGAAACCGGGCCACCGGCAGGATCCCGCTGAGCCTCTTCGACCTTGAAAAGGACGTCGGCGAAAAGGTCAATGTCGCGGCAGCCCATCCCGGTGTGGTCAAGCGGTTGCAGGGACTCGCCGAGGAGATGCGAAAAGAACTTGGTGACACCGGGCGTCCCGGAAGCGGGATTCGTCCGGTTGGACGTTGATGGCGAGGCCGGGAGATTGACCTTGAGCTGGAAGATTCTGGAGCCTGATATTGAGAGCGCGCTCGCCGGTTTTGAGCGTCCTCTCGATGCGCTGGCTGGAGGCGAGGTTCCGGCCATTGTTCTTCGCGGAGCTTTTCCCCTGTCGGAGTGCCGCGGACTGGTGGAGAGGCTGATCGCGGATGGGCATCTCTATGATTCCCGCGAGGCGGTTCCAGAGAAATTTCTCAGCGACGCAGTCCCGGAGGGTTTCTTTTCGCGGGAGACCGCCGAGGAGTCAAGGGGGGTTGAGTACTACCGCCAGCAGACCAGGCAGGAGCACATTCGCATAGATATCGGCACCAGCCTGGGCTACCGGGGGGAGGACCGTGAGGCCTTCTTTGATCACAGCCGCCAGACCCGCGAACTCTTTTCGCAGCTGTTCGACAAGGGTCGCGATCCGGTGAGCCTGATCTACGGCAGGCTCCAGGAGCTTTCCGTCGACAAGAAGGTCGAGACCGCGCGGGAGAGCGATGGCCGGCTCTACGGTCCGGCCATCCTGCGGGCGCATTACGGCGGCTACGCCTACGCCCCGCATTTCGATTCGGTCCGCTTGCGGGAGAAGCGGTCCGGCTACGCGGTTCATTCCTTTGAGCACCAGTTTGCCGGGGTGCTGGTGCTGCAGAATACATCAGTCGGCGACCGCACGGCCCAGGGCATCATCCATCGTTGCCCCTGGGAGCCGGAGGTGGATCCCTGTCTCGAGGCCGGAACCTTCCACGATTACGCCGCTGAAAAGGGTATTGAACAGGTCGAGGTCGTGCTGGAGCCGGGCGACCTGTACTTTTTCAATACCCGGATGATCCACGAGGTGCCGGGGCTCGCGGGGGTCGATCCGCGCATCGTGCTGGCGACCTTCATCGGCTACAGCGCCGATCGTGAAGAGATCTTTGTCTGGTCCTGAACCTTACTTTTCGATGGTTTGGGCCGAGATCTTCTATAGGACGATAATGTTTTTTGTAACTCCAAGTTTTGGAAGGACTTATTTACATTGGAAGTAGGCAGGATGCTCAGTTAGTCTTTGGGTTTCCAAAATATCGGAGAGATAGGATGGCAAGAGCCCTCCCGCCCCGTGGATTCGAGGCCGGTGACAGCGAGAAACGGCTTCAATGGCTTGAGGACAAGACCGGCGTACGCCTTGATGGCGCGGGCACGGACGAGCCTGCGGATCTGCAGGGAATCATAGAGAATCACATCGGCAGTGTGAATATTCCGATGGCTGTGGCTGGTCCGCTGGTGCTGGACGGAGCCTATGCCAACGGGGAGTACTACATTCCTCTCTGCACGCTGGAGGCGACCCTTTCGATGTCGATGTCCCGGGGACTCTACCTGACATCCCTCTCCGGCGGGATCAAGGCGCGCCATCTGAAGCAGGAGGTCTCCCGCAGTCCTGTCTTTATTTTTGATGACATCGAGGACGCGGCTCATTTCAAGAACTGGCTCGCGGATAACTTTGACCTGATCCGGCAGGCCGCCGAGTCGACGACACGTCACGGTAAGTTGCTGCGGATCGATCCCTACCTGATCCAGAACAGTGTGATCCTGGACTTCGTCTACTATACGGCGGAGGCGGCGGGCCAGAACATGGTGACGATCGCTACCCAGGAGGCCTGCCTCTTCATCGATGAAGTCTATGGCCGCCTGAGGGAGTTCCAGTACTACATCGAGTGTAATTTCAACTGCGACAAGAACCCTGCGACCAAGACCATCCTGCTCGGCCGCGGACACCAGGTGACTGCCAGCACCTTGATCAAGGGACGCTATCTCAGGCGTGTTCTTCGAGCCGAGGCCGAGCACTATGTGCGAGGCTGGCGGCAATGCGGCCGCGGCTCGCAGTTGGCCGGGGTGGTCGGTATGAACATGCACGTCTCCAACGCCCTGGCGGCCATCTACCTGGCGACCGGCCAGGACGTGGCCTGTGTCTCGGAGAACGCCCTCGGGAGCATGGACATGGAGGTCAGGAACGGCGAGGATCTCTATGCCAGCCTTACCATGCCTTCGCTGACGGTGGGGACCGTTGGCGGCGGAACGCGGCTCAAGCAGCAGCGAAAGAATCTCGAGCTGCTGGGCTGTACCGGAGAGGATTCTTCCAAGAGGTTAGCCGAGATTATCTGCGCCGCCGCGCTCGGTCTGGAGCTCTCCCTAGGAGCCTCCGTGCTGACCAATGAGTTCGCCCAGGCGCATGACAGGTATCGGAACAAGTCCGTTCTCGAGAGCCGGGTTTAGCCGCTGTTTCTCGGCTTGAGTCAGTTGAGCCGGTTTGGAGTAAAGAGCATTGAAGAGCTTCCGGGACGCCCTCGAGAACTACCAGCTGGATCCGAAGTACGATTATCTGTACAGGAGGCGCTCCATCTCGGGCCGCCTGGTGAAGAGCGCCTTTGAGCTCTACTGCAGGCTCTTCTTCAGGGTCTATTGTCCGTTGAAGATTGAGGGCAGGGATCGTCTTCCAGCCTCGCCCTATATCCTCTGCAGCAACCACAACAGCCACATGGACAGCGCCCTGTTGATGCTCGCGGCGGGAACGGGCTTCCACAGTTTCGCCATGACGGCGGCTAAAGATTATTTCTTCAACAACGCCTCTCGGCGCTTCTTCCTCAATCTCTTCATGAATCTCATTCCCATCGAGAGGAAGTTCAGCCATGAGAGCTTTGTCGAATACCTCGCGGCCACCAGGGCGTTTCTCGACGCGGGCGACCGCAACCTGATCATCTACCCCGAGGGCACCCGGTCGCTCGACGGGAAGATGGGACGCTTCAAGAGAGGGCCGGCCGTGGTTGCCGTCGAGCTGGGTATCCCCATCGTCCCGGCCTGTATCGAGGGGAGTCACAGGCGTTGGCCCAAGGGGAAGGGGTTCATTCGTCCGGGCGGCGTGAAGGTGACGATTGGCGAGCCGGTCTATCCGGATGCCGAGGCCGTGGCGGCGAGCGCTGACAGCCCCTCAGCTCCCTTTGATGAGTACCGCCGCCTGATCGCCGAGGTTGAGTCCCGGGTAGGTGAACTTTGCGGTAATCAGGTTCCCGAACCTGTAGACTGTGTCGCTGGGTGAGGCGCCCGACGTTGGTAACCCGGATCAGAGGCTGCGAGAGATGCGTGACGATGTTTCCCAGATGAAATGGTGGGGATGGGGCGATGAAAACATCGAGTTTGACGCCTCCGACAAGCCCTTCCTGATGCCCTTCATCGCCCGCGAGCTCGGGCTGAGCGAGGAAGACGAGGAGGTGGTGAAGCCCGTCTCCATCGAGGAGGTCAAGCTTCCGGAACAGGTTCGCAACCAGGGGTTTCTCGATTACGCCCGCGGCACGCTGCGAGATGACCAGGTGAAGACTTCCGACAAGGAGCGCCTTGTTCATTCCTACGGCAAGAGCTTTCGGGATCTCTGGAGGGTTCGCAGGGGGATCGTCAACTCCTGCCCCGACTGCGTGATCTATCCGGAGTCCGAGGACGATGTCTGCGCTCTCATGAAGGGAGCGAAGGAGCATGATGCCGTCCTTGTCCCTTTCGGGGGAGGATCGAACATCGCCGGCTGCCTGGAGAACCGGGAGGCCAGGAGCAGGATGGTGGTCTCGCTGGACATGAAGAGGATGGACCGGGTGCTCGAGATCGACAAGGAGTCCTGCGTCGCGCGGATCCAGGCCGGTTCCCGAGGGCCGGTCATGGAGGAACAGCTCGAGGCGCAGGGTTTTACCCTTGGGCACTTCCCTGACTCCTTCGAGTTCTCGACCGTTGGCGGCTGGGTGGCGACCCGGTCGGCCGGTATGCAGAGCGACAAGTACGGCAAGATCGAGGACATGGTCCTGTCGGTTCGCATGGTGACCCCGAGCGGCCTCCTCGTGACCCGGACGGTTCCGAAGTCCTCGAATGGCATCGACGTGAACCATATCTGTATCGGCAGCGAGGGAATCCTTGGCGTGATCACCGAGGTCAGCCTGCAGGTTCACCGCCTGCCGGAGAAGAAAGAGTTCTACGGCTACCTCTTTCCTGATTTTGAGAGCGGTGTCAAGGCTATGCGCCAATGCGTCGATGAGGATTGCATGCCGACAGTGGCCCGGCTCAACGACCCGGGGAAGACAGCGCTGAGCTTCGCCTTCAAGAGCGTCCAGCCGTTTTTCAAGAACCTGATGGGCAAGGCCGTCAAAAAATACCTCTCGCTGGTCAAGGGCTTCGACATGGAGAAGGTCTGCCTGATGATCATGGCCGTGGAGGGCGACCGCAGGACGTTCAACCGGGTGCGTTCGCGGGTCAACTCGATCTATCGCAAGCACGGAGCCTTCAGCCTGGGGATCTCTCCCGGCCGCGCCTTTCAGAAATCGAAGTATGATTTTCCCTACCTGCGAGATTTCGCCATGGACCGCGGGGTGGTCTGTGATGTGAGCGAGACATCTACCGTCTGGTCCAACCTGCTGCCCCTGTATTATTCGACCATCGAATCGATAGAGAAGGCGATTGCCGCGACCGGGGTGGCGCCCTTCGCGGGCTGTCACATCAGTCATTGCTACCATACCGGCACGAGTCTCTATTTCACCTTCGCCTGCATGGAGAACGGCACCGGCGACATCGATCAGTACCTTGCGATCAAGAAGGCCGCCCAGGACTCCTTTATCCGCGGCGGCGGCACGCTCTCTCATCATCACGCCGTCGGCTTTGAGCACGCTCCCTGGCTGGAGAAGGACATCTCCTCCACCGGGATCAGGGCTGTTCGGGCCATCAAGGATGGGCTCGATCCGGGAGGCGTCATGAACCCGGGGAAGATTCTTCCCGACGACAGACTGGCGGCCGATTGGGGGCTCGAAGGCGGGGAGGTCGAGAGCCTGGAAGGGACGGAGAGCTGAATGTTCGCCGGTAAGACCGTGGTGATCACTGGAGCTTCCTCCGGGCTGGGCGCGGCCCTTGCCGAGGGGGTGGCGAAGGCCGGGGGCAGCCTGGCCCTGCTGGCGCGCAATGCTGAGCGGCTTGGCGCGGTGGCGGAGAGCTGTCGGGCCGCCGGGGCGCGCGTCGTCGAGGTCCAGGGGGACGTGGTGGATTCCGGGGCTTGCGAGAACCTCATCTCCTCCGCGCTCGCCGAGTTCTCCTCGATTGACTACCTGGTGCTCAACGCCGGTGTCAGCATGTGGACTTCGTTCGAGGAGATCGAGGACTTGTCGCTGTTCTCGAAGATCATGGATACCAACTACCAGGGTTCGGTGAACTGCGTCTATCACGGCCTCACCGCGCTCAAGGAGAGCGGCGGCCTGGTGGTGGCGATCTCATCGATCCAGGGGCTCACCGGTGTCCCCAGCCATACGGGCTATTGCGCTTCGAAGCACGCTCTGCAGGGTTTTTGTGATTCTCTTCGAATCGAGCTCAAGGGGACCGGGGTGGATGTACTCACCATCCTGCCTTCCTGGGTGAGCGGTACCGGTTTGCGAGGCAAGGCTCTTGGGGCTGAGGGGGAGGCGATTGGCGCCGAGGCGAAGGGGCACAGAAGCAGCGCCATTCCGCTCGACCGGCTGGTGGCAAAGGTGCTGCGCGCCATGCGCAAACGCCGCCGCATGCTCTACGTGCCCGGGTATATGCGGATCATTCCATTGCTCAAGGCGCTCTGCCCCGGGTTGCTCGACTGGATCATCAGGAGGAAGGTCAGCCGCTGAGTGTCGCTGATCTCCCGAGGAAAACAATACTCGCAATGCGGGCGAGTGAACCTCATGATGGAGGCATCCTGGTCCCTCCAATAAGACCTGAAAGAGATGCGATGAAAACAGTTTTTCAGGGAGTCCTCCTTTTCGCTGCGCTGCTGATCCCCCTGGGTGTTGACGCCCAGATGGAGCCTCCGATGCACAGCTTCCTGCGGGCCGATGCCAACACCGACGGCACGGTTGACCTCAGCGACGCGGTCTATACCTTCGGCTGGCTCTTTCTCGGAGCTGACATGCCCGAGTGTCTCGATTCGGTTGACTCGAACGATGATGGCGCGATCAACATCACGGATGGGATCTACACATTGAGTTTTCTTTTTACGGGGGGCGAGCCGATTCCCGCTCCCGGGATCAGCCGCTGTGATCACGACCCGACCGACGACCAGCTTCACTGCGTCAGATATTTTCCCTGCCATTGCGGCGGCATCGCCGGAGGCACCTGCGCCGAGGGTCAACTCTGTGACCGGCAGACCGCCCTGTGCCAGGGGGCGGACATTCCCGGCGAGTGTGTAGAGGTGCCGGAGGAGTGTCCGGAGATCAACGACCCGGTCTGCGGTTGCGATGGGGTGACCTACGCCAACGACTGCGAGCGCAGGCGGGCGGGCATCATGAAGGCCTCCGATGGACCCTGTGATGGTGACTGCGGCGGTATCCGCGGGATCCCCTGCCGTCCCGGAGAATTCTGTGACCATCCCGCCGGGCAATGCGATGTGGTTGACGCCATCGGCGAGTGCGCCCAGATCATGCGCGGCTGTCCTGACGTCTGGGACCCGGTTTGCGGCTGCGATGGGGTCACCTATTCCAATGACTGCGAGAGAATCAACGCCCGGGTGCAGAAAGAACACAACGGCCCCTGCGCGGCGAAGCAGGGCTGCGGCGGCTTCGCCGGTTGGGTCTGCGATGAGGGGGAGTATTGCGATATGCCGGAGGACATGTGCAATGTTGCCGACATGATCGGCGAGTGTGTCGTGGTGGCCGAGGCCTGCCCCGAGATCTGGGACCCGGTCTGCGGTTGTGACGGTGTGACCTATTCCAATGACTGCGATCGCATCAGGTCACGGGTACCGAAAGCCCACGATGGGGAATGTAACTGACGCGGCATCTTGTTGAAGCGTTCCGCCTGGGGCAGAATAGACGGCGCGTCTTACCCCTCGCTGGATTCCGAAGGAGTTTCAATATGAAATACGGTTTTGCCGGGTCGCTGGCCGCCGCCTGTATCGCGTTCTGCTTGTTTTTCTGTCCACAACTGGAGGCCAGGAAACCGAACGTCATCTTCATCATGGTGGATGATCTCGGCTGGATGGATCTTGCGGTCCAGGGCAATAAGGTGGTCGACACGCCGAACATCGATCGCTTCGCGGCCGAGGGCATGCGTTTTACGAGCGCCTACGCCGCCGCGCCCGTCTGTACTCCGACCCGGGCGGCTGTGCTGACCGGGAAGTCGCCCGCCCGGCTCCACATGACCACCCACGCTCCAGGCGGTTTTCTCCCGAAGAGCTCGAAGCTCCTTCCCGCGAAGACTCTCATCGATCTTTCCCTCGAGCACCTGACCATCGCCGAGAGGCTGAAGACCGCCGGCTATCGCAACGGTTTCCTGGGGAAGTGGCACCTGGCCGGGGATTCGAGGCGCGGGGCGATGGGCAAGGGCAACGTCCAGTTCTATCCCGAGGCCCATGGATTTCACCTCAACGTGGGCGGCTGCGCCTACGGCGGTCCGCCGACCTACTTTGACCCCTACCGGATTCACACCCTGGCGCCTCGCAAGAAGGGGGAGTACCTTCCCGATCGGCTTGTCGATGAGACGATCTCCTTTATCAGGGAAAACAGGGACCGCCCCTTCTTCGTCAATCTCTGGCCCTACACGGTTCACTGGCCGGTCGAGGCTCCGGCCAGGCTGGTCGAGAAGTATTCAAAGCGCAAGGACCCCTGGATGCGCAACCACGGCTACGCGGCCATGATCGAGGCGATGGACACGGCCTTCGGCCGGCTCTTTGGCGAGCTGAAGAGGCTCGGGCTCGAGAAGGATACCCTGGTCATGCTGACCTCGGACAATGGCCCCTTCCTCGGGGTCGCGGGCTGCGAGCCCCTGCGGGAGGGCAAGGGCTACCTCTACGAGGGCGGCATCCGGGTTCCGCTGATGGTGCGCTGGCCCGGGAGGGTGAGGCCCGGCAGTATCTGCGATACGCCGGTCATCAGCATGGATTACTATCCGACCATCCTGGATGCGCTCGGGCTGGCGCGCGCGGCGGGGGAGGCTCCCGATGGAGCCAGCCTGTTGCCCCTGCTGGAGGAGAAGGATGGCTTCAAGGAGAAGCCGCTCTACTTCCACTTCCCCAACTTCTCCTGGCATATGAAGAACCGGCTCGGCGGGGCGGTTCGCGATGGGAAGTACAAGCTCATCGAATGGTATGACGATGGATCGGTTGAGCTCTACGACCTCGAGGACGATATCGGGGAAAAGAAGAACCTCGCGGCGAAGCTGCCGGAGACGGCATCGGATCTGCTCAGCAAGCTGAGAGCCTGGCGCAAGAGCTCGGATGCCTGGATGCCCCGTCCGCGAAAGAGCTGAGCGGTGGCTCAGGGACAGTCCGGGTAAGACTCGCAGGCCAGCTCGTCCTCATCGGTGTCCTCGCCGCATTCCTCGAAGGGGGCAGGGGGAACACGTCCACCGATGAAGAGGTAGTTGAGCACGTAGATCGCATCGCTGAGGTCGATGGCCGAGTTGTTGTCGATGTCGGCGGCATCCATGCAGCCGGGTTGTCTTCCTGAGGTGAAGAGATAGTTGAGGACAAAGACCGCGTCGGTGAGCTCGATGGAAAGGTCGCTGTCGGCATCTCCCCGGAGGAAAACGGACGCAGTCTTGGGGGTGTTGTAACAGAAGCCGTCCGCGGCCTCGTCGCTTCCGCGGACGGTGGAGATGACGACGGGGACGCATCCGGTGTTTTCACAGGCGGGCGCGGTCACGTCGATGGTCTCGCCATCGGCCCTGAGGCTGAACTCGGCGTCGGCTCCGCAGACGCTCACCGCGAGTCCTTCCCGATCGAGGTGCCTTCCGCTGACCTGGAAGACCTGTCCGGCCTCACCGCTGCCGCCCTCGATGGACGTGATCTCGGGAACCGCGGTGATGACGGCGATCTGTCCCTCTTCGAGGGAGGGGACGATGGATCGGCCATCTCCATCTGTGAGAATATTACGCACCGGGACGCGAATATTGGGCGGGAAGCTGGTGTCCTCGAAACGCAGGGCGGGTTCCGCCGCCTGGCTGAGCAGAGTATTGAAGGTGATGATCCCGAGGCGGTGTCCCGTGCCTGCGGCTAGGCGTTTCTCATCGAAGATGCCCTCGATATCGTAGACGCAACCGTAGCCGAGCCGTCCGCCGGCCTGGTCGATGCGGCCGGTGAAATAGTCCGCCTCGGCGGCGGCGGTTCCCTCGTTGGTGACCGCCGTGATCTCGAGCTCAGCAGGGTTGTAGCGGATGGCGTAGGAAAACCCAAGCGTCAGCTCGTCGCTGTCGCAGAGGACCTCGAGTGTATTTCCACTCGACTCCGTCAGCGCGGTCTCCTGGCTGAAGAAGAAACGGTTCTCCGAGCGGGCGGCCGTGGCTGAGAGCAGGGAGACCAGCAGCAGGACGTTCCAGATCTTTGTCGTGTTCATTGTATATTTCAGGGGGCTTTTTTCTCGGCTCAGTTGATTCGCGGGAGCCGAGCAAAGATGTTAGCACTCACAAAGAGATGAAGGAAGCTCCACTTGGGACACAGACTTTCAGACGGGAGGGGCCAGCAGACCGCTCCCGGGCGCCTCGGGCCATTCGCTGAATCCTCCGGTGTCAGGGTCGTAGCGTCTTGCCGATAACTCGATGCCGCCGGGGCCAAGGTCGATGAGGTGGTAGGCTCGCTCATAGCGCGAGTGAGTGGCGGAGCCGGGTGTTGTGATGGTGATGGGGGTGCTGCCTCCAGCCGGCAGCACGAAGCGGTTGTGCAGGTGTCCGTGGAGCAGTAGTTCAACCCCGCCGGCGCTGGCGGCCGCGAGCAGTTCCTCGGCATCGCGCAGGCCGTGAAATCGGCTGTCGGGTTCTCCCGTGCTGCGCCGCGGACCATAGTGGAGGGCGAGCAGCTTGCGGCGGCCCTCGAGGGCTGGGTCGGCCAGGACCGCGCCGAGTTTCTTGAGCTGGTCAGCGCCAACCATGCCGGATGAGTCGTGGAAAGCGTTAGGGCGGCTGTCGCGCAGTGCGATGAGGGCGGCCTCCTCGCCAAGAAGGCGCACGATGGGCGGTGGGTTGGCGAGCTCGCTCCGCTCCCAGGAGCCGAAGTGCCGATCGTAGGTTCCATCCTGCGCGGCGGCCGGCACGTAGAAGTCGTGGTTGCCGGGGATCCCGGTGATGTTTTCGGAGTCGAGGATGGGCTTGAGCAGCAGGCGGGCACGCTCGAATTCACTGTCAAGGGCGAGGCCTGTCAGGTCGCCTGTAAAGAGGATGTGGTCCGCCTCGACCTGCTGGATGTCTTTCACCAGGGCGGCTGTAATCTCCTCGGCCTCGCGGAAGTCTTCTTCCCGTCCGAGTAACTGCAGGTTGAGCCAGCCGACGATTCTTTTGGAGAGCATCGCCCGCCAGGGGATGTCGGCCGTGCTCGCCGTGACATGGATGTCGCTGAAATGAGCGATCCGCACGGTGTCTCCTCTCTTTAACCTTCGATTCCGGGGCACAGGAGGGTGGAATCGAAGACCGGACCCTCCCAGCAGATTCTCCGGTTGATGAAGTCGCTGTCGGTGTCCTTGCGGATGGGGGCTACGCAGCCAAAGCAGATACCGAATCCGCAGCCCATCATGGACTCGAGGCAGATCTCACAGGCGAGGCCGTTCTCGATCGAGAGGTTGCGCAGGCTTTCGTTCATTCCCTGGGGGCCGCAGCCGTAGACCCTGGTGCTTTCGTTCGAGCCTGCATCCTTCCATAGCTCCACGAAGAGATCGGTAACAAAGCCGTGGAAGCCCTCGCTTCCATCGTTGGTCGCCACGTGGGTGTCGATGGGCAGTTTTCTGAAGTCTTCGATTCCCTGCAGGAACGCGCCGGTTCGAGCGCCCATGCAGAAGTGGATCTTCGGCGGAGAGGGCAGCGCAAGCAGTCTCAGGGCCAGGAAATACAGCGGCGCGACCCCGACTCCTCCTCCGACCAGGTAGACCGTCTCATCTGCTCCTGGTGTGGAGAAGGTGTTTCCGAGGGGGCCCAGCACATCGACCTTTTCAGGAGGCTCACCGTTTTCGGGCTCGGGCAGGGCGGCCATCCAGCGAGTGCCGCGTCCAACTGTGGTGTAGAGGATGTCGTAGGTCCCGTTTTCCTTGTCGGTGCAGTAGACGCTGAAGGGGCGGCGAAGGAGGGGATCGAAGGATTCTCCATCGCTGCACAGAACCTGCACGAACATGCCCGGCTCCGAGCGCTGGGCGATGGATTCTTCGCGCAGCCGTAGAACGTACCAGCCGGGTCCGATTTGGCGGTTGGAGACCACCTCGGATTCGGAGGGCACGATGTAATCAGATGGCTGGCAGTCGCTTGTCGACATGGATAACTTCTATGCGGGAATCTTCACTCAGCTTCTAAGGTTCGCCTGAAGGCCTCGGGGAGATAGTCTATTAGATCACCGGCGGTGAGGGAAGGCTGTCCGAGAGATTCGGCCGCGATATCGCCGGCGTAGCCGTGCAGGTAAGCTCCGAGTTGAGAGGCCTCGAAGCCGTCGAGTCCCTGCCCCAGCAGGGCGGTGATGGTCCCGGTGAGAACGTCTCCGCTTCCCGCGGTGGCCATGCCCGGGTTGCCGGTCAGGTTGACGTAGAAGCGGTCTCCATTGTGAACCACCGTGCGATTTCCCTTGAGAAGTACGGTCCCGCCGCGCTCGCCGGCGAAACGCCTCGTCTCTTCTAACCTCTCGGCGTCGCCGCTCGGGGTCGTTCCGGTGAGGCGCTGGAACTCCCCGGGATGGGGTGTCCAGATTCGTTTTTCGGAAGGAGGGGCCGGCAGTCCCTCGGCGACCAGGTTCAGAGCGTCCGCGTCGAGGACCTGGGGGCCATCGTAGACCTCGAGGACGCGCGCGAGCACCTTTCGGCTGGCGGTCGAGGTTCCAAGGCCCGGGCCGATTCCGATGGCGTCAAACCTTTCCCGGAAATCGTCGCCGATGAGATGGTCGATTTCGGCATCGTGCTCCGGGGCTCCGGGCTCCGGCAGGGGGAACTGGATCGCCTCGGGGACGGCGGCGGTGAAGGTCGCGGTGAGGGAGCCGGCGAAGGCCACGGTCACGAGGCCCGCTCCGCTTCTGAGCGCCGCCCGGGCTGCAAGTACCGCGGCACCCGGCATCGCAGGTGAGCCTGCCACCAGCAGGATCCTGCCGTAGGTGCCCTTGTGGGAATCGGGCTCCCTCTTTGGCAGCGGCGGCAGCTCGGTGATGTGCAAGGTTCCCATGCTGCCCTATTCCCGTTGGCGTTTCCTGCAGATGAGGGCCGCCATGAAGCCTGCTCCAAAGCCATTGTCGATATTGACGACGGCCACTCCCGCAGCGCAGGTCGACAGCATGGTCAGTAGCGGGGTGATCCCGCCGAGGTTCGCCCCGTAGCCGCCGCTGGTAGGCACGGCGATCACCGGGACATCGCTGAGGCCGCCCACTACACTCGGGAGCGCTCCCTCCATCCCGGCGACGGCGATGATGCAGTCGGCCTCCTGTATTTTCTTTGTTTCCGCCATCAGCCTGTGGATACCGGCGACCCCCGCGTCGTAGACCGTCTCGACGGTGTGTCCCATGATCTCGGCGGTCACCCGGGCCTCCTCGGCAACCGGGATGTCGATGGTGCCGGCTGAGATCAGCAGGATCTTACCGTCGAGCGCCGGCGGGTCTTCCTTGCGTACGGTGATGCAGCGCGCCCGCTCGTGGTATTCGGCCTGCCCGTCGGCGGCCTTCACGGCCTCGAAAGCCGCCTCGTCGGCGCGTGTGGCCAGCAGCCAGGGGGAGTGTGAAAGGATGCTCGCGGCGATCTCCGTGAGGTCCGCCGGATCCTTCCCCTGGCAGTAGATGACCTCGGGAAAGCCGCAGCGTAAGTTGCGGTGATGGTCTACACGCGCATGTCCCAGGTCCTCAAAGGGCATGTCACGAAGCGAGCTGACGGCGTCTTCGATGGGAGTCTTCCCTTCACTGACCTCTACAAGGAGTTTCCTGATCTGTTCTTCGTTCATCTGGTGATCTCGTTCAGTCGCTGGCCATCGATGAAGCATCGAGGGACAACTCCTTGACCTCTCCGCTCGCGAGCAGCATCGAGCCGAGTCCCGCGATCATGGCGCCGTTGTCGGTGCAGAGGGCGAGGTCGGGGAAGCGGATATCGAGTCCTTCTTTCTCCGCCAGCTCGGTCAATCTCGACCGGAGGTAGCGGTTGGCGGCAACCCCGCCCCCGAGGATCGCGCGGTTGAGGCCTTCTCGCCCAAGCGCCCTGCGGAGCTTCTCGATGAGGACATCGACGACTGCGGTCTCGAAGGAGGCGGCTACATCCGGCACCGAGATTCCCTCGCGCAGGGGAGCGTCGCGGCGGCAGTCCTGCCCCTTGACGTGGTAGAGGACAGAGGTCTTGATGCCTGAGAAACTGAAATCGAGCGAGCGCGGCTCCAGCAGCGTTCTCGGGAAGCGGATGGCCTTGCGGTTTCCTTTTTCGGCCTCGCGGGAGATGGCGGGGCCGCCGGGGTATTCGAGTTCGAGGATGGCGGCCGCCTTGTCGAAAGCCTCTCCCACTGCATCATCCTGGGTTGTTCCGATGAGCTGGTGGGAGGTCCAGTGGTCGCTTCGATAGAGCGAGGTGTGGCCGCCGGAGACAACGAGGCCGATTGCGGGGAAGGCGTTCTCGATCTCGGGCAGGGGAGAGAAGGGCTCCTGGCTCTTCATCCAGGCCGCATAGATGTGCGCCTGGATGTGATCGACGCCAATCAGCGGGATGCCCCAGGCAAGAGAGAGGCTCTTGGCGGCACTCAGTCCCACGAGAAGGGCTCCGATGAGACCCGGCCGATGGGCGACGGCGATGGCGTCGATGTCAGGAGCGGCGTCCGGGTTCTCCCAGCATCCCGCATCGTTGAGAGCCCGCTCGATAAGCCGGGTGATCACCTCCACGTGCGCTCTGCTGGCGATCTCGGGTACCACCCCGCCGAAGCGCTCATGCAGCGGCACCTGGCTGAGGACGCAATTCGACAACAGCCGGTAGCCATCTTCGACGATGGCCACGCCGGTTTCATCGCAGGTTGTTTCGATTCCGAGGACTCTCATAATGGGTTGCCGGGGCGCGAGGTGTGAGTTCTAGTGAGCAGTCAACATAGGTCCACCACAGGCAAAGAGCAAGCGCTGGTGGGAAAGCTGTAAGGACTCTTTTTTCTTGCCCTTAGAGGAGGTCGGGGCAGTATTGACAAGTCCTCCGGCCTTTGGCTAAATGGCGCTTCACACCTGGCGGATTTCTCCGCATAGAGAAGATGCTAAGAGGTGCGCGGATAGCTCAGTTGGTAGAGCACTAGACTGAAAATCTAGGTGTC
>DCKY01000205.1:0-125 GCA_002320775.1 Planctomycetes bacterium UBA1662
CGCCACCTCCTGGTCTATAACCACACGACGCGCGCCCTGCTGTCGAGGCCCCGCGGGCGTGAGATGCTCAACGTCGCCCTCAGCTCCGATGGCAAGGAGTGGCAGGCGGCGCTGGTGCTTGAGAA
>DCKY01000205.1:443-788 GCA_002320775.1 Planctomycetes bacterium UBA1662
CAGGCGGCGCTGGTGCTTGAGAACCAGCGCGGCGAGCATTCCTATCCCGCCGTCATCCAGGCAGCAGATGGCCTGGTACACATCACCTACACCTACCACAGGCGCAGGGTGAAGCATGTCGTCGTCGATCCGAAGAAATTGAAGCTCCGGCCTATCAAGCAGGGGAAATGGCCAAACCTCGCGGGAAAATAGCTCCCCGCTCCGCCCTCAGACCTTGCTGCTGCCCTCCATGACCCGGACCTTGAAGCCAAGGCTGCGGCACACCGACACCAGCTCTCCGAAGATATCCCCGTAGGCGACGGCGATATGATTCGAGAGATAGTGCGCCATGATGGTTTCCTGTGA
>DCKY01000205.1:1126-16972 GCA_002320775.1 Planctomycetes bacterium UBA1662
TCGGCCGCCATAAAGGGCCACTGCCGGGTGGTTCCCTCCCACCATTCATCGCGTTTGGCGGCGGGCAGCTTTCTGACCTTGCCGCGGCCGATGTCCATCCAGAGCTCCTCATCGCGGATATAGGCCCGCGCCCAGGTCATCTCCCCGGGACGGCTCTCGCCGGCGAAGGTGCCGCCGGGTATCGGAAAATAACCGGCAGGCTGGCGGTAGGAATGAACACCCTTGAGAGTGCCGCGATCGTGGTTGAAAGCGTAGGCGCCGCAGGATCCAGAGTTGAGCAGGATCCAGAGAAAGCGGCCGTTGTGCTCCCCGCCCCACCTGACATCATGGAACATCACCTCTGGGTGCAGGCCACGACGGAGCAGGATCCTCTTCATCAGCTCCATTGGAACCAGGTTGCCCTGGTCTGCCTCGGTGGCCGTCATGATCGGCTGACCGCTTGATTCGGGCCGGCAGAAGGAATTGAGCAGGCCCTCACAGAAGTCCGAAGGCGGCAGCAGGGGCAGCAGGCCAAGCTGGTACTGCCAGCCGATACAATCGGCCTGGAATTCATCGACGAGTCCGAGAACCGCGAGGTACATGCGAAGCTGCTCCCGGGTCGCCTCCTCGGTGAAATCCTCCGCATCCTCTTCACCCCAGTGAAATTTGACCCCCTTGTCGATGCAGAACTTCAGGGCCCGGTCTACGCGGTCCTCATCGACGTGGGTCAGGCGCTCGAGTATCCAGGCCTGGTCGACCTTGTGCTCGGCGAAGCCAACCTTGTTCAGAAGACGGGGCCCGAAATAACCGTTGATCATGCCCATGGAGGTGTCACCGAGCATCAGGGCGAGGATCCTGCGTTTTTGAATGTCAGCGACCACCCGGTCGGCGACCTTCTTCGCCTCAGGGCTCACCTCGGCGCTGAGATGGAGTTCATCCTCCCGGTAGCGAATGGCGCCGGTCGAACACCACTCATCGAGCCGAGCCATGAAGCCCCTGTCCTTTGTCCAGTCATCGGTGTCGCTCCAGATCCTGGAGAACTTCCGGCCCACGCTCTCGAGGCAGGCCCCTGTATTGAGCAGGGCTACCAGCCCGGGCCAGGTGCCGGAAAAATTGCTCGCCAGCAGCAGGGGGTTGTCCTTGCCCACGACTCCATCGCAGGTATGAGGCCCGTAGGTCCAGTGAACGAAGACACCGACCATGGGGTCATCAATCGGCCCGAGCTCGGAGATGGACTGGTCCGGACGAGTGAGGAACGTATCGATGAGGCGGGGCTTGCGGCCCAGCTTGCGAAGGGCTCTCTTCAGGTTTCCAACGGTAGCTCTGACCTGGGGCCTGGCCCACTCATTGGGCAGCTCCCGGTAGTCTCCGGGCAGAAAGATCGTGACGTTCCTGGACAATGTTCAGCCCCCTGTTCGGTAGAAAAGCTGGTGGTATTATGCTTATGCTAACTCTTCTTGCAAGGGCGCGGGAGCTGCCTGCCGCCTCATCGAGCCAAATACGAGCCGAAACAAATGGAAAAAACATACCTGGCAATCGACCTTGGAGCCGAAAGCGGCAGGGCTATTCTCGGGCGTCTCCTGGATGGGAAGCTCAGCACCGAGGAGGTTCACCGATTCCCCAACAAGACCGAGACCTCCGGGGGACGGTTGCGCTGGGATCTGCCAGCCCTCATGGAGCAGGTCCACCGGGGCATCTCGGAGGCCGCCGCGAAAAACGGCGGCCGGCTCGATGGCATCGCTGTCGACAGCTGGGGGGTCGACTACGGCCTGCTGGATGAAAACGGGGAGCTGATCGAGAATCCCGCCCATTACCGGGACGAGGCCCACTCCGGCGAGGTCGACAGGATCACCGGCGGCATCATCGGCCGCGAGGAGCTCTTCTCGAGAACGGGAGTCCAGCTGATCGATTTCAACACGCTCTTCCAGCTCACCGCGCAGAAGCGGCTCGCCCCGGAGACCCTGTCGAAGGCGCGGCGCCTGCTCCACATAGGAGACCTCGTCGCCTACCTCCTCGGCGGAAGACCGGCCTCCGAGCTGACAATCGCCAGCACGTCCCAGCTGCTGGACTCGCGCGACAGGACCTGGGACCTCGAGCTCGCGGAGAAGGCGGGGCTGCCGACGGACATCTTCGGTGAGCTCGTCGAGCCTGGAACGGTGACGGGCGAGCTCCAGCCTGACATAGCTCTCGAAGCCGGCCTGGGCGAGCCCTGCCCCATCATCGCCGTCGCAAGCCACGACACGGCCGCGGCCGTAGCCAGCTGTCCGGCCACAGAACCGGGAGGCTGGGCCTATCTCTCGAGCGGAACCTGGTCCCTGCTGGGAATCGAAACGCCATCCCCCGTCATCTCAACAGACGCCCTCGAGCGGGGATTCACCAACGAGGCCGGGGCCGCCGGGAGGAATCGCTTCCTCTCGATCATCACCGGTCTCTGGCTGGTCCAGGAATGCCGGCGCCAATGGGCTGGAGAGGGACTCGAGGCTGATTACGAAGAGCTGACCCTCATGGCGAAAGCGGCTCCGCCCGCCCGGTCCTTCATCGACCCCGACGACCCCATCTTCGCCTCACCCGGCGACATGCCCGGCAGAGTCCGGGAGGCCTGCGCGGCCTCCTCCCAGCCTGAGCCCGAAACCCGCGGCGATATTCTTCGCTGCATTCTCGAATCCCTGGCGCGGAAATACGCCTCTGTTGTCCGCGCGGCGTCCGAGTTCTCGCCCGGCGCCATCGAACGTCTCCACGTCATCGGAGGGGGCAGCCGTAACAGCCTGCTGAACCGCCTGACCGCCCGGGAGCTGGGAATGCCCCTGGTGGCCGGACCGGTCGAGGCCACCGCCAAGGGAAACATCCTGCTGCAGGCGATGGCCACCGGCGAGCTGGCAGATCTTGAAGAGCTCCGGCAGGTCTCCGGCGCCAGCACTGAGCTGGTCTACTACGAACCGGGTGAGGATCTCTGACCCGCAAGGGTTCAGCGCTGGCAGCGCGGGCAGTAAAAGGTTGAACGTCCGGCGAGCACCTTCTTCCTGATGATGGAACTGCACTCGACACACTCTTCCCCTCCCCGTCCGTAGACCCTCAGGAGAACCTGGAAATATCCGGCCGTCCCGTCAGGCCCCTGGAAATCGTTCAGGGTCGTGCCGCCCTGGCGGATCGCCTCGGTGAGGACCTCCTTCACCACGGAGGTGATCCGTTCCCAGCTCTTGAGACTCACTCTCCCCGCGGCCCTCTGAGGATGAACCCCGGCGAGAAAGAGCGCCTCCGATGCGTAGATGTTTCCAACCCCGACAACCCTGCGTCCATCCATCAGGAAGTTCTTGACCGGCTGGCGCAGCTTCCGCGACCGCTTGAAGAAATACTCCGCCGAGCACTCATCGGAGAGCGGCTCGACTCCGAGGTTGCTGAACCTCTTGTCCTCATCCAGCAGGGCCGCGGGAATGAGATCGACCAGCCCGAAACGCCGGGGGTCGCGAAAATGAAGCTCCCTGGACCCGCTGATGGAAAAGATGACATGGGTGTGGAGCTGCGGCGTCTCGCCCGGCTCAGAAAAATAGATTCTCCCGCTCATGCCGAGATGGATAACGAGGAAGGCCTCCTCCCGGCTTCCGTCTTCCTCCAGGTGAATCAGCAGATACTTCGCCCTGCGGCCAAGACCCTTCACCCGGCGGCCCGGGAGCTCTCGCCGCAGCCTGCGCGCATCTACAGGATAGCGCAGCCGGGTCTCCCTCACATCGACCCCCTCGATCAGCTCTCCCTCGAGGAGTTTCTGGAGACCTCGTCGTACAGTTTCAACTTCAGGCAGCTCAGGCACGGCTCACAACCCCGTCATATCCTGTAGGCAGCTCGCGCCTCACGCCCCAGGAGAGCATCGGCCTGGGGATCGCCGAAGAAACGTTCGCTGTGCCAGTCCCAACGCAGCTTGCGGCCAATGCGAAGGGCGATGTTGCCCAGCAGGCAGAGACTGGTGGTGCGATGACCGATCTCCACATCGGCGATCGGCAGCTCGCGCTTCCTGATCGAATCCACCCAATTCTGCATATGACCGGGACTCTCCGGGACCTCGACACTGGCAGGTTCGCGCGGAAGCGGAGCCTCCTTGCCATCGCGGTAGAACCTGCACTTGCCGGTTCCGAAACCTGTACGCAGCTCCCCGTCTTCGCCGTAGAAAGTCATCCCATAGCGCTCGCCGGGCAGGATATCTCCGCCCTTCTCGGGCTGCTCCCAGCTCAGGGTGAAATCAGGATCCTTGAACTCCCACCGCGCCTTCATCGAAACCGGGAAGTCGTAGATGTTGTCCTCAGAATAGCTCCCCCGGGCCTCGACGCTCTCGGGCCCCTTGTGATCGATACCCATGGCGAAGGTGATGACGTTGAACATATGCACGCCCCAGTCGGTCATATAGCCGCCTGCGTAGTCACTGCACCAGCGAAAGTTGTAGTGTACCCGCGCCGGGTGGTAGGCCGCCTCGGGCGCCGGGCCGAGCCAGGCATCATAGTCGAGAGTTGCCGGGATCTTCCCGGGAGGAGGGGTCCGTTTTTCAACCTTGTTCGTCCACATCCAGTTCTTTACGGCGTGTACCTTGCCGATCGCTCCGCCGCGGACCAGGCGCACGATATGCCGGACGTATTCCGTCGAGCGATGGTTGATACCCACCTGGACCATGCGATCGTATTTGCGGGCAGCCCTGACAGCCCGGCGGCCCTCGGCGATGTTGTGGGAGAGAGGCTTCTCGCAGTAGACATGCTTGCCGGCCCTGCAGGCCGCGATCGTAATGGTCGCGTGCCAATGATCGGGGGCCGCGACAACGATTCCATCCAGCGTCTTATTGTCCATCAACCGCCTGTAGTCGGCTGCCAGCTGGGGTTCGCCCCCCGCAGCCTTCCGGGCCCGGGCGAGATGCCCCTTGTCCACATCACAGAGCGCGGCAACCTCTACCTGGGAATTCCCCCGGGTCATCCCGAGCAGGCTGCCGCCACGGCCTCCAATGCCAACATGACCGACCGCCAGGCGCTCGGCCGGGCTCGCGGAGAGCATACCTGGTATGAAGGATGGCAGAGAGATGAGAGGCGCCGAGCACGCCAGGAAACGGCGCCGCGACAGGTCTCGATGGCTTGATCTCATGGACGAAGGCTCCCGACAGGAAACAAAAAAACAAACTCACCCGGCTGACCAGTGTAGCGAAGCCCATGACGAGCAGAAAGAGCTAAACGCCTGCTGCCGCCCCGCACGGGCTATCCTTGCTGACGAACGGCCGCCCAGGAGTTAAGATCCAGTTCTTCAACACAGGCCCTCGAGATTCTCTTGTCTTCCATGCGCCCCTATTTAGAGCTCTGCCGTATCTATCTCGTGCCGACCGCCCTGGCCGACAGCTTCGCCGGTTTCGCGCTGGCCGCAGCTGTTTTCAACAAGAGCGAAGCCCCCCTGCCGGCCCTGCTCGTAGCGGTCATCTCAGCCTGTCTCTACAGCTCCGGGATGGTCAGCAATGACCTCTTCGACCTCGAAAAAGATCGCCAGGGAGCCCCGGAAAAACCCCTGCCTTCCGGCGCCCTGCCTGCCGCTCGCGCCGCCTGCCTGGCCTTCGCGCTCGCCTTCCTGGCCCTCGGCTTGAGCTTCCTGCTCGGCGAGACCTTCTGGCCGGCCGGCGTGGTCCTCCTCTGCTCCCTGCTCTACAACATCGGCGCCAAAAACATCCCGGTCCTTGGCAATATCCTGATGGGAAGCTGCAGAAGTGGAAATTTCCTGGTCGGAGCGACTGCCGCGGCAGGCTCCTTCCTCCAGGTCTTATCCAGCGAAGCGCTCCTGGCACCTGCCTTGATACTCGGCGGATTCATCGCCGTGGTAACGGCCATCAGCCGCCTTGAGGATAGAGACCATCGCCCCCTCATCTTCTCCTCGCTGGTATACCCCCTCCTGGCCCTCCCGGCCATCCTGGCCGCGATGAACCCGGGCTCTCCCGTCAATTGGATCGCCAACCTGGTACTGCTGGGATTCCTCTTCCGGGCGATCCTGGAGGCTGGAAAGAACCGCGAGCACCTGCACCCGGCGACCTCCTATGTCAGGAACGCCCTCGGAGCGCTGATCTTCCTGGATGCCGCCCTGCTGCTGACGTTCACCCCTCCCGAGTTGAGCGCACTCCTGCCGGCGGCGGCGCTCTACCTGCTGGCCCTTTTCTCGTGGTGGTCGAAGAGGAACTGGTTACAATCTGGCGGCGCGGACACCTAGGGTCGCAGGTGACTGGCAATGGTCCGCGGCTCGGAGCCACCTGCAGGTTAAAACAGGAAACGATTTGAGAGAAGCGGGGGTCGAGGATGAGTGAGAGAAAGAAGGTACTTGTCGTTGGATCCGGCGGACGTGAGCACACGATTGTAGCGGCCATCTCACGCTCGCCTTCAAGTCCTGAAATCTACTGCGCTCCGGGTAATGCGGGAATCGCCGAGGCGGCCCAATGCGTCGATATTGGCGGCGAGGACATCGAGGGGCTCCTGCAATTCGCTCGCGCTGAAGAGATCAACCTCACCATCGTTGGGCCGGAGGCGCCGCTCGTGGCCGGCATCGTCGATCTCTTCGAAAGCGAGGGGATGAAAATCTTTGGTCCGGGAAAAGGTGGAGCCCAGCTCGAGGGCAGCAAGATCTTCTGCAAGGAGTTCCTCTGCCGGCATGGGATACCCACCGCGGCCTTCGAGATCTTCGAAGACAGCGAGGCGGCCCTGGCCCATGTAAACGAGCGGGCGCTGCCGATGGTGATCAAGGCTGACGGCCTGGCGGCCGGCAAAGGTGTGATCGTGGCGCACGACAGGGACACAGCGATCAAGGCGGTCGAGGACATCATGGTGGAGCGCAGCTTTGGCGATGCCGGCTCCCGGGTTCTTATCGAAGACTGTCTCACCGGCAGTGAGATTTCAATCATGGCGCTGACCGATGGCGTCAACTACCTGCCGCTCGAGACGGCCCAGGACTACAAGCCCGCCTTCGACGGCAACGAAGGTCCCAACACCGGGGGCATGGGCTCCTACTCGCCCTACTATTCACTCGGAGATCCGCTCGTGCAGGACATCCTCAACAAGGTCATTCGCAAGACCGTGGAGGGACTCGCACAGGAGGGGCTGCCGTTTAAGGGCGTGCTCTACGCCGGAATCATGCTGACGGATGAAGGTCCGATGATGCTCGAATACAATGCCCGCTTCGGCGATCCCGAGACACAGTCCATCCTCTCCCGCCTGAAGACCGACCCGCTGGCGGTATTTGAGGCTGCCAGCGAACCTGGCGGACTGGAGGAGATGGTACTCGAGTGGGATGAGCGGGAGGCTGTCTGCATCGTGGCCGCCTCGGGAGGCTACCCAGGCTCCTACGAGCAGGGGGTTCCCATCGAGGGACTGACCCCGGCAGGAGAAAACTCGCAGGAAACCGGCCTCTGGGTCTACCACGCCGGCACCCGTCGCGGTGAGACAGGCGAGACCCTGACCGCCGGAGGACGGGTTCTCGGAGTCACGGCTCTCGGAGAGACCCGTGAGGCCGCAAGCGAAAAGGCCTATGAAGCCCTGGCGGGCATCTCGTTCGATGGCCTTCACTCCAGGAGCGATATCGGACAGACGATGGCCAATTGACTGGCCGGATACCGGCCGTCGAAAAGCCTGGAGCCTATCGGCCCTCTCCGCCTTCGGCCGGCTTCTCCTTGGCGGGCTCTGCGGCTGGAGCTGCCTCGGCCTGCTCCTCTTCCTCTTCTTCGGGACAGACCAGGCGGTAGATGTTGTCCATCGTCCGGTTGAGGCTCTCTTTTGAGACGCGGTAGCGAAAGCCCGCATCGAAAAAGCGCAGCACCGCATCCGCCTTGTCCTTCGTGTTCAGCCGAGGATTGATCGCCTGGATCTGGGCCTCTTTTTCAAATTCCCTCTGGTAGCTCACCGATCGCTTGGCGACCATCCTGCCGAGACGCAGAAGGTTCGCGTGAGCGGTGAGCGACTTGGAATGAACTGCCGGACTGTCGCTGGGGAAGTCGATAAGGACGGCCTTCTGGGTCGCGCCCATCTTCCGGCGCCATTTACGGATATAAAGCTCAAGCCCCTTGCGATCGATCACGCCGGCAGTCGAGTACTTCTTGCCTTCCTTTACGGCATCCAGGGTGGACTTGAAATCATTCCAATTGCCGACAAGCTCGTTGATGAAATCATCGTAGACCGTACACATCAGGTTTTCTTGAGCCTCGCGCTCCGCTTCAGTGCCGACCTTGATAGCGTAGTTCTCCTGGCCATAGAGCCAGACCAGCGGATTCGCCTTGGGCGGAAAGATTTTCGTTTTGCCCTTAAACGCCTTACCGACCGTGGACGTCTGCTCTTCAAGATCTATCTGGACCCTGAGATAATAATTGTCCACACCCAGCGCTTTCTTCGGTACCCATTCGTAGATGACACCCTTGCGCTTGGAGGTCTTGAGGGTATAGAAGATGGTCTCGCCGATCAGGGGCAGTCCATTATGAACCAGGTCCATCTGGATCTTCGTGCCGAGGGGCAGGTCGGACGAAAAATTCAGCTTAAGCTTCAATGTCTGCTTGCCGCCCTTCGCGGCCGCGACATATTCCGAGCTGATGAGCTCCATGTACGGCTTGTATTCAATATCCTCGTTCGGATCATCCTGGCTGAATCCCCGGGAACAGAAGATACCCGTAAACAGGACCGCTGCAAGTGCAGGGAGGAACAATCTATCGAGCTTCATCAATCTACGTCCTCTTGGAGAAGAATTTTGGGATTGGGCAGATAATAGGAAAGCGAAACATCATCCAGCACCGGCGTCTGCACGACTCCGCCGGCGGTGTTGCCGGAGAGGGACTTGGACCCCTTCAGAAAAAACTTATACACGAATTCGGCGCTCTGGCCCTTGACCCCGGTATCCGGCCTGAAGATTTCTCGACCCGATATCTGGCTCCTGACATTCGGGCTTCTCCAGGGCGCGCGGAACCGAGGCGGCAACGCGTTGGTCGAACGGAAGTAGGTCTCGCACTCGAGCGGGGTATTCACCAATTGAACCGCGGTGGAGTTGGGCAGGGAATCTGTAAAGGTCGTCGGATAGTACGCGGTCCAATCGATGGATCGCAGGACCACGCTGTCCACCCCTGGAGGCAAGGGAACCTCGAAGAGGTTCGCATACTCTCCCGTACGCTGGGTGAAATAACCCGCCCCGGCATTGCTGCCATAGTAGCGTTTCACCTGGGGAAAGGTTCCCTGGTAGACGATCAGTTCGTCGATCGTCGCATTGGCAAGAATCCGCTTCACCGTAGGCGCCACTGTAGTAACCCCGCCCCCTCCGCCTGTCTTGGCGCTGGTGGTAAACCACTTGAACACGCCGGCATCTGAGACGCCCTGCGGGCGGACGATTCCGCCGACCATCAGGCCGTCAATGGGCTGACGCTGGTTGAGACGGACCCAGGAGTTGGCCGTGCCATCGATGACCTGCTGGGCTCTCCTGGGGGTACCTCCCGTGGTCACCTCTTTGAAATCGATATAGAGCTTGATGGGGAAGACGGGATTGGCATCGTCCCAATCGATCGCGATATGGTGCCATTCGTGCGCCCTGAAGTGCTTGATGTCAGCGACGATGTCGGCTCTGGAAATGATCTTCTGCTGATCAAGGTGCTCGAGAATCGGGTTCTCGCCCTGCTGGGGAGCTCCGCCGCCCCCCCCGGCCGAGCCGGGGTCAGGATAGAGCTTGGCGCTTCCCGCTGCGCCGCCGACACCCCCGGCCTCAGGAAATGCCTGATGGTAGTACATACGAACGACACGCATCTGACCCCGGGTGTTCTTGAAGAGGAAGAATTGGCTGCCTTCCGATCCGCTGAACTCCTGGGCGGCCGGCAGGACCTCCCTGATCACCTGGGTGCAGCCGAGCAGGCCGCTGAAGACCGGATCATCGCCGTCAAACTCGAACTTGACCCAGAAGCCGATCCCGCCGCGATAGTAGGGAACGTTACCAAGAATATTCTGTCCCCGGCTGCCAATACCGGCGGACCCGACCCTCACGTTGCCGCCGCCGAGGCCGACCTCCCCAATACGCTGCCGCGCCGGAAGAACCAGCAGCCTGTTGCCGAGGTGCTGCTGGCGAAAGAGGCTGGAATTGAACCCATCCGGGAAGAGATCCGTTCCGATCTCCTCTTTGCCGACAATGGGATCTGTGTACTGCGCCGCCACATTGCCCCGGAAGACGTTCAGGTTCTGAAGCGTCTTGAGACGATAGAATTCCCTGTACTTTCTCTGGAAACGGCTGAAGTTGAAGTCAAAGACGCCCTTGAGAGCATCGCTGACCTCATCGCCAAAGAAGCTGACGCCGCTTCCCTGGAGTGACCTTCGCAGCCGACTGACATTCTGCGGATCGCGCTCGGAAAAAGAGTGCTCCGCGAGAATACTCGGATCCCTGCCGAACATCTGGCTCCTGGCAGTATACGGACTCTGCTGGCGGCGGGCATCGAGCAGACCGGCAAGCTCCACACGACCATCACGAGCCGAGCCCTGTGAATACAGCTCCGTCAGCGCGTTCATCGGCTCAGGCCAGGTCTGGACAAACTTGCGATCGTTCTTGCTTGAGCGGGCACCGATATTGAAGGTTTTCTGGAAGTGGAACTGGTTGGTATGCCGTAAAACATCGAATACCTTGACGACCGTCCTGATCTTACGGCGGAAAGGAAAAAGATCCGCCGGAACCTCTTCGCCTCCGCCGCCACGATTTCCGACCACGGTGCGGGAGGCTCTCTCACTCCATTGTGACTTGTCGACCATCTGGCCAAGGGTGGTGATCTCGAAGGTTCCCATCGGACCAAAACAGAACTCGGTGGTGTGTCCCTTTTTCAACTGGGGAACCTGGCCGCCTGACTTATCCGCCCAGACCAGGTCGGACTTATCAACCGCCACGTAGGCCGAGAGGTTCGGATTGTAGCGAGAGATCCTGGTGTTGGGATTGAAGTTCGCCTTGATGACTCCCTTGATCAGGTCGTAATACCAGGCGTTGCTGTCATGCACCGCGAGCCCGAGCTTGCGGAAGGTATTTCGTTCGGCCCCCTGGGCTGTTCCCTTCTGCCAGAGCCTGCCGATGGGACTGCCCGCGCCGCCAATGACATGCCCGCGTATCAAGCGATTGTTCGGCTGATCCGGATCGATCACCTGGACGCTGGCAAAGCCCGGGAAATAGCTGGCATCCAGACCATCTATAAAATCTTCGAAGCCGGGCTGGCTGGGATCGTTGGTGCGCCAGGCGCGGAAGAACCTCCGGCCGTTTTTTCGATTACTGACGATCTGCTGAACAATCTTGAGCGACTCGGTATATTCAAGCCGCGGTGTATAGACAAAGATCGGACGCGGCGTAACATCACGGACCTCTTCATCGGCGAAGATCCGCTCTCCGAGAATCTGGGCGGCCTGGTCGACAGCTGTAACGGCGCCGCCGGCGACCCCCAGGCGGGAATACGGAAAGGTCCTTCGCCCGGCGAGTCCCATGAAACAGGATATAAGAACCTCCTCCGGCGCCGTGTTGATGTTCACCGGGTATCGCGGTTCATGGCCGAGCCGCGGCGCTCCAACAGCGCTGGGCATCCGCAAGCCTCCGCCGCCGCCGACACCTCCTCCTCCCTGCGCCCCCCCACCGGTATTGGTCGTACCCAGGGCCAGGTCGCGAACCTCATCGTCTCCGTCATCGGCCTTGTAGGTGTAGGGATCGAGCCAGGAGTGGCAGACGACAAAGTCTTTCACCGTCTCAAAGTTTTCATCCCCAATCAGCTGGCGCAGCTGGTTCTTGGACTGGAAACGCTGACCCTCGAGACGCTGGCGGAAAAGCATGACACTCTCCCCCGTGATTCGCAGCCCGGTTCGGCGCGGCCCAGTATAGAAGGGGTTGGTCACCTGGCGGCCATCCCGCTTGAGACGGGCGCTGCGCTCGATCACGGTCCCGAGATTGTCGAGCATCCTGGCCAGCGTATCCTGGCGGCCGTTCAGGTTGATGAGCGAGTTGGTGTCAATGACCTTGGTCTTGTACTGAAAACGATAACCCGCAACATCAAGGTAGGTGCTCCAGCGTCCGACCCTCGGATCCTCGACTCCAACCCGGCCATGGGCGAGGTCATCCTCCTTGGGTAGACGGAACAGCCAGTCGGTATTGCCATAGAAAGACCAGGAGTAGTGATTGCTGGCTTCGTGAAGCTTGGCAACGACCATGTCCAGGGCCGAGCTCGACATCATCTCCATGCGCTGGGCATCAACGTAATTGTTGGCAGCCTTGCGCTCCAGCCTCATGAGCTGGGCAAAGGATGCTCCCAGGACGGCAAGCAGGGTGAGAACCCCAAGCGCGATGATCAGCATCGCGCCTTCCCGCCGGTCAGTGGAAAAATAACCGGAAGGCGTTGCGCAGAGCTGCTTCCCTAATCTCTCCCGGCACGCATCTCTGCGCGCATCTCTGTTCAAACCGTTTTCAGTCTTCTGCATTCGAACTTTCCGTCCCTGAACTGTGCGAGTAGGAACTCAAAAACAAGAAACGACTCGGTCGGGCCTCCAAGGCAGCTTTCGCAACTTCTGCCAGACGCACCGAAAGAGACCTAAATCCCTTACCTAATAGACTGCCTGCCAAAGCACGGCGTTGCAAATCAGCATAGGCAAAGTCGTCTGTTTTTTACAGGCACCATTGGCGTGCCTGAAAACAAGATAGCACAAATGACAGAACGCTGTCAGCAGTACCGACTTGTGGAAAACTCAGGGAGTTTAGCACACGATGGGGACTCCGGCGAGAAACGATCTGCGGTCCTACCAGCTAAAAGACCAGCGGAGCACTTAAATGATCCGTACTCCGCTGGAATTCTCTATATTTGCCTGAACGCAGCCCTCTCAGCCACGGCCGGGTTACAGACCAAGCTCTGCGCGAACCTGTGTCTCAATTCTCTCGAGAATGTCAGTGTTCTCCTCAAGGAACTGGACCGTACGATCTCGCCCCTGACCGATTCGAACATCCTCGAAAGAATGCCAGGCACCCGAACGCTTGACGATCTCCTGCTCAACCGCGACATCGAGCAGATCCCCGATATAGGAAATGCCCTCGTTAAAGATGATGTCGAACTCGGCCTGGCGGAACGGAGCGGCCACCTTGTTCTTGACCACTTTGACTCGCGTACGGTTACCGCGGAAGGTATCTCCATCCTTGATCGCTCCGATTCGGCGGATGTCGAGCCGAACCGAAGAATAGAATTTGAGCGCCCGGCCGCCCGAGGTCGTCTCGGGGCTGCCGAACATGACTCCGATCTTTTCCCGGATCTGATTGATGAAGATCAGGCAGGTCTTCGATTTGTTCACAGCGCCGGTCAGCTTTCGCAGAGCCTGCGACATCAGGCGCGCCTGGAGGCCGACGTGGGTATCTCCCATGTCACCTTCGAGCTCCGCCCGCGGCACGAGAGCGGCGACACTGTCGATGACGATCACATCGAGCGCGTTTGAGTTTATCAGCATCTCCGCGATCTCCAGGGCCTGCTCGCCTGAATCCGGCTGCGAAACGAGCAGTGTGTCAAGATTGACCCCCAGCTTCCTCGCGTAGCTTGGATCAAGGGCGTGCTCGGCATCGATAAAACCTGCCGACCCGCCCGCCTTCTGGGCATTGGCAATGATCTCGAGGGTCAGCGTGGTCTTGCCCGAAGACTCAGGGCCATAGACCTCGACGATCCGCCCGCGCGGAACACCGCCGACTCCAAGCGCGACATCCAGCGAGAGCGAACCCGTGGAGATCGTGGCCACATCAACCTTATGATCAGCTCCGAGGAACATGATAGATCCCTCGCCACACTTGCGTTGGATCTGGTCGAGAGCAAAATCAAGCGCCTGCCCCTTGCCCTTCTTTTCTTTGTCCTTTTTTTTGGCGGAAGCCTTTGCCTGGCTTTTACTCTTAGGCCCCTTTGGGGAAGGACCGCCCTTTGAAGTTGTTTCTTTTTGTGGCACCGCTATTTCCTGACCATTTTTCTGCTTTGACGTTTCCTGCTTTGGCGCTTCCCGCTTTGCTGTCTCCTGCTCTACCGGAAGTTCCGCCACCGCGGTCGACGTTTTCATTCTACCCATTTTCTCTACACTCCTTCTCAGCTTGGTTGCTTTAGATCACGATTTGTTTTCCTGAACCAGAAGCTGTCCGGAAATATCGACCCAAAAAACGGACCACTATTTCCGGCCATCGTCGGCTCATAACTCTAACTGTCCCCTGCTTCCTTGTCAGACGAAGAATCATCGCCGGAAGAGTCCGCCTCGGCTTCGCCGCCGCCAGGGTTCTCCTGGCCGGATTCGTCGCCCGAATTCTTACCTTCATCTACCCGGACTTCAGACGCGCTGCCAACGCCGCCGCCACCAGCCTGGCCGGAACCTCCGGCCGCCTCCGCCATGCGCCTTCTGGCAGTATCCTTCATATAGTCATCCAGGGTACTGCGAATCTCGCGCTTCGTACGCGCCGGGTGATACATGACCCTCCAGCGCTGGTCAGGTGACAAGTCACCATAGTTCTTCCGCACGAGATTACGCCTGAAGTCGAGCGCCTCACGCTCCCCCAGCCTTCTGTTCCCATCACTGCAGGACACCGCAACGGCGCCCACGATGACGACAAGAACAGCTACCCGGGCAAACGCCCGCAGGCGGCTGTCCGGCAAACAGGAGGAAGCCGCGCCAGGAAAGGCCCTGGAGCACTGTTGAAGCTTCGTTCGAATAAAAGAAAGTACCGGCATGATTCTCCCGAACTTCCCTGGCTCCTGTGGATACAGGAAACGACAGGGGTCCGTAAAAAACGAAAAAGCAGAGTATTCGTTCTTCCCCAATTCCTACGGGGAGAACGGTCCCCGTGAAGGAACATGCAAACCGGCAGCGGGGATTCTATTGAGTCCGGCAGGGAGTGCAAGGAAAAACCCGGCGGCGATCGGGCCGCTGACCCGGCCCAAGACAGCTTCACATCTTCAAAAACCGCGGAAACACTGAGTCTTTGTCGAAATAAACTATCTTGATGCGCGTAAATACCTAATGGTAAATTCCGTTTCCTTTTCGTCTGAAACTTTTCGAAACTTCCCTTCTTTACAGGGTCTCTCTACCTCTTTTTCTTAAGGAAAACAGTATGAGTACTCCATACAAGCTGGAATACATCTGGCACGATGGCTACCAGCCGACCGCCAATCTCCGTAGTAAAACCAGGATCAAAGTACAAGACAGCGAGCCGACACTCGAAGATTGCCCGCAGTGGGCTTTCGACGGCAGCTCGACCGAGCAGGCCGAGGGCGGCTCGTCTGACTGTCTCCTCGATCCGGTGAACATCATTCCCGACCCGGGCAGGAGAAACGCCTACCTGGTCATGACCGAGGTCAAGAACGCCGATGGATCCATCCACCCCTCGAACACCAGGGGCGGCTGGGATGACAACGATGACCTCTGGGTCGGACTCGAGCAGGAATACGTCCTCATGGACGGTGACAGGCCCGCCGGCTTCCCCGCCGAGGGCTACCCGGGCCCCCAGGGACCCTACTACTGCTCCGTCGGACACGGCAACGTCGTCCTTCGCCAGCTTGTCGAAGAGCACCTCGATCTCTGTCTCGATGCCGGCCTCAGCGTCACGGGCATCAACGCCGAGGTCATGCTCGGACAGTGGGAATACCAGATCTTCGGCATGGGCGCCAAGAACGCAGCCGATGCCGCGGTCTACTCCCGCTACCTGCTCCACCGTACCGCCGAGCAATACGGCGTCGTGGTAGATCTGCATCCGAAGCCGGTCAAGGGTGACTGGAACGGAAGCGGAATGCACTGCAACTTCTCGACCACGAAGATTCGCGAAGGAAGCGGCGATGCAAAAGCCAATGAGGCCTATATCACCTCGATCTGCGAAGCTTTCGGAGAA
>DCKY01000207.1 GCA_002320775.1 Planctomycetes bacterium UBA1662
TGGCTGGCTCTACGGCCGCCATGGGATCCAGGGTACCTCGGTGGTGGGGGTCCCCGGCACCTCCGCGGACCGCAGGGAGAAGCTCAATTGCTCCATCTGGCGCTACCACCCGGTGACCCGGAAGTTCGAGGTTGTCTGCCGCGGGACGACCAACTCCTGGGGCTCGGACTGGGATGATTACGGCGAGCTGTTCTTTATCAACACCGTGATCGGGCATCTCTGGCATGTGGTCCCCGGTGCGCACTTCAAGCGAATGTACGGAGAGGATTTCCGGCCTCATCTCTATGAGCTGCTTGACCAGACTGCGGACCATGTCCACTGGGGCGCCGGTGAGCCCTGGCATTCGGCAAAGAAGGGCCTGAGTGATGGGACCAACAAGGCCGGCGGCGGCCATGCCCACACCGGGATGATGATCTATCTCGGAGCCAACTGGCCGGCGGAGTATCGAAACGATGTTTTCACGGTGAATTTTCACGGCCGCCGTATCAACCGCGATCATCTTGAGCGCCATGGAGCGACCTATCGCGGGGTGCATCGAAAGGACATGGTCGAGTCGGGCGACTCCTGGTTCCGCGGGGTCGAGCTCCTGCAGGGACCCACCGGGGAGGTTCTTGTTCTCGACTGGGCGGATATCGGCGAGTGCCACGAGAACGATGGAGTTCACAGGACCTCCGGCCGGATCTTCAGGATCAGCCATGGGGAGCCGGTGAAGCCCGCCGCTGTTGATCTCAGGAAGGTGTCGACAGCTGAGCTGGTCGGGCTGCAACTGCACAAGGATGAGTGGTTTGTTCGCCAGGCGAGGCACCAGCTGCAGCAGAGGGCTGTCGGCGGGCAGCCAATGAAGGATGCCGCGGGGTTACTGCTGAAGATGCTGAAGGAGCAGGCTGATGTTCGCCGCAAGCTGCGGGCTCTGTGGTGTCTGCACGTGATCGGCGCCGCGGATGAAAAGCTCCTGCTCGGCCTGCTTGAGAGTCCCGATGAGCATCTTCGCTCCTGGGGTGTGCGGTTGCTGGTTGATTCGGGGGGGGCGTCCCCGGAGGCATTGTCCGCACTGGAAGCCCTCGCGCTGAAAGAGCCTTCCGGGCTGGTGCTGACCTACCTGGCCTCGGCCCTGCAGAAGCTCTCCCCGGCAGGACGCTGGAAGCTGGCTGGAAACCTGGCCGGGCGGGAGGAGTTCTCCTCTGACCGGGTTCTGCCGACGATGATCTGGTACGGCATCGAGCCTGCCGTGCCGGCCGCGCCGGAGGCGGCGCTCGCCTGCATCGGAAAATCACGGATGCCGAAGGTCAGTCGCTACGCCGCCCGTCGTCTTACCTACGAGCTGGACAAGGACAGCAGGACGGTCTCCAGGTTGCTGGAGCTTGCGGTCAAGGCGTCTTCGGATCAGCGCCGGGCCATTCTTTCCGGGCTGAGCCAGGCCCTTGATGGTTGGCTGAAGGCGGAAGCTCCCGACAGCTGGGAGCGATCCCGGAAGGCGCTTCTGGAGCTTGAAGATCCCGAGACCCGGAAGCTGGTGGAGCGGATTGGGATTGTCTTCACCGGGGGCCGGGGACTCGATGAGCTCCGCAGTATTGCAGGCGCCGGGAGATTTGATACAGCCACAAGAAACAGGGCCATCCGGACCCTGGCCGCCGCGGCGGATGAAAAAGCCTGGCCGATACTCAAGCGGCTGGTGGGAGACACCAAGGTCGGCCCCGCCGCTATTCGCGCCATTGCCTCCTATCCCCGCGAAGATGCTGCCGATTTTCTCCTCCAGCGAGTCAGGGGTATTCATTCGAACATCCGGGGCTTTGTCATCGAGGCTCTTGCCGAGCGTCCCCGGCATGCGCGCAAGCTGCTGGCCGCCGCTGCCAGGGATGCTATTCCGAGGGGATTGCTGACGCCCTATCTCATCCGGCAGATCCAGCTGTTTGGTGACCCGGAGCTCGACAGGCAGCTACGGGAGGTCTTCCCTGGGGTCGCACTCATCGGCGTGGACCGCCTGGCCTCGATTGAGAAGTGGCGCAAGGACCTGCAGCCGGAAAAACTCGAAGAGGCGAGTCCCGCCAGGGGTCACAAGCTCTTTGCCGAGGCCTGCGGAGCCTGCCATCGTTTGTTTGGTGAGGGAGGTGCCGTCGGCCCGGAGCTCACGGGCGCCCAGCGTGGCGAGCTCGGGTACTGGCTCGAGAATATACTCGACCCCTCCGGTATCGTCCCCCAGAACTTCCGCATGTCGGTGGTGCGGCTGAAGGACGGCCGGGTACTCACCGGGGTCCTGGGGCTCCAGCGCGGCAGAACGATCACCCTGCAGACTCCCAAGGAAAAGCTGCTTCTTGACCAGGGGCTGGTGGCCGAGGTGAAGCCTACGGCTCTCTCGCTCATGCCCGATGGACTTCTCGATCAGCTGGAGCCGGGGCAGGTTCGGGACCTGCTGAGCTACCTGATGTCTCCAGTGCAGGTGAAGTCTGCAGACTAACCCCTCGGGGCGGAAGCATGGTCGACCTTGAAGCGGACGGCGTGTATGCTTGTGTCCTGTCGGTTGCCCGGCCAGGGGCCGGGAAGGCTTTCCCCTCGCACCGAGGAACTTAATAGATGAACCGGTTTTCGATTACATTCTGCTTTCTGTGCCTTGGTCTGTTTCTCTTCCCGGGAGCGGCCTTGGCCAAGGGCAAGGTCAGGGTCTTCATCCTCGCCGGCCAGTCCAACATGGAAGGGTATGGGCAGGTTCGCAGCCTTGAGCATCTTGGAAACCATCCGAAGTATGGCCACCTCCTCAAGAAGCTCAAGAAAACCGATGGCGGCTGGGCGGTCAGGAAGGATGTCAGCGTCGCCTGGAAATCCCGGCAGGGCAAAAAGAAGGGGCCGCTGAGCGTTGGCTGGGGGGCGAGCGATCAGCAGCTCGGGCCGGAGCTCATGTTTGGAACGATCATGGGCGAGCTTTACGAAGAACACGTCCTGCTCATCAAGGTCGCCTGGGGCGGCAAGAGCGTCTGGTGTGATTTCCGTTCGCCGAGCGCCGGTGAGATGACCTGGGATGAGAAAAGAGTTCTCAAGCGCGACAACTTTCTCAAGCCCGGTCTCTTCTACCGCAGGATGGTCGCCGAAATCAAAGAAGGCCTCGCGAACATCAAGGACGTGGTCCCGGGGTACGAGGGCCAGGGCTATGAACTTGGTGGGCT
>DCKY01000075.1:0-556 GCA_002320775.1 Planctomycetes bacterium UBA1662
CACTCCCTGGACCCGGGGCTTGAACATGCAGCGGTCCTGGTTCATGAGAGCTGACTTCTTCGGCAGGGGATAGCTCTTCTCTTTGAGGCCTTCGCTTACGTAGACGAATACGTTGGCGAGCTCACCCTTGTCGCCGACCACCAGGTTTTCATCGAAGAGGGCGCCCTTGTAGAGCTTCCGGCACTCGCTGGGCTTGCCGCCCTTTTCCGTCATCCGAATTGAGCGGGGCCTCGGTCGGGGGCCATCAAATCTGACCACTCCGGCGACAGCGGGAGTGTCCTTGGCGCCAGCGGCTTGCGGGCCCTCGCCCAAAAGCGCCAGGGCGCCCAGAGAAAGGGCGAGGATGGTTCCTGGCCATTTGATCTTGTTCCAGCTCATCTGTTCATTCTCTCTCTTGAGCTTATTGATTTTCAATGTCTTCAGTGGTGTCAAGCACGGTGGCTTCGAGGATCAGGTCGCGGAATCCGGCGTCCGGTCCATCTTTCAGCAGGCCGAGGAAGGTCGCCAGCTGCGGTATGTCGTCCTCGCTGAGTCGCATAGCCGAGTAGGCATCGTC
>DCKY01000075.1:880-3409 GCA_002320775.1 Planctomycetes bacterium UBA1662
ACCCCATCTGCCTCGCCGGCCTGTTTCAGGCGGCTGATAGCGATCTTGTCTCGGATGATCTTCTCGAGCTCTTTCTTGTCCAGGTCAAGGTTCCGAAGAGATGGAGTGACTACAGGTTTTCCACCCTTTTGAACAACGTGGGGCTTTGAGTCGGTAAATTCCACCGGGCTATGGCAAGCCGCGCAATTGCCGACCTGCTTCTTTCCCTCGTAGCGAAAGAAGGTCTTGAAGGCGAGATAGGAATTTCTGTCCATGCCGGTGGGCAGCTTCAGAAGTATACGACCCTCCTGGTTCGCCAGCCGGCCGAAGATCCTCCCGGCGAGGTCGATGGGGTCTTCACCCTCCTCGGGTTTTTCCGGGATCCGGTTGACGTAGACAAAGGCATCGTAGATAGCTCGCTTGGTGCTCTCGAGACGATGGACCTTCGGTTTTGTTTCCGGGGTACAGCCCGAAAGGGATAGGAGGGCGAAGCCGAGCAGAAGTCGCTGAATCATTTCATGCTCCAGTCGTGATTTACTTGCGAGCGGTCTTGAGCTTGCCGTCGATGAGCTCGAGCTTGATGATGGAGCCGTAGCCGCGCTCGAAATGGCGTGCGGGCCAGTTCGAATTGCAGGTCCAGATGTTTCCATCTTCGTCAAACTCGATCTCACGAGTGTAGGTCACCCGCGAGGGCATCCTGAAGTGGGCCATTTTCTCGGTCTTCGGGTCGAAACGGATGAGCGAGTCGCTGTTGGTGCCGCAGATCCAGACATAGCCCTTTGGATCGATGTTCAGCGCGTAGGGAGTCTGGTTCTCTGCGTTGGGAAGTTCGTAGACCTTCCACTTTTCGGTCTTCGGGTCGAAGCTGCCGAAGACACCGGAGCCGAAGCCCGGCACCCAGACGATACCCTTCTGATCAACATGCAGGCGCCGGGGGCCGCGGAAGGGTGGGTTCCATTCTTTGATGTCACCATCCGGGGTTCGCGGGTCGATTCTTCCGATGCGGTTGGCGTTGAGCTTGGAGTACCAGATCGTTCCGTCGACTGGCGAGAAGTCGATACCATAGGGCGTGAGACCGCGGGATTCACCTTTTCCCGCGCCGACAGCCTGGCCCTTTTTCAGGAGGTGGTATTCTTTCACCTTGTGGGTTTTGGGGTGAAGTGAGAAGCATGAATTCCTGCCCGCGTCCGTATACCAGATCAGGCCCTCGGGGTCCTTCGGGTTGATCCGCAGGGTGTGTGGATAGGAGCCGCGTTTAGCTGGAGCCTCAGCGCTCGAGACGATGGTGAACTCCTTGGTCGTGAGGTCGAACCTGCCCATCTCGCCAGAGTTGCAGAGGGTGACCCACATGCTGCCGTCATTGGCGAGCTCGATCGAGTGCGGCCCCCTGGACTTTCGAGGGAAGCGGTATTCTTTTCGCTCGCCGTTCTTTGGATCGAGTGTCACCACCGCGTTCCGGCTCATATCGACGGCGTAGACCAGCCCATCGGGCCCGAGCTCGAGATCGTGGATCATGACATTGTATTTGTTGCCCATGTCCCATTCGGTGATCCGCGCTTTTGTCTCGAGACCCCTGGGGGCTGGCGGTGGAACGAAGGCGGGCCATTTCTTCACAGCTTCTTCGGAGTAGGTTTCCACGAGGCGCTGCACGATGGTTTTCCGAGTGTGCTTGTAGAGGCCGCCAAAGCCGTCCATGCGCCGAATCATCGTATCCCAGTCGATTGGCTCCTCCGGGCTTCGCCAGCCTTTGGAGCCGGTCTGGTGGCAGTAGGAGCAATACATCTTGTAGTTTTCCTTGTCCTTCTTACTCGTCCACTTGAGCATGTCGAAGCCGCTGTCAGCGGTGCGCTGGTCTTCGAGGTCTTCGCCCGTGGCGGGCTTCATGGAGAAGGAGAGGTCGCTGTCGCCGGCCTTGACATCTCTCTTCACCTCATCGAGCTGCCCCATGAGGCGGGCACGTACCTTGTAGTATTTCTTGTAGAAGAGCCCCTCGATAGAGAAGGAACCATCGGCCTGGCTGAAGACCGAGACGCTCTTTCGCTTCTTGGACTCCACGGTGAAGGCCGAGATCATCACGCCCTCCATGGGCTTGCCGGCGGAGTCTACTACCTTGCCGCTGATCGTGTCTGCGTTGGCGCTCAGGGCTGCCAGCGTAATTGCCAGGGCTGCCAGGGAAGTTTTTGCAGTTCTCATCATCAGCGTCTTCTCCGTGTCTCTTGCTCGGGGATGTTTATGCCAGTATTTATAATCCGTTACCGGTCACGAATCTGGACATCCTAATTGGGTCATTCGACAGAAAATTACATACTTCCTTTCCAGCCTTCAGGATTGTGTGCGAAAAGGCTCCGGGGAAGTTAAACTCTTTGGAAGTTGTTTCCCGCTTTGACAGAGGGCCCAGCCGGACATGCAGAAGACCACGGCCATTTTAATCCTGGCGCTTTGTTCCTGTGCCGCTTCCGGTCTGCGGGCGCAGGACGATGCTTTTTCGAAGCTCATCCGGCCCGCCTTCGCTAAGAGCTGTTTCAAATGTCACGGCGAAGGTCCGAAGGT
>DCKY01000075.1:3730-5951 GCA_002320775.1 Planctomycetes bacterium UBA1662
AAGGGGAAGGTGAACCTGCTGGAGCTCGAGAGCTCCGAGGGGCTCGCGAAGAATCCCGAGCTGCTGGAAAAGATCATCGAGGCGCTCGATTCAGGCGAGATGCCACCGGAGAAGGCGCCGCCGCTGGCCGCAGAGACGCGGCAGGGGCTTGTGGCGGAACTCAAGGAGCTCCTGCGCCAGGCCGTTGCTTCGCAAAAGTCCGTGGCGCGGACCCCCATTCGGCGCATGAATCGCTTCCAGTACAACAACGCCGTGAAGGACCTGTTTCAGCTCAAGGTCGAGGTCTTCCCCTTGCCGGAGAAAATGATGCGCGACCACGGCTACTTCAAGCCCGAGACGGGCAAGATGGAGGCGAAGGTCAGGGTCGGAAGCCGTCCGCTGGGCAAGTCGCAGCTCATCGAGCCACGGCTCGCCGGAGTGGCGCCGTTTCCGCAGGATCTCCGCGCCGAGCACGGCTTCGACAACCGCGGTGATCACCTCTCGCTCTCTCCGCTTCTGATGGAGTCCTTTCTCAAGCTCAGCCGGTCGATCGTCAACAGTCCTGACTTCAACACCAAGCGCTGCGGCATCTGGAAATCTTTTTTCCTCGAGCCGAAGAAGGCTCCCCGCGCGGCCGTGAAGGCAAGGCTCCGCGGCTTCCTGGCCAGGGCCTTCCGCCGGCCGGTCGACCAGGCCACGCTCGATCGCTACACCGCCTATGTGCACAAGCAACTGGCCGCGGGGAGACGGTTTACCGCTGCTATGAAGGATGTGGCGTCCGGGGTCATCTGTTCGCCCCGGTTTCTCTATCTCCGGGAGCGCGGAGACAAGGGCGGGGATGATTACGACCTCGCGTCGAGGCTCTCCTTTTTTCTCTGGGGTAGCATTCCCGATAAGCCGCTGCTTGACCTTGCGGCCGCCGGAAAGCTGGGTGAGCCGGAGATACTCGGTCGGCAGATCAACCGCATGCTCAAGGATCGCAAGCTCAAGCGTTTCTGCGACAGCTTTCCTTCCCAGTGGTTGCAGCTCGACAGGATCATCTCCGTCATTCCGGAGCGAGCGGACAACCAGGAGTTTTTCTTCGGACCCTACCGCGCCAGCATGCACATGATGCTCGAGCCGCTGCTGCTCTTTGAGACGGTGCTGATCGAGGACCGTCCTGTTACCCAGCTTCTCGACGCCGACTTCAGCTACCGCAGTGACCTGCTGGAGAACTGGTACAAGGGCGGGAAGGCCGGCGGTCCTCCCACCGCGATCCCCTTCAAGCGAGTGCCTGTGACCGACCGCCGCCAGGGTGGAGTCATCACCAACGCTGCTGTCATGACCATGACCTCCAGCTCGACCCGCACCAAGCCGATCACCCGTGGCGCCTGGCTCGCCACCGTCATCTTCAACAAGCCTCCGGAGCCTCCTCCCGCGGATGTTCCCGAGCTGACCGAAACTCCCGGCAGGAAAGATGAAAAGCTGACCATTCGCGAGCGCCTGGCGGCTCATCGTGAGCGCGCGGACTGCGCCGGCTGCCACGACAAGATTGATCCGCTCGGATTCGCCCTGGAGAATTACGGTCCCACAGGACTCTGGCGGGACAAGTATTCCAACGGACGGGAGGTCGAACCCGGGGGCACCCTCTTCAGGAAATACGAGTTCAAGAACATCATCGAGTTCAAGGATGCGCTCCTGTCTGAAAAGGACCGTTTTACGCGGGCTTTTGCCGGCCACCTGCTCTCCTTTGCCCTCGGCCGCGGGCTGGTTGCGGCTGATTCACCAGCTCTCGACAGGGTCACGGCAGCAACTATTGAAAAGGGCTACCGGATGAAGGCCCTGGTTCGGGAGATTGCCCTGAGCGAACCTTTCCTGCAGAATAGTCAGAAGAAAGCGGCTGACTGATATGACAGATATTTCGAGACGATCTTTTCTGCGGGGGGCTGCCGGAGCTACCCTGGCCCTTCCCTGGCTGGAGGCACCGGCCGCGGCGCTGGGTAACCCTGCGAAATCTCCCGCCAAGAAGATGGCGATCTACTACGTCCCCATCGGCGTTGTTCGCCGGGCCTTCTTCCCGGGTGAAAAGGAAGCCACCCTGCCGAAGTTCAGGGGCTTTGATGAAAAGAACCGGATCAAGGGCATCAAGTACCCGGTTGGTTTCAGTCCGATCGAGTGGACACCGACACTGGGGCCCCTCAAAGAGCTCCAGGAGCACATCACCTTCATCACCGGGCTTGATCGCACCTTCCAGAGTGGTACC
>DCKY01000237.1 GCA_002320775.1 Planctomycetes bacterium UBA1662
CCCTCCTCGATGTCGGCGTTGGGCAGCTTCCGGTTCTTGATGCACTGGATGAAATTCGCCTTGTGCGGCGGGTCGGGAAAGCGGCCGAACACTTGCTCGACGACCTTGCCGTCGCCGGTGAAGACCTGCCAGCCGCCGCCGTGGCGGCCGAGGATCATGAGCTGCTTCGTACCGTAAAACTCGATGCGGGTGGCGTTCTGGGGCCAGAAGGGATGGACGCTGCCGTTTCGAGTCTGGCCGTTGGTCTTGCGCATATAGGGCGCCCAATGAGTCAGCTCGAAGGTCATCAGCATCTTCTCGAATTCGTAGGTGACGATCTGGGTATCGGGAACTTCGCTGTCATCCTTGTGGACGAAATTGCCGCCGGAGGCGTGAACAGCGGAGGGGAAATCGACGCCGCAGAGCCAGCGGGCGATGTCCAGCTGGTGAACGCCGCAGTCGGCCATGTCGCCGCCGGAATAGGCCCAGTATTTATGCCAATTGCCGTGAAAATGCGCCCGGCTGAAGGTCCGCTTCGGCGCTGGACCGAGCCAGGTGTCGTAGTCGACGCCATTGGGCTTCGTACCCGCGGGCGGCTCCCGGTAAGGACCGCCGTTCTTCATATTGAATACCTTGCAGACCTTGATATCACCGATGCCACCGCCGCGAATGAACTCGAGCGCCTTCTGTACATAGGGCGCGCTGCGGTTCTGGGTGCCGACCTGGACAATCCGCTTGTAGCGCCTCGCGGCCTCGACCATCTTGCGGCCCTCCCAGACATTGTGAGAAGGCGGCTTCTCTACGTAAACGTCCTTGCCCGCCTGGCAGGAAAAGACCGTCAGCGGACCGTGCCAGTGATCCGGGGTGGCGTTGATGACAGCATCGATGTTCTTGTCATCGAGCACCTTCCTGTACTCGAGGATGCGCGCGGGTTTCTTCCCCTGGCGGCCCTCGCAATGCTTGACCAGGGAGCCGCCGCGCGAAGGGTCGAGGTCGCAGATCGCCGCGATCTCGACCGCCTTGTGGTCAAGGAAACCGGAGACGAGGCTTGAGCCCCGTCCGCCGGAACCGATCCCCGCGATCCGCACCTTGTCGCTGGGAGCGATCGCCTTGACGGGATTGCGGGCGGCCAGGGCGGAACCCGCCGCCGACATCAGGAATACGCTCTTTGCGCTCTTCGAGAGAAAATCGCGCCTATCCATGGGACCCTGCATGCTGTCTTCCTCCTGTTGGGTGTGATCAACCCAATATACTCAAGGCGGCGAGTTGAAGTCCAACTAGCTCTGGGGCGGAGTGTCCCCACCCGAGTCTCCACGGGTCTTGTCGCGGCCCAGCAGGATCCCCCGCACCCACCAGCTCAACAGCAGAAGGCTGAGGACCGACAGCACGATGGTCATGGCGACAAGCCAGGGGGCGCGCTCTCCCTTGAGGCCGGCAGCCGCCTCCTGGGCGAGGAAAGAGTAGGTCATAGCGGCAGGGGCCTGGCCCAGCAGAGTCGCCAGGAAGAAAGGAGCCGCCCGGACGCGGCCAATCCCACAGAGATAGCTGACCCCGTCGAAGGGGACAATGGGAATCAGACGGGCAACAAAAACCGCCCGGGTACCGTGGGTACCGGCCAACCGGTCGATTCGCTTCTTCGTCTTTTCGCTGACAAACCTCTCAACGACCTGCTCACCGAAGAGCCGGCCGATCGAGAAACAGATCATCGCCGCCACGTTCGCCGACAGGATCGAGAGCAGCCCACCCAGCAGCGGGCCAAAGAGAAAACTGTTGGTGACCGTCACCAGCAGGGCGGGGATCGGTATGGGCGAGATGGCCTGCAGGACCATCAGGCCTCCCATGATGAGCGGAGCCCAGCCGCCCGTAGCGCGCGCCCAGGACTCCAGGCCGGAAAGATCGCCCGAGCGAAGAAGGCCAAAGGCCTCGCTGACTCCCGCCTGGAATGGGGAGGAAAGAAAAAACACCGCGACGAGAGCAGGCAGGGGAAGAAGACAGATCGCCTGGAGAATCCACGGCTTCGTCGATGCGTTCTTCATGGCAGCACTCAGGAAGCGCCGAGCTTCATCTTGTGAAAACGCATCTCGCCGAGGTTGAAGACCAGGAGCTCACCTGCGAGCGGCTCACCAATCCCCGAGATGACCTTGATGACCTCCATGGCCCCCATGCAACCGACCGCTCCCGACACCGCACCAAAGACCGGAAACTCGCGCTTCCACCATTCAGGCTTCTCAGGGTAGAGCTCGTGCAGGTAGCTGGTTTTCCCGGGAAGGAAGGTGGTCAGCTGTGCCTCGAGTTCATACATCGCGCACTCCACCAGCGGCTTGCCCTGCGCCTGCGCCTCGCGGTTCATCAGAAAGCGCTCCTCGAAAAGCGGCGCGCAGTCGACCACCAGGTCGACGCTCCCGACCAGCTCCGCGGCGTTGTCCTCGTTGACATTTTCAGCGACGACCTCGACCTCGAGACGGGGGTTGAGTTCCCGCAGACGCCGTGCGGCCGACTCCACCCGTGATTTCCCGAGACCATCGTGGGTCATGAGCAATTGCCTGTTCAGATCGCTGGGTTTCACATCGCCGGCGTGCGCCAGCACCAGCCGTCCAACCCCGGCGGCGGCGAGCTCATAGGCTACCACGCCTCCGAGTCCGCCAATGCGGGAGATCAGCACCGAGGCCCCCTTGAGCTTCTCCTGCCCCTCCTCGCC
>DCKY01000196.1 GCA_002320775.1 Planctomycetes bacterium UBA1662
GTCTGCACCGTCGATTACGCGGCCATGGCCGAGCGGATGAAGCCGCTTGAGGAGAGAATGAAGAACGCCGGGGATGTCCACATCAGTGGGCCGGGAACGGACCTGAAATTCTCGGTCAAGGACATACCCGCCGTCGGCTGCGCCGGGGAGTACAACATTCCCGATGGGGAGGTCTTCACCGCCCCGGTGAAGGACTCCGTCGAGGGAACCCTCAGCGTCAACACCCCGAGCCTCTACCAGGGAACCGTCTTTGACAATATCGTCCTCGAATTCAGCAAGGGCAAGATCGTCAAGGCCACGGCCAACCATACCGAGAAGATCGACTCGATCCTCGACAGCGATGAGGGCGCGCGTTACATCGGCGAGTTCGCCATCGGCTTCAACCCCAAGGTGCTCGAGCCGATGATGGACATCCTCTTCGATGAGAAGATCGCCGGCTCATTCCACTTCACCCCCGGCAACGCCTACGACGATGCCGACAACACCAACCGCTCAGAGGTGCACTGGGATCTCGTCACGATCCAGCGCCCGGAGTACGGCGGCGGGGAGATCTGGTTCGACGGCGAGCTGATCCGTAAAGATGGGCTGTTCGTCACCGACGACCTGGCGGGGCTGAACCCACCGGAGTAACACCGGATAAACGCGACGGGGGTTCAGTCGGAGCTCGCCTCGGCCTTGCCGGTAGATTCGTCGCCGCCGGCTGTATCGCCATCCGCTCCCCCCTCAACGCCGGACCGGGTGCCGCAGCAGCCCAGGGTTCCACAGAGAATATAGAACGCCGCGACAACCAGGCAGCAGTCGAGAACGATCTCCTTTCTCATCTTGGAGTATTTTTCATCCACGGTGAGATCCCTGCCGCTGGCATGCGTATCGAAGCAGCCGCAGATCGTCGGACACTCGCGGGCGAGGTTGTAGCTCAAGGCGAGGATGAAGAACGAGAAGAAGATCGCCGCCATGAGAGCGCCCCCGCGCAGCCCGATGCCGCTGATAAGGGCGAGGCCCGCCACGAGCTCAATCCAGGGAACAAAGACAGCCAGCATGTGAATCGAGGCGGGCGGGAAGAGCCGGTAATTGTAGATGATCTTGGCGAAATCCGGCGGGTCGGCGATCTTGTGCCAGCTGGCGTAGACGAGGATTCCACCGAGCACGATGCGAACAAGCAATTGCAGCTTTGGATGGAAGAGCTTTTCCTTCATTGCCCGGGCCTCTCCCCGGGCTCCTCGCCCTCGACTACGGGTTTCTTCTTTTCCTGCCAGACAGGAAAGCCTCCCTGGAAGACCAGCACATTCTCAAAGCCGACCTGCTTCAGGTTCGACGAGATCTCCTCGGAATCCTCGCAGTCCTTGCTGCGGGTACAATAGACCACGACAGGAGCGGCATGAGGCTCGGTCTGGGCAAGACGGGCGACCTTCTCTTCGCGGCCTTTCTCCCAGGGACTGATCGAGATGGCTCCGGGGATGTGGCCCTTGACGTATTCCTTCGTCCGGCGAGCATCGATAAAAAGAGTTCCAACCTCCCATTCCTCAAAGGCCTCATCGATGAGAATCCTGGGAGTTTTTCCAGCCTCAGGGGTTTCTCCGGGATCCGAAACCGCTGGATCGGGGCTCCCGGTTTTCTCAGGTTCCTCGGCTGGTGACTTCGCCGGCGTATTGTCTGGTGCATTGCCTGACGAAGTGTCCGGGTCGCTGGAAGAAGGTTCTTTGACAGTAGAAGGAGCGGCTTTCTCAACGGCTGCGGAAGGCTTGGGACAATTCAGCGCGTTCGCGTAGCGCCCCTCGGGCACCGTAAGCCCCAGGTGATTGTCGGCCGAGCCCGTGGCGAGGTTGTAGATCAGCCCGACAACGACCGCGATCCCCACAACCAGGGCCAGCTGAATAAACATCGCTTTCATTTTTTCGCAGCCTTTCAAAGATTCGGAGTCTGAACTCTATTTTGCTTATTTTCAGGGGAAGTACCACGGATCCCTTAAAAATCGTAAACCGGTCGACCTCTCTCAGTCTTTTCTCAGCTCGATCTTCGGAACCAAGGCGTAATCGGCCCACAAGCCGTCGGAAACCCGCGCATCCGGCTCGCCATCGTGAACATAAAAACGGTAGCGCGAGACGTAGTCCTTCCCCGGCACGATGCTGAAATCGCCGTTCTGACACGGCGCGTAGTTGAAAAACGGCTCGCTCGGATGGATCCGCATATTCTGCGGCGCCCTGAAATTCTTCGGGTGGCAGAGGATCGAGATGCCCGACGTCGCTCCCTCGAGCTTGCCGTAGATCTCACACCAGCGCGCGGCGGTGTGATGGCCGTCCTTGCGCGTCTTGCCCTCGCTGGTCAGGTAGAAGGCGTTGGGCCCCTCCCACTCGTGGGAACCGCGGAAGCCGAGTCCGCCGTAGCGGTATTTGTTGAGCTTCAGCGGGCTTGAGCCGGAGCATTTCTGGGTCGAGTCGAGATCGAAGAGGAAGTGATCGCCGATGGCGTAGACCTTCACCTTCCAGGTCTCTTCCAGAACGGGCTTCGCGCCGCCGGGAGCCGTCAGGTCAAGAAACCTGTGGCGAACGCTGAACCAGCCGAAGACCGGTCCGCCGCCGAAACCGTCGAGCTTGACCACCTCGATCCGGCCCTGCTTCTTGCCGCTGTTCCAGAAGTCCACCTTGCGGCCCTCGAAGACGGTGTTCGTCCAGGGGAACCAGATCCCGTGGTGATGCTTGTGCTGGGCCGGGAAATCGTTGGTCAGCAGCTTCCCCGAAGGCGTCCACACCGGGTGGATGTAGCCGCCGCGGTCGTAGGCCGGGTCCGGCTTGCCGGGCGGCTTGACGACGGCGTGGTTGTACCGGATGATTTTTTTCTC
>DCKY01000023.1:0-2832 GCA_002320775.1 Planctomycetes bacterium UBA1662
CCCGTCTTGTATTCATGGTAAAGCGTGTAGAGGCCGCAACTGAGCAGGCTCAGCAGCAGCCACTTCCAGAAGCTGTGCTCCCGCCGGCCAAGCCAGGAGTTCAGCACCTTCATCTGATGGCTTTTCCAGAAAAAAAGGTAGAGGCCGAAAGTAACGATGCTCAGCAGGACTCCTCTCCATATCTTGAGACGACCCGCCGACTCCGGCAGCGGCCGAACGCCTGACAGCCCGGTCCTGTCAGACCTCGACCCGGAATAGGAAAACCTCTCCCCCGAATAAGGTGAAGATGCCTTCTCCTCTGCCCTTGCGGAATTCCTCGAGGGCGCATCGCCGGGAGATTCTTCCAGCCCCGGTTGACCCTGCGGCAGATCACCACCGCAATAATCGCAGAAGGTCGCGTTCTTGGAAGCCTGCTCGCCGCAGTCAGGACAGTAGACCATGATCGTTACCCGTACTTTGTTTCAGCCCGGCAGGAATCTACAGCCCTCACCGGACCTGAGTCGATTCAGCGGCGTCTCGGAGCCCCCGGCTGAAAATCTGCCGCGTATCGGGATGCCGGTAGACCAGCAGCGCCCAGAGGCCCAGTGGTAAAGTCAGCGGGGTGAGAAAATCAAGCATTCCCAGGTATTGCCCGAGCCTGCGCGACCAGGGGAAGGGGCGCGCCGCGGCCAGCAGTTGGACAGCCCTGAGTAGCCCCAGGAGCACCAGTGTCCCCCCAAGAACGAAGAACGCCTCCCGGTCCCCTTGTTGCGGACGGGCCGAAGAATGATAGGTAGGCAGCCACCCGCCGGCGCCCCCGGCCCACCCTGCCGCGACAAGCGTAATCCAGACGCCGAGGCCCAGCTCGAGCAGGAGCCTGAAAAAAGTTACACAATGAATAGCCTTCAGATGTCGTTGCAAAAACAGGAACCTCGCAGGAGAGAACGGAAAACCGGGGCGTCCACGAGGGCCATTGTCTTGAATCGGGAGTGATCCCGCAAGCCGCTAAAATGATGAAGGCGGCCGCTGGAAGCGGATACCGGGCCTGCTGGTAATCCGGTATCCTTCACCCATGCGAAACGAGGCACCGCTCATCAAGCTGATAGAGGTTGAGGCCTTCATCCACGACATCTCGACGCGGATGCCTTTTCGCTATGGCATCGCCTGCATGACAGCGGCCCCAGCCCTCCACATACGCCTCACGGTCGAAGACTCCAATGGAAAAAGCGCCCAGGGAATCGCCGCCGATGGCCTGCCGCCGCGCTGGTTCGACAAAGATCCGGAAAAGAGCCTGCGGCGAAACGTCGAGGACCAGGTGAAGGCGATGGCCCTGGCCCGGGACATCTACCTCGACTGCGGAGCCAGCGCCGCGACCGCGGCCGAGCACTGGCAGGCCGCTCTTCCCCGGGTCTACGAGGATGGCGCCAGGGCAGGGCTCAACGCGCTGACCTCGGCCTTCGGCAGCTCTTTCTTCGAGCGTGCGATGCTCGATGCTCTCGCCAGGCTCCGCGGTCTGTCCTTCTTCGAGCTGCTGAAAAATGACCTCACGGGACTCGAGACCGCCGCCATACTCCCAGACCAGCCGCTCGAACGGCTCCACTGCCGACATACCGTAGGGCTGGGCGACCCGATCCGCGCCAACGACATCTCCAGTGAGGACCGCCTGCGCGACGGGCTGCCGCAGGCTCTCGAGGAATGCATCGACGAATACGGTCTGAGCTATTTCAAGGTGAAAGTTTGCGGCGATGACGACACCGATCTCGAACGCATCGAAGAGCTGACCCGTCTGTTCGAGGAACGCTGCGTCGATGGCTACTCCATCACCCTCGATGGGAATGAGCAATACAAGGATCCCCGCCAGCTGATCGAGCTGCTCGACAGGCTCTCCCGGGAGGCCTCAACGAGGCCCTTCTGCGAACGAATCCTCTTTATCGAGCAGCCGCTCAGCCGGGAAACCGCGCTCTCCTGCGACCAGGAGACGGGCCTGCGTGAACTGGCCGGATCCAGGCCGATCATCATCGATGAATCCGACGACAGCCTCGATAGCTTCAAGAGGGCCGTGGCCCTCGGCTACAGCGGTACCTCGCATAAGAACTGCAAGGGTATCTTCAAGAGTCTCCACAACCGGCGGATCGTCTGCGAGCTCAACCGGGAGGCTGGCGAAGAACGCTATTTCCAGAGTGCCGAGGATCTCGCTAACCTTCCCATCATACCTCTCCAGCAGGACCTCGCCGCAGTGGCGGCCCTGGGAATTCCCCATGTGGAACGCAATGGCCACCACTACTTCCGCGGACTCGACCACCTGCCCCCGGCCGAGGCGGCGGCGGCCCTGAAAGCCCATCCGGACCTCTACCAGCCCTTTGCAAACTCCGCCCGCCTGCTGATCCGAAACGGCAGCCTCAAGGTAGCCTCCCTGCAAGGCGAGGGCTTCGGCTATGCCTGCGAGCTCAGCCTCGAAGAGCGCCTGCCCCTCGAGGACTGGTCCTGCTCCATGTAAGATCTTGTCGCAGGGTGCAGCAGGCGGAGCGGCGGTCCTTTTCTTCAGCCAGGCTTGCTGCTATGCTGAAGGTTCGTCGCGGTGGTACTACCGCGAGAAACCAACCCCTTATGCAAGGAGCAGACATGCGCAGAAAATATCTCGTCCTCGGTCTTGCGCTCCTCGCCGGCGGATTCACGGCGGGAGCCGTGGCTGATGATGCCGGGAAGAACGCGAAAGCGCCGGATTCTCTTTTTGAATTCAAGGCGAAGGACATCGACGGAAAGGCCGTGGCCCTGGAAAAGTTCAGAAACCAGGTCCTTCTCGTCGTCAATGTCGCCAGCAGGTGAGGCCTCACCGGACCACAGTACTCGAGT
>DCKY01000023.1:3136-23146 GCA_002320775.1 Planctomycetes bacterium UBA1662
CTCACCGGACCACAGTACTCGAGTCTCGAGTCACTCCAGAAAAAATACAAGTCCAAGGGCTTCCAGGTTCTCGCATTTCCGGCCAACAACTTCAACGGACAGGAACCCGGTACCGACCTGGAGATCAAGTCCTTCTGCAGGAAAGAGAAGAAGGCGACCTTCCCTCTCTTTTCCAAGATCTCCGTCAAGGGAGCGAATATGCACCCCATCTACAGGTTTCTCACCGACAAAAAGAACCCCAAGCTCGGTGGAGCCGTAAAATGGAACTTCCAGAAATACCTCGTCAACCATGAGGGAAAGGTCCTGGCAAAATTCTCGCCCAGGGAAAACCCCATGGGGGCGAAGGTAACGGCGGCGCTGGACAAGGCCCTGGCCGCTCGCGGCGCCTACAAGAAGCCCGCAGGATCGAAGAAGAAGGGGTAGGACGCACGCAGGAAACGGACCGCGGCCCGGAGCTCCCCCGGGGAGCTGCAGGGCCGCGGTCCGCCCTTTCCGCAGGCGCGGGACTCTCAGTCGTCTTCGAGGAGAGCCCGCCAGTCCATGGAATCATCTCCATAGGCCAGGACGGAAGGATTGCGCAGGTCGTCCTTATTGTAGAGCAGCCGGCGTCCAGAGAGATCGACCAGGTAGCCCCCGGCCGTCTCGAGAATGCATTGGGCCGCGGCGGTGTCCCACTCCATGGTCGGGACGAGACGCGGATAGAAATCCGCCTCGCCCTCCGCCACCAGGCAGAATTTCAGTGAGCTCCCCATGCTGACGCACTCGGCCCCATCGAGACGCTCAAGCAGAGCCTCAACCTGCGGACCCGCATGATCCTTGCTCGCCACGATTCTCAGGCCCGGCGGATCAGCCGGACTCACGATGATCTCGTCGACAGATCCATCCGCGCGAATGGCGAAGGCTCCAGCGCCGCGCGCGGCGTAATAGTATTCACCTGTGGCGGGCGCGTGAACCACACCCAGCACCGGCTCGTCCCCCTGAACCCGTGCGATATTCACCGTGAACTGGCCGCTCTGCTTGATGAACTCCTTGCTCCCGTCAAGAGGGTCGACGACCCAGAAATCAGGCCAGCTCTTACGGTCGGCGATTTCATCCTTATCCGACTCCTCCGACAGCACAGGCAGCCAGGGATCCAGCACCTGCAAGGAGTTCACGATCACGAAGTGGGCCGCCTTATCGGCAAGCGTAAGCGGTGAATTGTCCTCCTTGTACTCCACCGGGGCATCGCTTCCGTAATGTTCCATCGCGGCGCGCCCGGCTGCCGCCGCGATCTCCAGCACCTGTTCCAGCAGCTGGTTGTTCATGTGTCACTCCCTGATAACCGCAGCCTGATCATCTTGAACCATCGGCCCTGCGGAATTAATATGCGCGACGACATGCTAACCGAGCTTGAAAAAGTGATCAACGAGCGGCGAAGAATCTACCTTCTTCGCCACGGCGAGGTCAGCTACTTTGACCCCAGCGGAGCCCCCTACCAGCAGGCAGAGGTCCCGCTGAACGGGGAGGGCCGGAAGCAGGCCCGCGCCGCCGGCGAAGCTCTCAGCGAAGCGAAAATCGACCTGGTAGTAACCAGCGGCCTGCCGCGAGCCCTGCAGACCGCCGAGCTGGCCCTGGAGCAGATCGGCTCCAGTCCAAAGACTGAAATTATCGAGCCCCTGCGCGAGATCATGCCCGGCAATACCTTCAAGAACACCGGCAAAGGCGCCGACCTCGCCTTCGCCAATTCGCTGCGAAAGTCCCTCACTCGGGACACCGAGTTTCTCGGCGGGGAGACCTTCGGTTCACTGGAGGACAGGGTGGTCCCAGCCCTCGAAGGCCTGGCTGCGCGCGGCGACTGGAAAGAGCTTCTCCTGGTGGCGCACGGGGGAACCAACCGGATGATCCTGTCAAAAGCCCTCGGCGGCGGGCTCGACACCTTCGGCCGAATCGAGCAGGATGCCGGCTGCATCAACATCATCGATCTCGACGCGGATGGGTCCTTTCTCCTGCGGCTGGTCAACTACACTCCGGAATCGCCTGTAAAGGCCGATATACGCCTGAGTACGATGGAACAGATCTACATGACCTCCCTGCGGCCAGGACGCAAGGCGGAGCCTCCCCCGGGAAAGGCCTGAGCGCGGCCCTCAGCCGCCGACCAGCTCATCGAGGGCCGCAAGCAGGCGGTCTACCTCGCCGGCGGTATTGTAGTGCAACAGTCCAACCCTGAGCGCCCCATCGGGCTCCAGGCCCAGGGCTTCCGAGAGCGGCTGGGCGTAGAAGTTACCGCTCCAGGCGAAGATGCCGCGGGCGGCCAGGTGGAGATCGACCTCCGCGCTCGTATATCCCTCGATCGTGAAAGAGACCGTTGGAACCCTCTCGCGCTCGCGTTCCGGATCGGTGATGCCCCAGACCTTCAGTCCCTTAACTCCGGCAAGCCCAGCGAGCAGCCGCCTCAACAGGAGCCTCTCGTATTCACCGATAAGCTCCCAGGTTCTCAGCAGCGCCTCTCTTCGATCAGCAGGCTCGCCCTCGGTGCGCGAGAGATCCGCGAGATAGTCGATCGCAGCCAGTGTACCGGCGATTCCCTCATGATTCTGGGTGCCGGTCATCCAGCGGTCGGGAGAGGTGTTTTCCGCCGGTCTGACCTTGTAGGCCGGCAATTCCTCCATCCACTCGCGTCTCCCCCAGAGCAGTCCCACGTGAGGCCCGAAGAACTTGTACGCCGAGCAAACCAGGAAATCACAGCCCCAGAGCTCAACCTCCAGCGGAGCATGGGGAGCGTAGTGCACCGCGTCGACATAGACGAGAGCTCCCGCAGCGTGCGCCAGCGCGGTAATCTCTTCCACCGGATGAATCGTCCCGCTGAAGTTGGACGCGCAGGCAATGGCCACCAGCCGGGTCCGGCTGGAGAGCTTCGCGGCCAGGTCATCGAGGTCGAGAGTGCAGTCCTCGGCCCGGATGTCGACATAGTTCACCGTCGCCCCCGCGTCGGCGGCCGCGAGCACCCAGGGGCTGAAGTTGGCATCGTGGGCCGAGCGGCTCACAATCACCTCGTCACCGGGCTTCCAGGTTTTTGACAGGGCGCGGCTCAGGGCGAAGGTCAGAGTCGTCATGTTGGCACCGAAGGCCACGAGGTCGGCATCGGCGGCCCCCATAAAATCGGCCGCCGCACGGTGGGCCTCGGCAAGCATCGCATCGCTCTCACGGCTGGTCAGGAAATGGCCCCCATGGTTGGCATTACGGCCGCCAAGATAAGCGCTCATGGCATCGATCACGATCCGGGGAACCTGGCTGCCTGCCGGACCATCGAAATAAACCGCGGGCAGACCATCGACCTCTCTCTCAAGGGCCGGAAAATTCTGTCGACAGGAATCAGGATCGAAGCTGGTGGTCATCATCAGGTCCGTTAAGAGTGCCGAAAAGTGAAAGAGCTGCGCCTCCGCGAATTCTCAGGCCGGCTCACGCGAAGTATCTTCGCCAGAGCGCGCGAGAATGTCCAGAAAGGGCAGGTTGGATGGAACCAGCGCGGACCGATCGACCTCTCCGGGAGCGACCCAGCGGATGGCGCTGTGGTAGAGCTCACGCGGCTCCCCCTCGAAGGAGACGCAGCTGAAGAGATGGAGGGTTATATCGAGATGAGGATAGCTGTATTCAAGAGTCGAAAGATGCTCCCCGACGGAAACGGTGATCCCAAGCTCCTCCTCCAGTTCCCTGCGAAGCGCCTCCTCGCGGGTCTCTCCCTCCTTGACCTTGCCGCCCGGGAACTCCCAATATCCGGCCATATTACTGCCATCCGGTCGCCGGCAGAGCAGGCAGGCCTCGGCACGAACAAGGACTCCGGCAACCACCTCCGCATGAGGACGAGAGCCGGCTGAGCCTGGAGATTCCCCTGGATCCATCATGGAGCCGATACTGCCACGCCGGCGGGACCATGACAAGCTCCCTCATCTGCGTTGACGCTCACCGGCGGGCAACGCACAATCGTGCCAGCAATCACCGCGAAACCGGACCTGGAGAATCGGAGCTCGATATGACGTCAGAACGTTCCCCGGCCTGCAAAGAGCTGGCTGAGCGCGCGCGGAAAAACTACCGGGAACAATTCCACTCCGACCCCGGCATCCTGGCGAGAGCTCCGGGACGGCTGGAATTGCTCGGAAACCATACGGACTACAATAACGGCTACATCCTGTCGGTCGCCCTCGAGCTGGCGGTCGTCCTTGCGGCGGGAAAAGACGAGACCTCTCCCAGCCGTCTCGCCGGCTGGAGCTCCGAACTCAACGAGAGGATCGATGCCTGCCTCGAAAAGCCAGCGCCGCTGGCTGGATCGTGGATCAACTACCCGCTGGGAGTGCTTCGAGAGATCATGGAGGGCGGCAGGCGGCTGCCATCGATCAACCTTGCGGTGGAAAGCTCACTGCCAAGCGGAGCGGGAGCCTCCTCGTCGGCGGCTCTCGAGCTGGCGACTGCCGAAGCGGCCTACGGGTTGCTGGGCGGGCGGCCGGAGGAGCCCATGGAAATCGCAAAGCTCTGCCGGAGGGCGGAGAATGATTTCGTCGGCGTACCCTGCGGGATCATGGATCAATTCTCGGCGCTCTTCGGAAAACGCGATCACGTCCTCTTCCTTGACTGCAAGACCCTTGCCTACGAGCGCCTGCCCCTGCGCGGCCCCAGGATCTCCCTCGTCATCGCCGATTCCGAGGTCCAGCACCAGCTGATCGATGGACAATACGCCAGGCTGCGCGCCCACTGCGAGAGCGCGGCAGCCCAACTGGCCAAGGCCCTGGGCCGGCCCATACCAAGCCTTCGGGAGGTGACCCTGGAAGAATTTCTCGACTGCAGGGACACCATCGAGCCAGAGGCTCGCCGACGCGCCGAACATGTTCTCCGGGAAAACGGCCGGGTTCTGGACGGCATCGAGGCTCTGCGAAACGGTGACAGCGTAAAACTCGGAGGGCTGATGGTTGAGTCCCATGCATCCAGCCGGGATCTCTTCGGAAATTCCTGTGAAGAGCTCGACTTCCTCGTAGAGGCGGCCTCCAGCCTCCCCGGATTTATCGGTGGAAAGCTGTCAGGAGGCGGCTTTGGAGGAGCTACCGTGAACCTGGTAGAGGAAAATTCAGCGGCGGAATTCCAGGCTGTGCTCGCGGAGAAATGGACCGCCCGCTTTATGAAACCGCTGCGAATATTCGAAACAAATATTGGAGATGGAGCCCGGCTCCTCTAAAAACCACCCCGGGCCGATAGAATTCGAAATTGCATTGCCTCTCTGGAGGTCGGACAATTACCTTCATAAAGGGTCCGTTACTGATTTATCCTTCGCTAGGCGGACAGGCTCCGCTTTGGTTCGCTGAAAAAACAACCTGTCGGTTTGAACGAAAAGGGCTGGAGGTCCTTCATATGAGAATTAAGGTAGTCCTGGTTTTTGTAGTCTCTATGCTCGGCGCCTGGCAGGCCCAGAGCGCTCAATTCATCCGTGGTGACTCGAACCTTGATGGCCAGGTCGACATCTCTGACCCGGTCGCGCTGCTGGGGATCCTCTTCCTCGGCAATGAAGATCCCGGCTGCGCGGATGCACAGGATGCCAATGACAGCGGTGAAGCCGACATCTCCGATGCGATCTTTACCCTCGCCTATCTTTTCTCGGGTGGAAGAATGCCGCCGCCGCCCTTCGGTGAATGCGGCTGCGATGAGACTGACGATGACGCGCTTGATTGCCAGACAGCCCCCGAGGGCTGCTCCGCGGACCCCTGCGGTATCGTTGAGCCCCCCCGATGCATCGATCAGGAATTTCTCACCGAGATGATCCGCCGGGAGGTCCCTCCGACCATCTGCATCGCCCCTGATGCCGCGGTCATCGAGGTTACCGACACCATGACGGCCACCGTCTGCCCTGGGGATGAAGACACCATGTGCGAGGGCGAGCCCGGCTGCCCCGTGGCGGTCACGCAAATCACGGCGGAGCTCGACATGGAGAACGAACGCCTGATCGGCCATATGGAAGGCAATGTCCGAGGCCTCACGATCCGGGTGGACTCCGGCTTCGGCGGTGATACCAACTGCCAGGTCGACATCGATTTTTCCGGCGATATGATCGTCCCCTTCGTCACCGGCTTTGATGATGAGGACAACCTGATCCTCGTCGAGATCCTGCCGATCGAATTTGACCGAGACAGCGTCGAGATTGAGCTCGATGCCCGGGGAGGTTTCATCTGCAGCCTGCTGGCGGGCTTCCAGGACCTCTTCGTCGAGGACCTGATCGGTCAGCTCGAGATGGCCGCTGGCGATCTGCTCTTTGGTCTCAATGTCGAACTCGCCGGACTTCCCTTCTGCGACCAGGATTTCTAGGCCCGGATGGAGTCAGCTGTCTTTTCCGCGCCGCTGACGATCTCGTGAGTTCTTAGAACGGACAGGAGCGGCATTCCTGGCGGCTGAACGTACACTCTCCAGCGTTCGGCGTATCTCGGGACCGCCGACTTCGGATTTCTTCCTGGCCAGCTTGAGCACCTGCAGCTTTTCCGACAGCCTGGCGCTGCCAAGCGAACGAATCGAACACCAGGGCTCTTCATCCTGCACATCGACGAGAGACGCACCAGCCTCTTCCGGCTTGCCGTTCACGCACAGAAGCTTCAGTGCTCCCCGGCCGGCGTTGAAGGTCGCATGAACCGTATCGGGCGGGATGTGGGCAATCTCCCCGGCCTGGAGAATCCGCACCTCCTCACCAACCCATTGCTCGGCCTTGCCCTGCAGGACGTAGATGATTTCTTCCATCCCCGGATGAAGATGGAAGGGGATGCCCTCGGTCCTTGGAACCTCGACCCTTACCATCAACAGGCCATCGGAATCCACCAGGTCAGGACGGCAGAGCCAGTCATGGGGTCCCCAGGGATAACGCTCGACCCGTGTCTCCTCACGCGTCACAAAATGACTCTTCTTCCTCTTCACCATCTCTTCTCACTCTCTTCTCTCTCTTTTCTCTCCACCATTCGAAACCCAGGCAAAGATAGAACAGGCCGAAGCTGATAAGCAGATCCCTGTCAGCAAACCGTTCCGCCAGGTTTTCATCCTCAATACGATACTCGTACCAGAAACCGAGATAATAGACCATTAAGAAACACGGCAGCAGCAGCCAGCTGCGGTACCGGGAGAATGGAAGTAACGGAATACACCAGGTGAAATACCAGGGGAAGCCAAGAGGCCCCAGGAGAAGAAGCGCCGCGAGAGCATGGAAGCAGGAGCTCAGAAAAACTCCCGGCTCTTCATCGGACCGCAACCTCCTCGCCAATAGGATCACGATCCCCCCGATCAGCAGGGCGCAGGCCGAGCGCGCGATGATTCCCGAGAGTTGAAATCCATAGAGCGCGCCGCCAAGGGTCAGCTCGTACTCCCCGGTGATTCCGAGAAGCTCAAGGCCCGAGCGCAGCGCGAGGAAGAAGGCGGCGTTATTCTCCCAATGGAGCGCGAAGATCTTCAGGGCATCACCCCGGCCGCCGGACCCCTCACCCACGGAAGCGGCGGAAAAAAACAGGGCCAGGAAACAGGCAGCGCAGAAAAGCGCTCCGGAACGCAGTCCCAGCCGGCGCCAGAACAGGGGCAGGAGAACCAGGGGGAAGAACTTCAGGCCCGCGGCAACCCCGAGGGCCAGGCCGCCGGAGAAAAGTCTCAGCACGCCCGGACTCCGGCCTTGTCCGCCGCCCGCCGCGGCAACCAGCGCCAGCAGGAGAAAGAAAACCGGCGCGCTGTCCATGTGCCCGGAATTCGAATACTCCTTGAGTACCAGGGGACACCAGGCATAGAGCAACAGGAGTCCGCGGGGCAAACCGCAGAGGCCCAGCAGGACGGCCAGCAATGCGATATTTCCGATATCGAAAAAGAGCAGCAGGGCCTTCATGGCAAGCACCTGCGAATCCGGCGACCAGTCGACAGGGACCAGCGTCCCGTGCAGGGCGAAAAGATATTGAAGGAGAGGAGGATAGACCGTCACGTACTCGCTGTTGTTGACCCTGGAGAGGATCGCCGACAACGACGGGCTCGCCTTCGACAGTTTCACCTGCGCGACCAGGGAGGTTCCTCCATCGGACGAAGCCTCGAGAACCTCCGCGGGACTGTGAAGGTAGGGGTCCAGGCCTGCCGCCGTCACCCTCCCATCCCAGATATAGCGATAGATATCATCCTCCTGGACCGGCCGCGAGAAGAGCAGGAGCAGACGGCACAAAAGGGCCAGCAGGAGTACCGGAGTGAGAGGGGGAGGATGTGAAAACGAGCGCAGGGCCGCGAGAAAATAGACGATACCGGATACGGCCAGCACCGTGACCACCAGGAGAAGCGGACGCTGCTCATGAAGGCGGCCGTGCTCAAAGGTCTCGCTCCAGGAGAGCAGGCTGAGAATCAGGCAGCAGCCGAGAAGGAACATTCCCGGCAGCCACAACCGCCAGTCCAGCCCGCCTTGTCTTCTCGTCTCATTCGTTACGCCGCGCATCAGCTTTCCCAATCTTCCGGATAGTCTCCGGATATCGAAGCCTCACCCGGCTGCTTCCGGCAAGAAGAATCCGGCAGGGCTGGAGATTCCAGCCCCTGGCTGGCATACTGCCCAGCCAGGCAGGCCGTTGCTGAACCTGCATCCTTCCGCGATCCTGACCAGGAGTAACCCGAATGAACAACCCCCTCAAATCCGCGCTCTCAAGGGGCGAGGTCCAGGTTGGAAGCTGGCTGAATCTGTGCAGCCCCTTCGCGGCGCGCTTTCTCGCCCGGGCCGGCTTCAAGTGGCTGACCGTCGATATCGAACACAGCCCGGTGAACTGGGAGACGGCTGCCCAGATGTTCGGAGTCATCGCAGAGGCCGGCATCGTCCCGCTGGCCAGGGTGCCCTCCAACTCTCATGAAAACATCAAGCGCTGCCTCGACAACGGAGCCTTCGGTATCGTCGTGCCGATGGTCAATACCGCGGAGGAGGCGCGGGCAGCGGTGGCAGCCACGAGATACCACCCGGCAGGAAACCGCAGCGTTGGAGGAAGCCTTCATTGCCTGAACTTCGGCGTACCCGCTCCGGAATACTACGCCGAGGCCAGCAACGAGATCTTTGTCGCTGTCCAGACTGAGCACATCGAGGCAGTCGAAAACGCCGAGGAGATCTGTGCGGTAGAGGGCGTCGATGCCATCTTCGTCGGCCCGAACGACCTGCTGCAGTCGATGGAAAAAACTCCCGGCATGGAGTCCGATGACAAGGAGTTCGTCGAGGCCATGGACCACCTGCGAGAGACCGCCCTCAAACACGGTGTTGCACCCGGCCTCCACACCCTTCTTCCCGAACAACTCCGCCGCAGGATCGATGAGGGCTGGACCTTCCTTGCGCTCGGAAGCGATGTCGCGCTGATGCTCCAGGGAGCGAAAAACTCTCTCAGAGAGGCCGGCATCGGAGAAGGCGGGGAGTCGGCCCGCTATTGATCTTCTTGCGGGGAGGATGAGTCGGAGGCGGCGTCCTTCCTCCAATAGGTCTCCGGTTTTCCCGCGGCATGATTCTGCCTCCTGGCAAGCATGAAGAGCAGATCCGAGAGCCTGTTGAGGTAGGGAATCACCTGGGCACCGATCGCCTCCTCCCTGCAGAGAGCGACGGCCGCGCGCTCCGCTCGGCGGCAGACCGTGCGTGCCAGGTGCAGGGTCGCGGCGCCCACCACTCCCCCTGGAAGAATAAACTCCTCCAGCGGGCCCAACTCCCGCTGCAACGTTTCGATCTTATTCCCCAGGCGGTCGAGCTGGACTCGCTCGATCCGGCAGGCGCCCTCGGCCGGCTTATCAGTCTCCAGGACGGCAAGATCCGCGCCGAGATCGAAGAGATCATTCTGAACCAGGCCCAGCTCTTCAGCGACATCCTCGGCGAGCTCTCCGGCGAGGGCCAGGCCAATGAGAGCGTTCAATTCATCGACTCCGCCGAGGGCCTCGATTCGAAGCGAGTCCTTCGGCACCACCTGGCCGCCTCCCAGGCCCGTGTCTCCCCCATCTCCATCGCCGGTGGTAACCCTGGTGATTCTCATGGCTCGCTCCGGCTTCTCACTCAGGACGACTCGAGCTCATCCCAGGTCACCCGACCGTCGCTCTCCAGGGCCCGGGCACAGAGAAGAGCTGAGAGCGTCGCGCGGTAGGCCACCTCAATGTCGGCCTCGGGCCTCTTCCCATCGAGCAGGCTCTCGAGGAAGGATGCCATCGCCAGCCGGGTCTCATTGCCGCGGGCCTGGCATAGCTCGCGGCTCTTGCCGGAAGCATCCCAGGCCATGGCGTTGGCGATGTCGACGCCGGCGTTCTCGCAGAACACCAGCTCGTAGGCACCAGAAAAGCGGCGATCCGGAATCGAGAAGTTCATGTGGCTGAGCTGGACCTTGGCGCCGCCGGGATATTCGAGGACAGCTCCATAATGATCCATGGTGTTCTGCAGGGGAGCGGAGGCGGCGGAATGGTTCAAGCCGCCAAGGGCCACCGCCGCCACCGGAGTCGAGGAGAAGACCCAGTTGAAGACATCGAATTGATGGGTGCCCTGCTCGAGGGCCAGGCCGCCTGATTTCTCCTGGCGGAAGAGCCAGGGCTTGTTCTTTCGCGAGCTGGCAACCCCATGCCACTGGGCCCGCACGAAGAGAACTCTTCCGGGCTCGCCGCCCTGGACATACCGGACACTCGCCCGGTAGCGCGGATTGTAGCGCCGCTGGAGACCGCATTGATAAATCTGGCCGCGCCCCTCGGCATCCGCGCAGGCGTTCCGCAGCTGCCGGCACTCCTCCACGGTAAGTCCCAGGGGCTTCTCGCAGTAGATATGCCTCCCGGCGGCAAGCGCCGCCAGGGTGTGGGGAAGATGCTGGTGCGCGGGGGTCGAAATGACAACCGCATCGACATCCCTGCAATCAAGCAGGGCCCTGTAATTCGTAAAGCCCCTTGGCCCTGCCCCGGAGTCTTCCCTCCCCCTGGCGATCTGAAGAGAGCGCTTGAGCCTGGAAGGGTCTACATCGCAGAGCGCGGTAACCCGGGCATTGGCAGAGGCGAGGGCGGCGTCCAGGAGCTGTCGACCCCGGTCACCAAGTCCGATGAAGCCCAGGCGGACCTCGGCCTCAGAGCAGGAAGAATCCGCCGCCCGAGTCGCACGAAGCCCCATCGAAGCTCCCGCAACACCGGCGGAATGAACGAGAAACTGCCGGCGTGAGAGGTCTGAGTTGTTTTTCTGCTTGTCGCTATTCATTTGTCGTAACCATCAATATACGAACCATCGTTTGTACACTTTGCGCAGGCCAAAGGCAACGCAGATGGACAATCCCGTCCGATGTCACAGAATCGCAAACACTATAAAACAAGCCCAGGAGACCCCCCAGGGCCTCCTGAGAGGTTCAGACCGCTTTTTTAATACAGGTGGAAAGAACACCCGCTTTCCGTTCTTTTCAAGCCATCGGGAGCAGGGAGGGCAACCCGCGGACTTATTTTTTCGTGGAGCCGGAGGTCTTGTGGGAAAGAAGCCATTTGTAGACTTCCTCATTGGCATAGGCCCTGCTCCAGGAGTTGTGCCCAACACCCGGGTAGAGGGTCAGCTTCGCCTTCTTGCCCCCGGCCTTCTCGATCGCCTTGATCATCAGCTTGCTGAGCTCGGCCTTCACCACGCCATCGGCATCGCCATGAAATGCCCAGATCGGGGTGTTGACCAGGTTCCTGGCGCTCGAGGCCTTGCCTCCCCCGCAGATGGGTACCCCGGCGGCAAACAGCCCGGGATAGCGATCCATCAGATGCCAGCTACCGAAGCCCCCCATACTGAGACCGGTCACGTACATTCGCCTCGGATCGATCCTCAGCCGGCCGGCGGCGTGCTTCACCAGCTGATAGAGTTCCTCGGTCTTCCACCAGGTACCCTTGGGACATTGCGGGGAGATCAGGACGAATGGAAAATCTTTTTTCTTCCTGACAAGCCTGGGTGGTCCCCACTTCTTCACTTTTTCCAGGCTGCTTCCACGCTCACCAGCGCCGTGCAGGAAGAGCATCAACGGAAACCTCTTCTTGCCATCGTAGTCCTTCGGCACGAACTGCCAGTAGCGTATGGCCGTCTCCTTGCCTCCAACCTTGACCTTGACCTCACAGGCGACCTGCGCTCCGGGAACGAGTTTTTCCTCGGCTGGAGAGGAGACGCAGACGGCGACAAAAAGAAGGGTCAGGATCAGGGGGGCTCTCATCGGAAACTCCATGGAAGGGGACAGGAATAAAAGAAACCGTGCCCCACAGACTACCCGTGCAACGGCCGCGGATCAATCTTCCGCGATCCGATCAGCCGCCCAACAGTGAGAAGCTCTGGTCAATCTCACAACCTCCGGTCATGGCATCGCAGAGAATCCGTGCCGTTGCCGGAGCCTGGATGATACCGGTCTTGAAATTGCCCGCGGCGATCCACAGATTTTCAACGCCGGGCCACCTGCCAATAAAGGGACCGCCAAGCCGCATCGCCTTGGGACGCAGGCCCGCCCATTGCCTGCTGACAAGATCTTCAGTGGCAGCGGGCAGAATGGTTCGCGCGGCGACCAGCAGCTCAGCGAGCCCATGCGGAGTAGTCGATTCATCGTAGCCTGCCTCCTCTACCGTAGAGCCGACCCAGGTCCGGCCGCCCGGCTTGGGAACCAGGTAGTAGGCATTCCCGGAGCCTGCGAGAGAAAAATGCACCACGCAGGCTGGAGGAGCGAGCTCCAGCTCGATCGCCTGGCCGCGCACAGGCTCCAGGGCCACCCGCTCCAGGCCGAGAGGCTCAACCACCGCCGGCGTCCAGCAGCCGGCGGCGACAACCACCAGGGACTCAACCCCCAGGCGCGAAGCCCAGGGCTCCGGCAGTTTCGCGAGGCCTGATTCTTCCTCGAGCTCCAGGTGGCCCGTCTCCTCGATAAGCTCGACACCGAGGCCGAGGCAGGAGGCCCGCAGGGCCGCCAGCAGGGAGGCTGGATCGATGACAGCCTCACGGTCAAGCTCGAGGCCGAAGGCCTGCTCGCCTCCATAGCCGGGAATGAGCTCCTCGACCCTGTCCCCGCCGCACCAGGACGCCTCCACTCCTGAATTCTTCCAGAAAGCCAGCTCCCTGTCCGGATCGGATGGCAGCTCGTGACGCAGGTAGATACAGCCGCAGGGTTGGTAGCCTGTATCGATTCCTGTCTCCTCGAACAGCTCGGCGGCGATGGTTCCGTAGGAATCGCCCCCCTCACGCGACAGCCTGGAAAATGCGGACTGTGAGAGCCTGGGGGCCTGCAGGACCCCGACGGCTGAGCCGCTCGCTCCGCCACCCACCCGCCGAGCCTCGAGGAGAGTGACCCGCCAACCCTCAAGGGCTAGCCTGCGAGCTGTAAAGAGCCCAACAACTCCTCCTCCCAAGATCGCGACATCTTTCATCAGATCAGCACCCGTTCCTGTTTGTGTACCTCGCTGAGATTAACCGAAACCGCCCCGGGGAGCACCCTTTGCGAAGCCGGCCGCCGTATTCTCCAGGACCTGGGGATGGGAAAATATACTGTGTCCCCCCGCCAGCGCGCCTTATGATCCCGCTACAGGCCGCTCGCCGTTGCCGTCGGCGCGAGCGCTCGCTTCCGTTGCCTACCAGGGTGGCTTTGATGCAGACAAAAAAAATTCCTTCACGCTCCCTCCTTCCGCTGCTGCTCCTCAGCGCACTGCTGACGACCTGTCCCGGGTGGGCCCAGGACGCGGAAAAAATCGCCGAGATTCTGCGCAAGGCGACCGAAGCAACGGAAAAAAAGAGCCCCGCGAAACAGACGAAGAAGCCTGTGGAGGAAGAGGAGAGGCTGCCGGTCTTCCTCCTGCGCGACAAGGCGAAGATCCCTGCTCGCCCCGTCTTCAAGACCATCAGCGTGCGCACTCGCTACGGCATCCTCGAGATCCCGCGGGACCAACTCATCTCTGTTCGCTTCGCTCTCCGGATCGATCCCGAGTTTGAAAAAAAAGTGTCGGCGCTGGTTGATCGCCTCGGCTCGAAGGAAACCGGCCAGGGAGAGGCGGCTGCCGATGAGCTGGTCAATCTGGGGCATCCCGCCCTGGCGCCCCTCAAGCGGCTCATGCCGAAAACCGCGCAGGAGCGGCGCCCGGGAATCCTGGCCGTCATCGCCAGGATAGAGAAGACCGCAAAAAGAAAATCCCGCGACGCGCGAAGGTACAAGGGCTCCATGGATGAAATCCACACGGAGCTGATGACCTTCAGGGGAGAGATCCTGGCCGAGGGCTTCCCGCTCAAGACTCCCTACGGAGAGCTTCGTATCAGGACCGTGGACCTTGAGTCGATCCAATTCAAGCCGGATGGGCGTACCAACCGCGTGGTCAATGTCGCCCCGGGCTTCCAGCCCTCGGGTGCCTGGCTGGACACCAGGATGGACATCGACAAGAACAAGCTGCTCACCATCACGAGCACTGGCAAGACCTCCATTGAGAACTGGAGCCTGAGCGCGGACCCGGATGGAACCAATCGCTATTCATCCTTCAAAACCAACCAGGGCGGCTTCCCCATGCTCTCGCTTGTAGGAAAGATCGGCAAGAGCGGCAAGCCCTTCAAGGTCGGCAAGAAGTACCGCCAGCGGTTGAAAAAAGCCGGGCGGCTGTATCTCGCGATCCAGCCCTTCGATTACGAGCCGGCGGGTGTCGAGGGGCAATACCGGTCGGTGATAACCATCAAGGACGGACCCTGAGCCGCCAGCCGAGCGCGCCCGGCAACAACCGCAACAACAAGGACTGACAAAACTCCATGCCGGATCTAAAGCTCCCGGATCTCCTGGAAATCGAGACCGCCAGGAAGCGAATCGGCGCGCACGCGCACTGGACACCCCTGCTGAGCAGCCGGTCGATCGGTGAGCTCTCAAACGCGGACGTCTGGCTCAAATGCGAGAACCTGCAGAAGGCCGGGGCCTTCAAGTTCCGCGGCGCCATGAACGCCTGCCTGCGCGCGGTGGAAGAGGAGAAGATGCCCGGGTCGGGAGTCATCACCTTCTCCTCGGGAAACCACGGGCAGGCGGTCGCCCTCGCCGCGAAAACGCTTGGCATCGACGCGACGATCGTAGTCCCGGAAGACATCCCCTCGGTCAAGAGGGCCGCCATCGAGGCCTACGGCGCCCGGCTGGAGATCGCCGGGCTCACCTCAACCGATCGGCACCGGCGCGCTCTCGAGATCTCTGAGAAAAGCGGAGGCCTGATCATCCCGCCCTTCGACCACCCGGACGTGATCGCCGGACAGGGAACGACCGGTCTCGAGATCATCGATGAGCTGCCCGAGGTCGATGCGATCCTGGTCCCCACCGGCGGAGGAGGCCTGCTCGCCGGCGTGGCGATCGCGCTGTCCCACAGGAACCCATCGACCCGGGTCATCGCGGTCGAGCCTGCCGATGCGAACGCCATGGCCCTGTCGGTCGAAGCGGGCGAGATCGTCTCTCTCGACAGCGTGCCGAAGACCATCGCCGACGGCCTGAAACCGATGGCCCCCGGCAAGCTGACCCTCGAGGCAACGCTCGAACACGTCGACCGGGTCCTGCTGGTCGATGACGAGTCGATCCTGCGCGCCCAGCGCCTGCTGCTCGAGCGCGCCAAGCTCCTGGTGGAACCCTCGGGAGCGGCGGGCGTCGCCGCGCTGCTCGGCTGCGATGAGCTCGCCGGCCTGCGGGTGGTGACCATCCTCACCGGCGGCAATACCGACCTGCCCTAGGTTCGCTTCGCACAACTCTCCCGAAGCAAAACCCGGAATAAATCATCGAGCCATCTGCCGCTTCCCGGTCATTAGGATTTTTGCCGGAGCCCGTGTTTCAGTAGAATAAGAGCATGCCTGGACTAACCATGCGTACAACTCGGTCCGACACCCGGGGAATGGCGGGTCTGCGCCCTCTGTTTACCGTGGCGCTGGCCGCTGTTTTTCTCCAGACCTGCGGAGCCCACGCTCTTGACGAGGCCGCGGGCATCGAGCTCTTCGAGAAAAAAATCCGGCCGGTGCTTGTCGAGAGTTGCTACAAATGCCACTCCGCGGGATCAAAGAAGCTCAAGGGCAAGCTGCGACTCGACAGCCGCGAGGGCTGGCTCAAAGGAGGCGAATCCGGAGCCGCCATCACTCCCGGCAAGCCCGGGGAGAGCCTGGCGCTGTCGGCGCTGAGGTACGACGAGCTCAAGATGCCCCCGGGAGGGAAGCTGCCGGAGAGCGTGGCGAAAGATTTTGAGAGCTGGATCCGGCTGGGCGCCCCGGCGCCGACCTCCTTTGGAAACCCGATCCCCGCCGCCCCCGAGGAGAAGGTGATCGACTGGAAAACCGAGGCCGGCTTCTGGTCCTTCAGGCCGCTGGCCGATTACCCGGCGGAAGACCCCGGGGTGGAGGCGCCGGCTCGCAACCGGATCGACCGCTACGTGTTCAGCAGGCTGGCGGAAGAGAAGATGCGCCCGGCTGGCGAGGCCGACCGAAGGACCCTCATTCGCCGGCTGAGCTACAACCTCATCGGTCTTCCCCCGACCCCCGCGGAGATCAGCGACTTCGTCAACGACAAGGATCCCAAAGCCTGGGAAAACCTGGTTGACCGCCTGCTTGATTCTCCCCACTACGGAGAGCGCTGGGGGCGCCACTGGCTCGATGTCGTGCGCTACGCCGACTCTAACGGCGCCGATGAGAACGCGCCCTATCCCCTCGCCTACCACTACCGCAACTACGTCATCAACGCCTTCAACGATGACCGCCTCTTCGACGAGTTCATCCGCGAACAGCTCGCCGGCGACCTCCTGCCGCACCCTTCGAATGCGGCCATCACCAATCGCCGGCTGACGGCGACCACCTACCTGGCCATGGGGATCAAGATCGCGGCCGAGAAGGATGGCGCGAAAAAAGAATCCGACATCATCGACGAACAGATCGACACGATCTCCCGCTCGCTGCTGGGAGTGACCGTCGCCTGCGCTCGCTGCCACGATCACAAATTCGATCCGATCCCGACAAGCGACTACTACGCCATGGCCGGAGTTCTTCGCTCTACCAGCCTCGGCGACCGGAAGCTCGAGTCCGGAGAAAAGAAGGTCCTTCGCGGAAAGATCGACGAGTTGAAAAAGGATCGTGAAAAGCTCCGCGTGGGCGCCGAGGCCAGGATCGCCAGCGAGGCGAAAAAAAATATCTCCTCCTACCTCGCGCACGCTCCGGGCGTGCTCAGGTGGCAACGGCACGCCATTCCAACCAGCCTCCGGCTCGCGCTCGCAGAACAGACCACGCCGCCCTATACGGCGGCCGCCTCGACCGTCCCCCCCTCGCAACTCAGCCAGCTTCACCTGCTGCGCGAAGCCGAGACCCACGACCGGGGCACCGCGCGCGAAGATGAGACCTATGGCAAGGAGATCGGCATCATCTCCGACAAGGGCCCGGGACTCACCTGGGCGGAATACGACATCGAGCTGCCGGAGGACGGCACCTACCAGGTGGAGTTCCGCTACGCGGCCCAATCTTCCCGCCCGGGCAAGCTGTCGGTCAACGGCAAGGTCGTCAACGAGAAGAGCATGGCCGGGGTGACCGGCACCTGGTACCCCGACAGCCAGAGGTGGTTTGTCGAGGGGCGCTACGAGTTCAAGGCCGGGGCGAACGTCCTGCGCTTCGAGGTCGGCTCCGCGATGTCACACCTCGACAAGATCGCCATCGCCCGGGTGGCACCTCTCACCTCACCGGTGGTTGAGGCGGAGAGCTTCCAGAGAGGCAACGTCAAGCCTTACACCTCCGACAAGGTGATCTACATCTCCGATCCCGGCAACGCCGAGAACGTTCATTTCATGGAATATGACCTCGAGGTACCCCTCGACGGAAGCTATTCGCTCCTGCTGCGCTACGCGGCCCTCGAGGCGCGTACGATGATCCTCTCCGTCGATGGCAAGGTCGTCTCCAAGAAAGCGATGGCGAAGACCAGCGGCGGCTGGGATGCCGTTCACCAGAGATGGCATCGGGAAGCTGAGCTCGAGCTGAGCGCCGGCCGGCACACCCTGCGTTTTGAACGAAAAGGCGCCGTCTCTCATCTCGACCAGCTGCGCCTGGTCCCGCCGGTCCCCGGCAACCGCGAGCTTCCCTCGCCAGCAGAGCTGGCCGGAAAAAACGGGCTCGACCTCGGAGCGCTTCACCAATGGGCACGGTTTATCGACACCCAGGACAAGCCGAACGCCCCCTTCTACCTGTTGAACAACCTCAGCCACGGGGACGAAAATTTCGTCGCGGGAAACAAAGAGTCCCTCGCCAAGCGCAAGCCCGGCAACACCATCTCCAGGAAGCTGCTCACCCCGCCCCCGAAAATTCCCGGTGAGCTCGCAGAGCGGGCCGGCCTGCTCGTTACCGCGGCCCTCGCTGAAGACCGAGTTCCGATGCTCGAACCTCTGCACCAGGCTCTCACCGGCAAGAAGAGCCCCTTTGCGTCCTACCGCCACCCATCGTCACATTACTCCGAAAAAGAACGAAAAAGCGCGGCCTCGCTCGATGATGCCATCGCCGAGCTTGAGGAACGGCACAAGAGCATCCCATCGATCACGGTGATGGCGGTCTCGGATGGTTCGATCACGGACCACCCCGTCTACATTCGTGGAAACCACCTTCAGAAGGGGCCTGTTGTCCCAAGACGATTCCTGACCATCGTCGAGGGCCACAAGCAGCCTGAATATCCTAAGGACAGCAGCGGGCGATTGAGGCTCGCCGATTCGATCGTCTCCCCGGCTAACCCGCTGACGGCGCGCGTGCTGGCCAACCGGATCTGGCGATGGCATTTCGGCCGGGCCCTGGTGAAAACCACCGAGAACTTCGGCCACTCAGGCGAGGAGCCATCCCATCCGAAGCTCCTCGATCACCTCGCGCTGAAGCTGATCGAATTCAAATGGTCCATCAAGAAGCTCAACCGGTATATCACCTCCTCCAGCACCTACAGGATGGACAGCTCCTATGACTCCCGACACGCCGCGATCGATCCGGAGAATCGCTGGTACTGGCGCTTCGAGCCCCAGCGGCTGGAGGCCGAGGTCATCCGGGACGCCTTCCTGTTCACCTCGGGTCGTCTCGACCCGGCGCTCGGCGGCGGCCCGACCAGCAAGGTGCGGTCCCAGGATCCATCTCCTGAAAACCTGCGGCAGAACCGGGCCTTCTACGAATCAAGTCGACGACGCTCGGTCTACCTGCCGATCATCCGGACCAACGTCTACAAGCTCTTCACTCTCTTTGATTTCCCCAACCCGGCGGCTCCCACCGGCAATCGGACCACCACGACCGTACCGACCCAGGCGCTGTTTCTGATGAACAACCCCTGGATGAAGGAGCTGGCGGAGGAGATCGCCCGCAAGACCCTGGCCGACCACAAGAGCGATGACCGGCGGATCAGCCACCTCTATGAATCCCTTCTCGGCCGCGTCCCGGAGCAGGCTGACCTCGATTCGGCTGGCAAGCTGCTCGAGGCGGCACGGGAGCGGGCCGAGCCCGGGCAGCGGCCGGAGGCGGGATGGGAATCCCTCTGTCATGCTATGCTCATGTCCAGCGAGTTCCTCTACGTTCGCTAACGATACCAGCAAGAGACCTGCGATGACCTTCAACCCCCTGCGACCAGAACCGTATTTCCCGGGCCGGCGCGACCTGCTCAGGTCCTGGTGCCTCGGCTTCGGAGGACTGGCCCTTGCGGACCTGCTCCACGCCGAGGACAAGGCGGGAGGAAAAGGCCCGGCGCACCCCCTCGCGGTGAAGAAGCCGCACTTCAAGCCACGCGCCAAGCGGATCATCTTTCTCTTCATGCACGGCGGACCGTCTCATATCGACCTCTTCGATCCGAAACCGGCGCTGCAGAAGAACGACGGCAAGCCACCCCCCTTCGAACGTACGCGGGTGAAGTTCGCCGCGCGCGGCAACCTCCTCGCCTCGCCCTGGAAGTTCCGCCCGACCGGCAAGAGCGGGATCCCGATGAGCGAACTGTGGCAACACCTGCCGGAGGTCGCCGACGAGCTGTGCATGCTCCAGGGCCTCTGCGATCAGAACGTCGCCCACGGAGGAGCCTGCATGAAGCT
>DCKY01000023.1:23534-27126 GCA_002320775.1 Planctomycetes bacterium UBA1662
CTGGGCACCGAGAACCAGAACCTGCCGAGCTTCATCACGATCTGCCCGACAAGCCTCCATGGCGGTGTCGACAACTTCGGCACAGCCTTCCTGCCGTCGATCCACCAGGGCGTACCCCTCGGCACGCCCGGGTATCCGAACACATTGATGAAGAACGCGAAGTTCGAATTCCTCGAGAATTCTTTCCGCACATCCGCCGAGCAGCAGGCCCAGCTCGGTTACCTCAAACGTCTCAACCAGAGGCATCTCCGGACGACCGGTCCGAACTCAGACCTCGAGGCCAGGATCGCGAGCTTCGAGATGGCCTTCCGCATGCAGCAGGCCGCGCCCGAGGCGACCGACCTGGCCGGGGAGACCCCACAGACCCGCAAGCTCTACGGGATGGACGACCCGAAAACGGAGAACTTCGGAACCATGTGTCTCATGGCGAGACGCCTCGCCGAACGCGATGTCCGTTTTATCCAGGTCAGCCATGCCCACAGCCTTCCGTTCAACAATGAACAATGGGACCAGCACAGCCATATCAAGCAGGGCCACGAGATCAATGTCGGCCAGATCGACAAGCCCATCACCGGCCTGATCAAGGACCTGAAGCAGCGCGGACTCCTCGAGGACACCCTCGTGCTCTGGGGCGGTGAGTTCGGCCGCACTCCAACCGCGCAGCAGGGAAAGAAGGCCACGATCGGCCGTGATCACCATCCCGATGGCTTCACCATGTGGATGGCCGGGGCCGGAGTCAGGGGCGGCTTCCGCTACGGTAAGACCGATGAGTTCGGCTACTACGCCATCGAGGACCGAATGACGATCCACGATCTGCACGCCACGCTGCTGCACATCATGGGAGTCGACCACGAGCGCCTGACCTATCGCTACGCCGGACGAGACTTCCGCCTGACCGATGTGCATGGAGAGGTGGCGGAGAAGATCTTCGCCTGATGAACAGCCGGAGCCGGGCGGCGCTCAGAGTCGCTTGCAGCGCTTGACCCTGGTGATCACCTTGCGGCCATCCTTGACCTTGTAATCGCCCTCGAGCTCCACGACCGAGCCGACACAGGCATCGATGCGCAGGTTGTGGACGGTGCCGAAGCCTGTGCGTACCTCGAGGCTCTCGCCATTGGACAATTGCACGAGATAGAGGTTCAGGTCGTCCGGCTTGACGCTGATCTTCAGCATCCCCTTGACCAGGAGCTTGCCGCCCTCGTCCTGGAGGATCTTCCACGAACCATCATCTACATATTTCGGAGCGAGGTTCGCTTTTTCCGAGATGCCGGGCAGGACACCGGTCGAGTTGCCGTATTGCTCTTTTTTGACGCCCATCATGTTCATGAGCTTCAGGAGCAGGTTGCCATTGGGAGTGTTGGGGTATTTCACGTAACGCCCCGGCAGGATCTGGCCGCCTCCCCCGCCGGAGAGCACCAGCGGCAGGTCGGTGACCGAGTGATAGTCGCCGTGCTTGATACCGGAGCCAAAGAGAACGATCGAGTTGTCAAAAACGGACCCCTCGTCGTCGTCGAGGGATTTCAGCTTTTCGATGAAATAGGAGAACTGCTGCACATACCAGTGGTTGATCTTGTCATATCCCGAAAGCCCCGAAGATCGATTGCGCGTGCGAACGAAGTGGGACAGCATATGAAGCTCATCGTTGATTCCAAGAAAATCATAGGTCGACCGGGACTCGGTGTGGGCCATCATCAAGGTGCTCACCCGGGTCATGTCGGTCCAATAGGCCAGCGCGATGAGGTCCAGCATCGCCCGGGTGCGCTGCGCGAGATCAGCGGCCGCCGCCACCGGTTGGATTTGCTTCATCCTCGAGTCCCGTACAGCATTTCCGCGGGTTTTGAACTGGTCGAGCTCCCGCTCCACGTCGCGAACCGACTGCAGATAGTGTTCGAGCACCTGTCGGTCCCTATTGCTCGCCTTGCGGACGATCGACTGGTAGCTCGCCTTCACCTCATCGAGAACGCTCGCGGTCCGCTTGCGGAAGCCGCTGTTGTTGAAACCCTTGAAGAGGCGATTGAAAACCACCTCGGGATTGTGCTCAACAGGCAGGGACCTGCCGTCAGCGCCGAAGGAGAGAAAGTTCTCAGAGGGGTCGTTGGCGTCGAGATAGGTGTCGCTACGCAGCTGCAGAGATTTCACGGGGGTTGCATCGCCTACATGATCCGCGATGACCTGGTCAAAAGACTGCCGCTGCACAAGACGGGACTTGCGGACATTGCCGGTCATGAAAGTCAACGTCACGTTCTCATGCCCACCATTGGCGCGCTGGTCAGCGTCGATGTTGCGCAGGATAACGATGTCTTTCTTGTTCTTCTCCAACGGGCTGAGCAGCTTCGAGAGCGTGAATTCCGTCTCTGTAGCTCCAGTGATATCCCACGAATTAGGATTCACTCCAGCTCCCTTAAAGAGGACACAAAGGCGAAGATTCTTCGCCGCCGCGGAGTTGCCGTAGCCCAGGGCCGGGGACATGATCTCCAGCGAGGGCAAGGCCAGGGCCGCACCGACTCCCCGGAGAAAAGACCGTCGCGGGATGAGGTAGGATTCTCTGCTCATGGATGGTCCTGTCGATACTGGAACTGCTTACTCCTCACGATGTCGGCAATCAACGTGTTGATCTTAAAGCCATCCTGCTCGAGGGTATCGCAAATTCTTCTGAGAGCGGGGCGGTCATGCGGCTCCAGCTTGCGGCCCAGGGCGTAGGAAAACATCCGTCCGGCGATGTTTTTCACGATCGGAGCGCGGTATTCTTCAACCAGGATCTGCTTCATCCGCCGTGGCGTCTCGAATGTGTCTCCGTTGGGAAACACCCCGCTGGACCTTACCGGGCGCTTATTCCTGTAGGATGCTCTCCATTTCCCGAAGGGGTCGAAGTTCTCGAGCCCCAGCCCGAGAGGGTCGATGTGCTTGTGGCAGCTGACGCAGATGGCCTTGCTGGTATGCGCCTTCAGGATGTCGGCAAGGTCGGTGAGCTTCTTCCCATCCACCTTCTCGCTCTTGCTCAGGGCAGGAACATTTTCCGGCGCGTGCAGCGGACGCCCGACGATGCGGTCCAGCAGCCAGACTCCGCGGCGGATAGGGTTGGTTTTCTCAGGCGCGGAAGTCACCCGCAAGATTCCAACTGTGGTGATCAGGCCGCCACGCTGGTCGCTCTTGATCTTGAGAAGGTACGGAGGCTTGTAGAATTGCTCCTGGATTCCCGGGGGGTTGTTGCGGCGCGACGCGAAGATGTCCCCATGCTTCGCATCGAAGGTATGCCTCTTGCCCGCGGTGCGAACGCCGGTGTAGTCGCTCTGGTAGATCCAATCCGAGTCGACAATATCCAGGATGCTCCGGTCGGACTTGATCAGCTCATCGAAGAAGAACAACAGCTCATCGTAGATGCCGCGGCTCCATCTTTCGTTCCGGTAGAAGACCTTGTTGGTCCACAGCTCGCCAAATCCCAGCCACTGCCCGGCAAAATCTTCTGACAGGGAAACGCGCCGGGGAGATTTCAGCATCCGGCCGACCTGCGCGGCAAGAACCGTCCCATCGAGCAACCGACCGTCAGCCGCCAGGGCGAATAGCTCATCGTCGGGCATGGAGGCCCACAGGA
>DCKY01000276.1 GCA_002320775.1 Planctomycetes bacterium UBA1662
CAAGACAGCACCTCCATAAAAAAATACCCGTCCAGACATTTCGTGCTTAATCCTTTAAACCGAACCGCCTGAACAATCCGACCTGGCTGAACTTCTCAGCCCTAATGGTCTAAAATGAATACCTCCCAAAATCTCAAACCTGAAATTTCAAGAGAACTAAGCCGTACAATTCGCAATTGCCGTGCCACAGATCCAGCTTAAGAAGCTGATCTGCCTTGCAGGCCCGGAAATTACAACCTCCCTTCCGGCAAAGACCCGACCTAAACGATTACAGATCAAAGTCTTAAACAGTCGGGAGAACCTTAAAATCAAAATCTATGCTTTTGAAACGACCTCCTTTCAAAACTTTCCCCATGGCTCATAAAAGCCATGGCTGCACAATAAATGTCCTGACTGGATGCCTTATCTTGTGCGGCAGAACAATTACTGTGCATTCAAGCCTGGGGTCAGGCTGCGAATTCTTTCATTCGCAGAGATTCTTGACGAGCTAGCTCAGGAGCCAGCATAATCCGAATTCTTATTTCTAATGTAAACCGCTGAAATTCAGGGAATAGCCTCTATGTCATCCTCCGACTGGCTCGTCTGGCAATTAATAGACTCCGCTTTTCCAGCGGGAAGTTTTGCTCATTCCAGCGGCCTTGAAGCGGCCTGGCAAAACGGCAGAGTAGAGAACGAAGAAGACCTGCTGGCCTTTACAAGAACCAGCCTGGAGCAGGCGTCAAACGGCCAGCTCCCTTTCGTGATCTCCGCCCGAAACGATCCGGATTCGTTCTATGAGCTTGATAGTCTGTGCAATGCTTTCCTGAGCAATCATGTAGCCAACCGTGCCAGTCGGCGCCAGGGGGCCACCCTCCTTGCAACCTGCGAAACAGTCTTTCAGAATTCCAAACTTACTCAATTGCGCACCAACGTAATTGAAAATGGACTCTCATGCCATCTTCCGCCGGTGTTTGGTCTTATCTCGAATATCCTGAATATAAAAGACCAAACAGCTTCCGGAATCTACCTCTATTTCATCATCCGTGGTATTTTATCGAGTGCCGTAAGACTTGGGGTTATTGGGCCATTACGCGCGCAGGTTATCCAGCGCAAGGCGGCCTCGTTTGCCGAGGACATCGTAACCGACCTGCCCATTCCGAGCCTGGATGACATAGCCCAGACGGCGCCCGTCATCGAGGCGCTGCAGACCAACCAGGACCGCCTCTATTCGAGACTTTTTCAGAGCTGAAGAAAATTTGGAGCCCGCAATGAGTTCAACCCATTCCCACGACCACTCCCACGGCGAACATTCGCACAGCCACGATCATGAGCACACTCATGATCACTCCTGTGATGACACCGGGCATGGGCACACCCATGAACACATGGATCATCCCGGCCTGTTTGAGGAACGCGATCCGTCGGCGGCCGAGAGGGATTACAGTCGCCGCGCCTTTACCGTTGGAGTCGGCGGACCGGTCGGCAGCGGCAAAACAGCCCTGCTGCTGGCGCTCTGCGGCGAGTTGCGTGAGCGCTTCAGCCTCGCCGCGGTGACCAACGATATCTTCACGCGTGAAGATGCCGAGTTCCTGATCCGCAACGAAGCCCTCGAAGCCGAGCGTATCGAGGCGGTCGAGACCGGCGGCTGTCCTCACGCCGCCATCCGCGAAGATGTCTCCTCCAACCTCCTGGCGCTGGAGGAGCTCACCGCTAAGATTAAGCCCGACATGCTCTTCTGCGAGTCCGGCGGCGACAACCTCGCCGCCCACTTCAGCCGGGAGCTCGCCGACTACACGATCTACGTCATCGACGTCTCGGGCGGTGATAAGATTCCGCGCAAGGGCGGGCCTGGAATTACCCAGTCCGACCTCCTGGTCATCAACAAGACCGACCTGGCGGAGGCCATCGGCGCCGACCTCTCGGTCATGGAACGAGACAGCGCGAAGATGCGCGGCGATGGCCCCTTCATCCTCGCCAGGGTCAAGCACGGCGAAGGCGTCAACGAGATCGTCGAACACGTCCTCAAGGCATGGGAAGAATCCAGGAAGTCCCAGTCCCATCCGGGTTGATTGAAGACAACTAAAGACTCTTTGCAACCTGCACCCACTGCCGGGGTTACTGTATAATACACGGCTTGATGAGGATTGACGCTGAACGCGCACCTCTCTCAGCAAGTCTGAATAGAAGCCCTTCTTTTTCCAGAGCCAGACGGAAACATGACCAGGACCAACCAACGAATATTCACGATTCTATTTATCTTCTCGACCTTCTGTGCCTCGACATCCTTTTCACAGGACGAGCGTGTTCGGCGAGAGGACCCTTTTGACCGCGAGGCCATGCTCAAACGCTTTGATGCCGATGGCGATGGCGAATTGAACGAGGCCGAGCGCAAGGAGATGCGTGATTTCATCTTCCGATCGCTCGAGGAACGCCCCGGCGGCAATCGCCCGGAAGGAAATCGTCCCCAGGGCAACCGCCCTGAAGGCGATCGCCCCGGACAACCACCCCCGGGCGGCGGACGCGGCGGGGGACCGGGCAGACAGGATCTCAAGGTGGTCGAGAAATTCGACGAGGATGGAGATGGAAAGCTCAATGTTGAAGAACGAGCCAGGGCCCGGGTCTACGTCAAGGAACAGGGCAGCAGCAGCCGTCGGCGCGGACGGCGGCCCGGCGGCGGAGAATCCCGTGAGCGCAACCCCGGCAAGCCTGAAAAGCTCACCCCCGCGGATGTGAAAAACTACCCCGACAAGTCGCTCTACGACGCCTCCATCCTGCGAACGATCTTCATCGAATTTCCCGGTGAAGACTGGGAAACGGAGCTCGCCGACTTCTACAGGACCGATGTGGAGATGCCTGTCGACATGACCGTCGATGGAGAGACCTACAAAGGCGTCGGGGTCCAGTTCAGGGGCAACTCATCCTTCTTCGGGGTCTCCGCCGGCCAGAAGCGGTCCTTCAACATTCGCATGGAATACGGTGACCACAAGGGACTCTACGGCTACAAGACCCTCAACCTCCTGAACAGCCACGCCGACCCATCTTTCCTGCGCCACGTGCTCTTTGACCATGTCACCGGCAAATACCTGCCGACCTCGAAATCGAATTACGTCAAGCTGGTCATCAACGGAACGAGCTGGGGCATCTACCTCAACATCCAGCAATACAATAAGGACTTCCTGGCCGACTGGTACGACACCAAGAAGGGCATCCGCTGGAAGGTACCCGCCAATCCCCAGCGCGCGCCGGGGCTGCGCTATTTCGGCGAAAACCTCGATGAGTACAAGTCCTACCTTCAGCTGAAAACGACCGAGGCCCCCGAGTCTTCCTGGAAGTCGATCGTCGAGCTGAGCAAGCTGCTCGATGAAACTCCCGCCGATCAGGTCGAAGAGGTCCTCGGCAAGACCCTCAACATCGACCGCGCGCTCTGGTTCATCGCGATCGACAACCTGCTGATGGACGGCGACGGCTACGTCAGCCGGGGCAGCGACTTCATCATGTACCAGGACCCAGGAGGCCGAATGAACCTGATGCCCTACGACAGCAACGAGACCTTCGGGCTGCGTGGAGGAGGCGGAGGCCCCGGCGGAGGAAGACGCGGCAGGGGCCGACGTCCCGGCGATGCCGGACGCGGCGGCAGGCCTTCAGGTCCCTTCGGACGCCCGCCCAGGCTCGGCGGTGACGACGCCAGGCGTCCGGATGACCGCAGGCCCGGCTCCCCCCCACCCCAGGCGGCGAACCGCGACAGCGGACCATTCTCCCAGAGCCCCCTCGAGTTTGAAAACTCGAGAGAGCGGCCCCTGATCAGCAAGCTCCTTTCAGCTCCGAACCTCAAGGCGCGCTACATCGCCCACGTGAAGACGATTCTCGATGAATCCCTCGACTGGAAGGTCATTGGGCCCGTGGTCGCCGGCTACCGGTCAGTGCTGGGAGATGAGATCGCCAAGGACACCACCAAGCTCTACCCGACGGAAGCCTACGAACAGGGCGTCGATGGAGATTTCTCCGGAGGACGCCGACCGGTAACGGGAATCAAGAAATTCGTCAACGAGCGCAGGGCCTACCTGCTCAAGCACCCGGCTCTGTCGAAAAAGGCTCCCGTCATCAGCAGCATCAAGGCCAGCCCCTCGGAAGCCTCTCCTTCATCCGAGGTGAAGGTCAGCATCCGAACCGGCAAGGGTGAGAAGGCCGGCAAGGTGCTGCTCTACCATGCCACCGGAAAATTCGGCGCCTTCGCAGCCTCTGAGATGAAGAAAAACGGCGCCGCCTGGACCGGCAGCATCCCCGCCTACCCCGCGGGTACCCTGGTTCGTTATTACGCCGAGGCGCGCTCCGCGGCAAATGATGCCACTGTCTTTGAGCCCCGCCGCGCGGAAGGATCCCCCCTCAGCTACAGGGTCCAGGCCATCCGAAGGTCGGGCTTCCCTGTTCGGATCAGCGAGATCCTCGCCTCCAACCAGAAGACCAACACCGATCCCCAGGAAGAATTCGAAGACTGGGTCGAGCTCTACAACAGCTCATCGAAGGCCGTCGACCTCTCTGGCCTCTACCTGAGCGACTCCCCCAACAATCCTCGCAAATGGAAATTCCCGGAGGGAACGGCCATCGCCGCCGAGAGCTACCTGGTCATCTGGCTCGATGGCGACACCGATGTTTCCGGGCTCCATGCCAGCTTCCGCCTCTCCCGGGACGGAGAGGCCCTTCTCCTGGTCGACAGGGACAGTGGAAAGAACGCCATCCTGGATGAGCTTCAATTTCCAGCCCAGGACACCGATCGGTCATTCGGACGGGACAGAGAAGCGAAGGGCAAAGGGCGCCCGCTGAAGCCGAGTCCGGGGAAGCCGAACCCGGCCAGGTAAAAACTCAAAAACGGCAATATCGCCTCTGCAACCCAATACCGGGTGGAGCAGGCGGCTACAGATGGTCCGTCGCCAAAGACACTCTTTGATCATCATCTCCTGTTTCAAGTAGGATCGAGACAGAAGGGAGGCTCGGAAATGATTCTGACCAATGTTGAAACGATCCCTGGAGAGACTATCCAGGAGCACTATGGACTGGTGCAGGGGTCCACGATCAGGGCCAAACATTTTGGACGCGATCTCATGGCCGGCTTCAAGAATATTGTCGGCGGCGAACTCAAGGGCTACACGGAACTCCTGCAGGAGTCCCGCAACCAGGCTCTTGAGCGAATGTGCCGGCAGGCCGAAGAGCTTGGAGCCAACGCGGTCATCAATGTCCGTATCGCCACATCTTCCGTGGCTGCCGGAGCGGCTGAAATTTTAGCCTACGGAACCGCCGTGAGGGTCTGATGCTCGAGCTCGTTATTTTCATAGTGCTCCTGCTGCTGGGTTTTATCATCGGCAAATCCAAGGAGCGCAAACACTACAGGAATATCGGTATCCGGGAGGAAGCCTTCCTGGACAAACCCGCCATCACTGCCAGGGTGCCGTCGAGCGAAAACATTGCTCACGCGGACCTCGCCATTGGCTCGGTCGTAGTCTCGATCGACTACTTCAAGCGGTTCCTCTCGTCCTGGAGGATGATCTTCGGCGGGGAGCTGAAGGCCTACTCCCCGCTTCTTGACCGCGGCAAGAGAGAGGCCATCCTTCGAATGAAGGAGTCCGTACCCGGAGCGGATGAATACATCAACTGCAGAATGGAGACCGCCACTATCAGCTCAGGCAAGGGCAAGGCCAT
>DCKY01000052.1:0-3888 GCA_002320775.1 Planctomycetes bacterium UBA1662
ACCTCGTTGGCACGGTGGCGAAGCTTGAGAATTTCCTCTGCGGTGATCTCGATGTCGGAGGAGCGGCCGCGGCTGCCGCCGGAGGGCTGGTGGATCATGATCCTGGCATTTGGAAGGGCCAGCCGCCTCTCCTTTGGTGCGCCAAGGAGGATGATAGTCCCGGCGCTGGCGTTCAATCCGAAGCTGATGTTGTAGACAGGCGCCTTAACGAAACGGATCAGGTCGAAGATCGCGAAACCATCATCGGCCGACCCGCCGGGCGTATTGATATAGAGCTTGATCGGGTCATCTGATTGCGAATCAAGCCAGAGCAGTGAGCTCATGACCCGCTGGGTGAGCTTCGGCGAAACCTCCTCGGAGATGATAATCGTTCGCTCTTTCTTGAGGAGGTCCATGGCGACGGCTGGAGTCTTTGGAGCCTTCTGCTCCTTTTCATCTTCTCCCTCCTCATCATCACCCAGGTGGATCAGTTTCAGTTCTTCTTCTTCAATGTGGATCATGTCTCTTCCCTGTTCTTTTTTATTCCGTGTTTCGTTTTTATGGGGGCTGATGTCATGAAAACCACCAGCAGGTTTTCAATATATCGTCAGAAGACGTCCTTAAAGCAAAGGAAAAGAAGCGGAACTAGGATCTCTTAATGGCCTATTATCGGGACCTCTTTTCGGCGGGGAGCGCTTCAGCTACGATCCCGGCAGCTTCGGCTTTGCTGAGGCCCGCCAGCAGAAAACGCTTGTTTTGCGATGTCTTGCCGCTGTGGAGGCTGACGGAAGAGCGCTTGATAGCGAGCTTCTTTGCGAGAATACGGCAGAGGGCCTTGTTGGCCTTACCGGCAAGCGCGGGCGCGCAGACGGCGATTTTCAGGGCGTTTGCATGAATTCCGAGGACCTTGTCCCGGGCGGCTCCCGGTGCCGCGCGTATATTGATGAGCACGCCTGAATCCGTTTCTTCCATGTCGACCTGGCTTGCGGCTCTTTCCCCAGTCATCGCGGTTTTCTCAGTCCTGGCTGTAGATCGCACTTCCGACTCGCACCACGGTAGCTCCTTCTTCGATGGCCATCTCAAAGTCCGAGCTCATTCCCATCGACAGTCCCGCTCCAGGGGGTAGTAACCCTGAGGTGATATGCTGGTCACGAAGTCTTCGCAATTGCGTGAAACAGGCGCGTGTTCCATCGGCTTCGCTGGAATACGAAGGAATGGTCATCAGACCCTGCAGCCTCGCGGCCACATTTGGTGAGCTCGAGATGTCCGTAAGGAGGCTCGTCAGCTCTTCGGCCGGCAGTCCCATCTTGGACTCTTCTGCGGAGATGTTTACCTCGACGAAGATGTCCGGCTGACCTGTTTCAAGGTTATCCAATCGCCGTTCGAGCTCTTTGAGGAGGCGAGACGAGTTGAGGGAGTGTATCGATTGGCAATGTTCCACCGTCAATCGAGCCTTGTTTCTCTGCAGGTGGCCGATGAAGTGGATCTCGATCCCATCGAGATCTGCCAGTTCCCTGCTCTTCCTGGCAGCCTCCTGCGGCCTGTTCTCTCCGAATTTTCGGACTCCCAGGTCGTAGAGGACGCGCATGACTCCTGAGTCGACATACTTGCTCACTGTGATCAGGGTGACGTCTTCGGCGGCGCGGGCGGAGCGAACGGCTGCCGCGGCGATCCGGGCCCTGCAATCCTCGAGGTTGGCATCGAGACGGCTCTCGAATCCGGCGGGGAAGTCTTCAATGGAAAGCGGACTCTTGACCATGGGGGCGCGTTTCTCCAAGCCGCCGTCTTGTTTCTTCCTCAGCCAGCGTTGTTGATGACGAGGGAGTTTTCTCCGAAGAGATTCCGGATCCCATCGAAGAGCTCGTAGTCGGGCGTGACGAAGAGCTCCTTACCGACAAGAATCCGCTTGCCTGAGCTTGTTCCGTTTGAAAGGACGAGAAAGACCGGGCAATCTCCCCGGTGGCTGCCGAGGAGGTTCTTGAGATTGTACTTCAGCTTGTCGCTGTCGTCATTTTCAGGGGGAATCCGGATGCTGAGGTCGTTTGTCAGCAGCCTCGGGATATCCTTCATCGGTATGATTCGCTCTACTCGCAGGCTCTTTCCATTCGCCCTGTTGTAGATCTTGCCGGTGACCAGGATGATCGCATCCGCCACCAGGTGCTCCCCATATTTTTCGTGCATATCTTCGCTGATGAAAAGCTCCATCGACTGTTTCATGTCTTCCACTGTGGCGATATAGAAGGGCTGCCCTGTTCTGCGCATGACCCTCTTCTCGAGCTTGGTCACCAGCGCTCCAATACGGACCTTCGAGTTCTCGCTTTCCTCGAGGTGCTGTTCAACTGTGGTGGTGGTGTAGCCCTTCAGGATGGGCCACCATTTCTGCAGGGGGTGGCCGCTGAGATAGAACCCGAGGCTTTGTTTTTCATTGGCGAGCTTCTCTGCTTCACTCCACTCGTCGATGTCCGGATAGGAGTCGTCGGTCTCTCCTTCCTCCTGGGCGGAAGCGGCGAGGAAGCCAAAGGTCATCTGCCCGCGCTCCTTGTCCTTGCGCGCCTCCTGTCCGCGCTTCAGGGCGGTCGGGACGGTCTCCACCAATTGAGCCCGTTTCTTTTCGAAGCAATCGAAGGCTCCGCTCTTGATTAATTGCTCGAGCGCCGACTTGTTGATGGAGTTGCCGGCTATGCGCTCTGAGAGATCAAAGATCGACTTGAACTCGGCCTCGCGCCTTGCCTCAAGGATCCCATCGACGACCTTGCCTCCGAGTCCCTTGACGGCCTCCAGGCCATACCAGATCTTGTTGTCGACAACCGTGAACTCCTTCTCCGAGGTGTTGATGTCGGGCGCCTTGAATTCGATGTTCATGCGCCTGCACTCCTCGAGATTTTCGACAATCTTGTCGGTATTGTTCATCTCGCAGGTCATCACGGCGGCCATGAATTCAGCCGGGTAGTTTGCCTTGAGGTAGGCTGTCTGGTAGCTCAGGACTGCGTAAGCGGCGGAGTGGGACTTGTTGAATCCGTAGCCCGCGAACTTTTCGATGAGGTCGTAGATCTCCTTCGCTCCTTTAATGGAGACATCGTTTTTCTGGGAGCCCTCGATGAACTGGTCAGAGAATTCTGCCATGAGCTTCATCTTCTTCTTCCCCATCGCGCGCCTGAGGGTGTCCGCCTCGCTCAGGCTGAAGCCCGCGAGTTCATTGGCGATGCGCATCACCTGCTCCTGGTAGAGGATGACGCCATTGGTCTCGGCCAGGATGGGCGAAAGCAGAGGATGTATAGGCTCCCATTCCTGCTGGCCATGCTTGACCTTTACATAATCGTCAACCATGCCGCCCTCGATGGGGCCGGGGCGATACAGAGCGATGAGGGCGATGATGTCCTCGAAGCTGTCCGGCCTGAGCTTCTGGAGGAGGTCCCGCATCCCCTTGGATTCAAGCTGGAAGACGGCGATCGATTCCCCCTTGCAGAGCAGCTCGTAGGTGCTTGGATCGTCCAGGGGGATGTTGTCGATTTCGAGTGTCTTGCCGCGGGTTTTCAGGATCTCCTTGGTGCAGCGGGAGATGATGGTAAGGGTTCGGAGACCGAGAAAATCCAACTTCAGCATGCCGATTTTCTCGAGGTCCTCCATGGACCACTGGCTCAGGATGTCATCTCCGTTCTTACAGAGAGGGATCATGTCGATGAGCGGGGCGTCTCCGATGACGACACCCGCCGCATGGGTGGACTGGTGGCGGTTGAGGCCCTCGAGCCTCTGGGCTATCTCGAAGAGCTCGGCGATGCGGGGATCTTTTTCCCCCATGGCCGCGAGCTCCTTGTCCGCCGCAAGGCTCTCGCCAAGCTTGACCCCGGGTCCTCCGGGGATCTTCTTGGCGATGGCATCGACCTCGGGCAGCGGTATGTTGAGGGCCCG
>DCKY01000052.1:4276-18889 GCA_002320775.1 Planctomycetes bacterium UBA1662
CCATATTTCTCGCGGACGTAGTTGATAACCTCCTCCCGTCCATCCATGCAGAAGTCGATATCGATATCAGGCATGGAGATACGGTCGACATTCAGGAACCGTTCGAACAGAAGGTCGTAGCGCAGGGGGTCGATGTTGGTGATGCCCAGGGCATAGGCGACGATGCTTCCCGCGGCGGAGCCCCTGCCAGGCCCGACGGGGATGCCCTGCTCTTTGGCGTAGCGGATAAAGTCCCAGGTGATGAGGAAGTAGCTGACAAATCCCATCTCCTTGATGATTCCGACCTCGTACTCGAGCCGGTCCAGGGCCTCCTGGTTCTCGTCAAAATCATCGTAGCGTTCACGGCATCCATCCTTGCAGAGCCGAAGGAAATAGGCCTCCGGGTCGTCCTCTTTTTCATCCTTGTCGATGGTGAATGGCGGGAGGTGGGTCTTGCTGAAGTCCAGCTCGAGATCGCACATCTCCGCGATCATGACGGTGTTTTCGATCGCCTCGGGGAAATCCTTGAAGATGCAGTCCATCTCCTCCTTGTTGCGGAAGAAGAATTCGCTCGTGTGCATGCGCAGCCGGTCGTCATCCTCCATCGTCTTGCCGGTGTTGATGCAGAGGTGGATCTCCTGCGCCCGGGCGTCCTCTTTTGTCAGGTAGTGGACATCGTTGGTGGCGATCATCGGGATTCCGTACTCCTTCGCCAGGGGAGGAATTTTTTCAAGAATGTCCCGCTGTTCTTTCAGTCCGTGGTCCTGGATCTCCAGGAAGAACGACCCCGGCTCAAAGATTCCGTTGTAGTCCTCGATTTCTGATCGGAGTTGCTCTTCAGTTCCCATCAGGGCCATGCGGTTGACCGGGCTCGACAGGCAGGCACTCGAGCCGACCAGGCCCTTTGAGTGCTCTCGCAGGATGTCCTTGTCAATCCTGGGTTTGTAGTAGAAGCCCTCCTGGTAGCCGAGAGAGGAGAGCTTCATGAGGTTGTGGTATCCCTCCAGGTCCTTGGCCAACAGCAGGAAATGGAAATAGGCTCCATATTCCGAACGCTTGCGATCGGTGCGAGACCCCGGGGATACATAGGCTTCCATCCCGATGATCGGCTTGATGTTTTCAGCTTTGCATTCGCGGTAGAACTGGAGAGCGCCGAACATATTGCCGTGATCCGTCAAGGCCAGCGAGTGCATATTGTCGTTCTTGGCCTTGGCGACGAGCTTCTTTATTGAGGCTGCTCCATCAAGGAGGCTGAAGTCGCTGTGGACGTGGAGATGAACGAAATCTTTGGGCATGCCGGGTTCTTCACTTTTTCTCGAAGGGGAAGCAACGGCGCTCCGCTTGCCCCGCCGGAATCCAGCCTTCAACTGTTACTCTCGTACCAGACGAACTAACCAAAGATCGTCCCGTAATTCCATGAAATCTTTTACGGCGGTGCCTGCCGGAGTCGGCGCGCGATTCGGCTCGGCGGCCGGCGATAGAGTTTTGATTGCTGTTGTTTTCCAGTCGGGGGTTCGTACAATCTGCGCTGTGCGCTTCGAAGGCCGCTCCGGCCGCTGAAGCCTTGGCGGCCTCCTGGTTCAAGGCCGTGCAAAGGAAGTGAAGAATGAAAGACAGGGCCTACCAATTTCCGACGCCTGAGCATCAATGCTGCGCCTGCCAGGGAGACCTCTCGCCCGGTGGAGAGTTCTATTCGACGATCTGCTTCCTGGAGGAGGAGTTCGCCCGGAGGAATTATTGTGTTTCCTGCTGGGCTCCGGAGGAGGGCGGCGAGACCACCAGCAGGGTGGATCGTTCCGGTATCTTCGCCTACTGGCGTACCCGTCGACCTGAAGAGCCGGATGGAGAGGCGGTCAAGATCCGCTTTGATCCCCTGGTGGTCCTCGAATTTTTCAGAGGGCTCGGCGGCAAGGCTGAAGCTGAATCAAAGGTGGAGCCGGAGACGGCTGGAGAAGAGGAAGCGGGTGCGCCTCCCGGTCCCAGTGAATCCCAGCGCCGCGACCTGCGTTTCGTTCTCTCGCTTCTGCTGATTCGCAAGAAGATCCTGCTCCTCAAGGGAACCTTCATCCGCGACAAGTTTGAGTGGCTTGAGCTCCAGGAGCGCCGCGAGAGTGACAAGACCTATGAGATTGCCAATCCGGAACTGAGTGAGACGGAGCTCGAACAGGTGCGGGATGCGATTGGTGAGTTGCTCCAGATGCAGGTCTGAGGGGTGTTGCCCGGGTCGGGGGCTCAGCCGCAGGAGCCTCCAACGGGGCAGTCAAGCTCGTCGCCGGTCGGGTCGGTGCCGCAGTCCGGGAACGGCGCGGCGGGGGCCGGGTCGAGGCGGAAGAGCCAGTTGAGCAGGTAGACCGCATCGGTGAGTCCGAGGCTTCCTGAGTCGTCGGTGTCGACGCTGTCGGGGCAGCCGACCTGGGATCCCCTGAAGAGGTAGGAGAGGATGCAGATTCCATCGCTGATGCTGTGGCGTCCGTCTCCATCGCAGTCGCCGCGCAGAAAGCTTTCGGATTCCGAGGGGATGTAGATAAAGTCGAGCTCGTTCGCGGAGGGCAGGTCTCCCGGGCGGGTGTTGATGACACGTACCTTGACCAGGCCCTGTCCCGGTGGAGTTACCACGGAGAGAGCCTCCCCGGTATCTCCTGCGGCTTCAACCTGCGGCGAGGGGATACCGTTAAATTCAACCCGGGCGCCCTCGGTGAAGTTTTCCCCCTCGATCGTGATGGTGTCTCCGCCGCTTTCAGAACCAAGGTCAGGCCGGATGACTCTCGGCGCGGGGCGGACGAGGGTGACCTCGAGCAGTTCCCGTGAGGTGAAGCGCCCCTGGACGGGGTCCGCCAGGGTGATCGTCGGCTGGCCCTCCAGGCTCATGTCGGCCGGCACCACGGCCAGCAGTTCGCGGCTGGAGACCCGCTCCGTTCGGGGAGATGGTATGTCGTTGAAGGTGACGGTGGTATTGTCGGTGAAGCGGGTGCCGAAGATCCGGATCTCGACCGGGTCCACCAGCTCGATCGCATTCGGCCGCGTATAGCGAGCCCGCGGCATCGGGATGCGGGCTGAGTTGAGAATGGCTGTCCTGATGACCGGACCACGGCGTTGGGCAAAGACCTCGAGGGTTCTCACGTTGGCATTCCAGGTGCCGATCGACTGGCCGCTCATTCGGCACTCCTCGATCATATCGCCCTCGATCGCGCTCTTGTGCCGCCGAATTTCGGTGATGACATTCTGCGGTGAGAGTGGACCTTCAAGGTAGCGATCCAGCTCATCGATCAGGTACTGGGCGTAGTCCGGACTGTTGATGAGACTGCTCATGATGGTCGAGAGACTCGAGTTTCTGCTCAGCACGTGATTGAAGGTGTCGGATGACCAGCCGCCGGGATTACGGCCGAGGCCGAATTCAGCATCCCAGCTCAGGAAGATCCATTTCCCATCTTCCCGGCGCGGACGGGCGGCGTACCAGTTGTTGTGGGGCCAGTCATGGTTCTGGCCCCAGATATTCAGGAGCATGTAGGACGTGTAGTTTTCGATGTCGATCTTCTCGGCAGCCAGTTCGAGATTGCCGGGCTCCCGCATATTCGTGGTTCGGAAGAAATTGAGCATCGCTGTCCACGCGGAGTTGTCACCATCAAGGATGTCATCCCCGGTCTTGACCACGTCCCAGTTCTCTCCATCTTCGGGGAAATAGGAGGCGAAGAAGACCTTGTCCATCCGCTCGACTATGTTGTAGACCCCGCGGTACTGCATGTTGACGAACAGGTTGTACCAGGAGCCATTGGAGACGAGCGCTCCCATGTCCTGGTGGAGATCACGGAGGACCTGGTCGCGAATATAGGCGGCCCCGCCGCCGGTTCGAAAGGCATCGTTGAAGTTCGAGCGCAGCACGAGCTTGTCGAAGCCCTCGACGTCGGTGTCGGGGATGATCGGGTAGCGCAGCTTCTTGGCGCCGTATTCGCCTCTGAAATAGGCCTTGTAGGCCTTCTTGATGCCGAAGCCCCCGTTGCGGCCGGCTCCGCCGTGCAGCCGCATGCCGAAGCCGGTCTTGAGGGCAGGACTGCCATCCAGCTCGAAGATTTCGAGGAAGCCCTCGCGCTCCGCCGCGCGTCCTCTTGCGCCGGTGTTGTTGTGTACTTCCTGGAAGTGTCCGGGATCCATTGAGACCGAGAGAGCAGGCAGGACAAAGTCCCTGCTGGTGATGAAATAGCTCTCGGAGGAAGGCTCGAGGACTAGCTGGTCACCGAGGAAGCCCGCAGCCCGGATAACCCGGTCCCTGGAGATCTGTATCGGCTCGCTGTAGAGAGAGCTTGTCTGCGTGGGAGTCGTTCCATTGGTGGTATACCTGATCTGGAAATCATCGAAGGGGATGTCGGCTGAGAGGGTGACGCTCTGGGCGCCGTCCTTGAACCCGCCGGAAGGACTGAAGTCCACCTCGTAGGGCAGGATCCGGTCTGAGGAGTGGGTGTCATTGGCTGTTCCGGGCGTCGGGTAGAGCAGGTAGCCGAAATCTCCCGTTCCATCAGGGACGCGGGCGTAGGACCGGTCCATGCTCTGCTCGGGCATGTCGAGACCGTCGATTATTTCTCCTTCGGGGTTCGAAAAAATAATGACCTCCCCATCGGAGTCCAGCTCGAAGTTTGTGTGGAAGGTAGGTCCTACCGTTCCCAGTTCCGGCAGGAAGCTCATGTCGTTGCTGTTGTGTGTCCTGTTGAGCACCGCGACGGCCAGCAGGTTGTCGCGGGGACGCAGAAGGTCGATCCATTCCGGGACCATCCAGCGCTGCACCCGTCGAGCCTCTCTTGACCGGGCGGAATTGCTCGCGAAGGTCGGCTCCTCGTCCTCTGGGAAGTGGATCGAGATGACCCTGGTCCCGTTGAGCCAGGCGACGAAGCCGTCATCGTAGTTGACCTGCAGGACCAGGCTCTCCAGGGCTTCCAGGTTGTCGACGTCAAAGGATGTCCTGAGGAAGAGGGCGCCGATGCCGCGCTCGAACTCGGTGCGGTCATCATTATCTCCAAAGCCGAAGCCCGGCAGTCCGCGCTCCCAGCCGCTGGCGTCGAACCCGGGCTGGCTCCACCCGGCGGCGGGACCGACACTCTCCGGAAGCCCGCTCAGGTAGCTCCACTCCTGCTCCAGGCCGAGGACTGTCGGGCGGACCTCGATTGTTGAGCCGAGCCGGGTCACCTGCTCCTCGGAGGGGAGTTGCAGATCCTTGCCGGAACACCAGACCAGGAGCCGCTCGCCGGGGGCGATGACGTAGGAAGGGAAGATCCATTTCAGGAGGTTGGTCGAGTCATCGCTCAGGCCATGGCCGCCGATATCGTAGGGCGCGGCGGAGACGTTCTGGAGCTCGACCCAGTCCGCGCTGTCCCCATCGACATCCTCGATCGTCTCCCTGTTCGATGCCTGGATCTCGTTGATGACGATCTGGGCCGAGGCCGTTTGCAGGCTTAGAAGAAGGAGGATGGCTCCAAGATAGAGAGCCGCTGTTCGGGGCATGGGGCTGGACTCGGGGGAGGACGAGTGAATACTACGATTCCCCAAGAATACCGTCTGCGGGCTGGTGAGACACTGCTTATTTGAGGTTGCGGCTCTAAGCCGAAGGCCGCATTCGGGTTGCGGAAAAGGCGCGCTCTACTGGCAGTTCCTGGTTGTGTCGCAGTCGAGCAGTTCGCCCAGGGGATCCTGTCCACACCCAGGGAACGGGGCGGGGAAATTTTCAGCTCCGAGGAACAGGAAGTTCAGGATCTGGATCGCATCGGTCATGTCGATAGAGCCGCTCCTGTTGGTGTCGGCCGCCGCGGCGCAGGCCGGTTCAGTGCCTCCGGAGAACAGGAAGTTCAGCAGTTGCACCGCGTCGGTCAGGTTGATGTCTCCGCCTGCATCGACATCTCCCCTGATATAGCCATCGGCGTTTTCGTAGGTGAAGATCACGCTGTCGATGGACTCCGACCTGCCCGGGATGGTGTTTACGGCCCTCACCTCGACTGCTCCTTGTCCCGGGGGAGTCGTGACCTGCAGCAGGACCGTACTGTCAGCGTTGGGGCCGAAGCGGGTGACCGTTGGCGCCTCCTGGTCGCCGAAGAACACGGTGGCGCCTTCGAGGAAGAATCCGCCGCTGAGGTAGACCGTATCTCCTCCCGCGGCGGAGCCGGTAGAGGGTTGGATGCTGGTAACCAGGGGCGCGGGCAGGGAGACGGTGAAGAGTCCCGCTGTGTCGTCTGATTCGACATCGGCATCCGGGTTTCGTGCCCGCACCGTCACCGGACCTTGAAGGCTTCCATCGAAGGGGACGCGTACGCTGACTCCGCCGATGATTCCGTGGTAGTTGATGACCTCCGCCTCAATGTCGTTGAAGAAAATCTCGATGTTTCGTACGAGGCGACTCCCGCGCACTCTCACAACCACGTCCCCTGTATTCACGATCTCAGCAGGTGTAACCGACCGGATGCTGGGCGTCGGGTCCGGCGGCGGAGCCAGCCGGGCTTCGCTCCTGACGTGGGAGATGAAGGGGCCGTTACGATTGGAGAGGAAGGTGTACATCGTGCTGATGTTCCTGTCCCACTGGTTGCGGTTCGCGCGCACCAGGCTCAGCTCGTCCTGGATGTCAGGCAGGATGATCTGGCGAAGCTGATCGAGATGCCGGCGCGTGTTGGCCGGGCTCAGGGGGCCGTTGAGATAGCGGTCGACCGAGTCGTTGAAGTAGCGGCGGTAGCCCAGGTTGTTGGTCAGCCCTCTGAAGATCACCGCCAGGCGTCCGCCTCCGTTGAGGGCGTGGGTGATGGTATTCGACGAATAGCCGCCGGGGCTCAGGCTGATTCCGAACTCGGCATCCCAGCAGAAAAATCTCCACTTGCCTCCCTCCGTTCTCGAGCGCGAGGCGTACCAGTTGTTGTGGGGCCAGTCATGATTCTGGGCCCAGATGTTGACGATCATATAGGACGTGAAATTTTCAATGTCGACAAACTCACCGAATGCGTTGTAGGCATCGTCGCTCGAGAGGTTGTTCTGGCTCAGGAAGGTCTGGATACGGTTCCATTCCTGGTTGCTTCCGACCAGCACGTCATCGCCTGTCTTCATGACGTCCCAATCCGAACCTTCATCGGGGAAATAGTCTTCCATGAACTCTTCGTCCATGCGTTCAACGACATTGTAGATTCCCCTGTACTGCGTATTGACGAACAGGTGGTACCAGGCTCCGTGTGAAATGTGACCGCCCATGTCCTTGTGGAGATTTCGGATCAGCTGGTCACGAAGGAGGCTGCCGTTGCCGTTTCTGCCTATGGCGTCATTGAAATTCGAGCGCAGCACCAGCTTGTCAAAGACCTCCAGCTCGGTGTCGGGGATCAAGGGGTAACGAAGCTTCGTGTCCCCATATACTCCCCTGAAATAGGCCTTGTAGGCTTTCTTGGTGTTGAAATCGCCGCCGCGGCCCGCGCCCCCGTGGAGCCGCAGTCCGAATCCTGTCTGGATGGCCTGCTCTCCTGAATCGTTGAAAATTTCAAGATAGGCTTCCCGTTCCGATCCTCTACCCCGGCCTCCGCTGTTGTTATGGACATTGCTGAAATCTGCCGGATTCATGGATACGGACATGACGGGCAGGTTCGGCTGGGGCCGTCGAACGAAGTAGGTTCCCGCCGAAGATCTGACAACCTCGCGGCCATCGAGAAAGCCCGCGGCGCGGATAACCGTGTCGCGAGTGACACTGATGGGGCCCGTGTAGATCGTCCTGTCCCTGGTTGGAGGCGAGCCGTTGGTCGTGTACCTGATTTCGAAGTCATCGAAGGGGATGTTGGCCGAGAGAACAACCCCTGTGTTTCCGTTGTGGTATCCGGGGAGAGGGGAGAAGTTGATGGACGAGGCGATGGGGTCCTGGGATGTGTGGGTGTCGTTAACATCGCCTGGTGTCGGGTAGAAGAGGTAGCTGAAGGGGCCTGTGCCATCCGGCACCCGGCCGTAGGAGCGGTCCTCGTTCTGCGCAGGCATCTCGATACCATCGAGAATCTCCCGGCCGGGGGATGTGAGCAGGAGCGCCTCCCCATCGGAATCAAGCTGGAAGTTCGTGTGGAAGGTCGGATCGCTGAAGCCGATCTCCGGCATGAAGCTCAGGTCGTTGCTGCGGTGGGTCCGGTTGAGAAGGGCGACAGCCAGCAGGTTGTTCTCCGGCCGCAGCAATCCCGCCCATTCCGGGACCATCCACCGCTGTACTCGACGGGCCTCCCTGGACCTCGTGGAGTTGCTGTTGAAGGTGGGCTCTTCGTTTTCGGGAAAGTTGACCGAGAGAACCCTCGTGCCGTTGAGCCAGGCTACGAACCCATCATCGTAGTTGACCTGCAGGACCATGCCTTCGAGCTCAACGTTTGGTTCCAGCGAGAAGATCTCTACCTCGGCAAGGCTCAGGTGACGTCCGGGCATGGAGATTCGAACGAACCGGGCCTCGAGAGGACCCGCCGCATTGATCCCATCGACAGTGAAACAGGGACCCAGGACGCCGGAGCCATCGGAGAGGAAGGATTCTTCATAGATCTCTCCGCGGTCTTCATTGAAGACGGTGACGGTGAAATCAGTCAACCGGTAGCTGCAGCAATCGAGCCGGTTCCAGAGTTTGATGTAGGAGATGTCGTGGGTCGCCTGGAGGTCGACCTCCCACCAGGAGTTCTCTCCATCGGTTTGGGATACGGAATTGCCGTTTTCTCCATCTCCATCGGTGTTGCCGTCGATGGCTCGTCCGGCTTCCCAGTCTTCGAGTTGGGATGACTGGGTGGCGACGCCGTTGAGCGCCACATTGGTTCCCGGTCCGATCTTCGGGACGTCGAAGTTGGTTCGCAGGAAAACAGCTCCGATTCCACTCTCCAGCTCGGTGCGGTCATCATTATCTCCGAAACCGAACCCGGGTATCCCGAGCTGCCAGTTGCGTGATTCGAGGAAATTCGTCTGGTTCCATCCGGGAGGCGGGTCGCCGCTTTCCGGCAGCGCGGTCAGGTAGCGCCAGGGGTGATCGAGGTCCAGCATCGTTGGCCGGACCTCGACGGACGAGTCGTTGGCAAGGAGCTGTTCGGTGGTCGGGAATCGCAGGTCTTTGCCCGAGCACCAGACGATCAGGCGTTCTCCCGGCGGGATCATGAAAGATGGAAACACCCATTTCCGGGGATCATCCGGGTCATCACTGAGAGCGTGGTCTCCGATGTCGTACGGGGCATTGGAGATGTTGAGGAGCTCGATCCAGTCCGAGCTGTCGCCATCGACATCATTGATGGTTGAATCGTTGGATGCCTGGATCTCGTTAATGACAATCTGGGCGAAGCAGGGCTCTGCGCCGAGCAGGAGAGTCAATCCAAGGAAGTGGAATACGAATCGAGACATGGTGGATATCCTCTGGCTATCATTCACAGGCTTTCGTTGCTTAAGGATACCTGTGCAACACCCCTTTGGCACCGTTTTATCGACCTGGAGCTGGCTAAGAACGGTATCGCGTCGTTTTCGTGAAATGGTCGCCCCGCTGTGAATTGTATCTCTTGAGCTTTGGATCCGGCTGGCGGATGCGGTAGATTTGAGCTTCGGGTTGCTGCGGGGGCTGTTACCGGCGAGAGCCGGGACGTCGTTATTCGGACTCTCCAGAGGAGTGTCTTATCTGATGCTGAAAATCGCCTGCACCCTGTTGATACTGATCCTCGCGCAGTGGACCCCCGTCCTGGCGCAGGAGGTTCCCCATGCGTTCACAGGAGCGAAAATCATACCGGTTGAGGGCGAGCCGATCGAGGCCGGGACGCTGCTGGTGGAGGCCGGGGTGATCAAGGCTCTCGGGCCGGCGGGCAAGGTGGCGATTCCCGCCACTGCGAAGCGTTTCGACCTCAAGGGCAAGGTTGTTATTCCCGGTCTGATCTGTACCCACAGCCACATCGGCGGAATCGGCGGGGGAGATGGCTCGGGTCCGGTTCAGCCGGACGTCAGGATCTACGATTCCCTCAATGTGCGGGATTCCGGTTTCCGCCGCGCTGTCGCTGGAGGCCTGACGGCCCTGAATATCATGCCCGGCTCCGGACACCTGCTCAGCGGGCAGACCGTCTATGTGAAGCTGCGCGGCTCGAAGACCATCGAGGGGCTCTGCCTGCGGGACAAGGAGGGACGGATTCTCGGCGGCATGAAGATGGCGAATGGGACCAACTCGCAGAGGGCGGCGCCGTTCCCCGGCACTCGCTCCAAGTCAGCGGCGCTGATGAGGGCGGAGTTCATCCGGGCGGGAGAGTACAGGGACAAGCTCGCGGCCGCGCTCGATGACCCCGAGAAGAAGCCGCCCCGGGATCTGCGCCTTGAGGGTCTCGTCGAGGTCCTCGAGGGGCGCAGGGTGGTCCATCACCACACCCATCGGCACGACGATATCATGACGGTCCTGAGGCTCTCGCGGGAGTTTGGCTTCCGGGTCGTCCTGCACCATGTGAGCGAGGGATGGATGGTGGCCGAGGAGATCGCCAGGGCGAAGGTTCCCTGCTCGATCATCCTTGTTGACAGCCCCGGTGGTAAGCTCGAGGCGGTCAACCTGGTCTTCAAGACCGGTGGAATCCTCGAGAAGGCCGGGGTTCTCACAGCCTTCCATACCGATGATTGGATCACCGATTCGCGACTCTTCCTGCGCATGGCTGGGCTCGGGGTGCGGGGAGGGATGAGCCGGGAGGCCGGCCTGGAGGCCCTCACTCTTGCCGGCGCCAAGATGCTCGATCTTGACAAACGCATCGGCTCTCTGAAGGTCGGCAAGGATGCGGACTTCGTCATTCTCAACGGTGATCCGTTGAGCGTGTACACCAAGGTGCTCGAGACCTGGGTGGAGGGCCGGAAGGTCTTTGATCGAGGCGATCCCGACGATCTCCTGCACGCGGTGGGCGGCTATGGAGCGGGAGTGGACCAGGAGCCCTATCACTGCTGCTTCGGTGAAGAGGGAGGAGGCAGATGATGCGGCGAGCTCTGTCGGCTTTGCTCCTGGTGTTCCTTGCGGCCACGTCGGCTTCAGCGCAGCTGGCGGTCAGGGGTAAGAAGATCTACACCATGGCGGGCCCCGTGGTGGAGGATGGTGTCGTCATTATCCGGGAGGGCAAGGTGGCCGCGATTGGCCGCGCCGCCGACGTGGCCATCCCGGCGGGCTTCAAGGTGCTCGAGGCGGCCGTGGTGACGCCGGGGCTTATCGATGCGCGCAGCGTTGTAGGCCTCGCCGGCTACTTCAACCATAAGCACGACCAGGACCAGCTCGAGCGCTCCAGCCCGATGCAGCCGGAGCTCAGGGCTGTTGATTCCTACAATACGCGTGAGGCTCTCATCGAGTGGGTCCGGGGGTATGGCGTGACGACTCTCCATACCGGGCATGCTCCCGGGGAGCTGATCTCCGGCCAGACCATGATCGTCAAGACCACTGGCAATACTGTAGAGGATGCCGTCATGGTACCCACCGCCGGCATCTCGCTGACCCTGGGCCCCGGCTCACTGCGCGGCGGGGGGCAATCTCCGGGGACCAGGGGCAAGCAGATGTCCATGCTGCGGGCCCGGCTGCTCGAGGCGAAGTCCTATCTGGAGAGCCTGGAGCCGCGGGAGCAGAAGCCAGAGAAGGCCGGGGAGGAAGAGAAGAATACGCCTCCGGTGAACCTGGGGCTGGCGGCCCTGGCCTCGGTCCTGCGCAAGGAGGTGCCGCTGCTGATTACCGCTCATCGTGCCCAGGATATCGCGACCGCCCTTCGTCTCAAGAAGGAGTTTGATTTTCGAATGATCCTCGATGGAGGAGCCGAGGCCTACCTGCTGACCGAGGAACTGAAGAAGGCCGGCATTCCGGTGATCATTCACCCCTCGATGGCTCGCTTCAACGGCGCTCTTCAGAACGCGAGCTTCGAGACGGCCGCGCGCCTGAAGAAGGCCGGGCTGAAGGTGGCGATGCAGAGCGGGTACGAGAGCTACGTTCCGAAAACCCGGGTTGTCCTGTTCGAGGCCGCGGTGGCCGCGGCGAACGGGCTCGGCTTTGAGGGCGCCCTCGAATTGATCACCACCTCCGCGGCTGAGATCCTGGGAATCTCCGATAGGGTTGGCTCACTGGCTGTCGGCAAAGATGGAGACCTGGCCCTCTTTGACGGTGATCCCTTCGAGTACACGACCCATTGCGTAGGTACCATCATCGAGGGGCGAGTTGTGAGCGAAGCCTCGCGTTGAACGGCGAGGTCTCCCGGGTGTTGATTTCAGGAGATTACTTCTTTCTTCACCATGATCCGCCTGTTTCTAATAGGCAGTCATGATTCGTTTTAACCTTCTCTCCGCCCTTTTCATCTTTCTTCACCCCGCGCTTTCCTGCCAGGAGCCGCCGCCAGGGGATGAGGTCTACCGCCTTGACGTGCCTGCCCGCGCGGGCGGGGGCGAGGGGCCCCTTGACTGGGTCTTTGAGAAGGTGGACAGCGCCAGGGATGACTGGTCGGTTGAGCGCGCCAGTGACCAGCTCAAGGTCCCTCTCGATAAGCTCTCGGCCTGGCTGGTTACCGGTAAGCCTGATATCGAAGAATTGGAGAAGCTCCTGGCCGGGGGGTTCCGTTCGGCAGGCCTGGTGCCGAAGACCTGGAAGGAGACAGCTGGTGGCGCGGGGGACTGGCGTTCCTGGAGGTCTTCCTCCGCTGGGAAGCCGGAGTCGAGCACGCCGCGAGGCCTGGGTCGCCAGCTCGTTGAGCTGAGCGCTCTCTGCGGTAAGGTCTCGAAGGCGTCCTTCAAAGTTTTCAGGGCAAGGGAGGCGCCCGGCGGCAAGGACGCGCTGCTTGCGGACTCCCTGCTCGAGCTGGATGGAACAGGCAAGGACGGCAGCTTTCTGCAGGTCAGGACCGTCTGGACCATGGAGTGGTCCCATGGCCAGGGGTTCCGCTCGATCAACCGCATCGATATTGAGAGGGTCAGGTCGCCGACCCGGGCTTTCACAGACGCCACCCTCGATTGCCTCGGAGCGGATCCCGCCTTCCGAGCCCAGCTGAGCCGCGGTGTTGGCTATTGGCGAACGAGGATCGATGCATCCAGCGGCATGGATGTTTACGGGCACCAGGGAGTTTCCGTTGGGGATTACGACGGGGACGGCTGGCTGGACTTCTACGTTCCCCAGCCTGCGGGGCTTCCGAACCGGCTGTACCGCAATCTCGGCAACGGGAGGTTCGCCGATGTAGCCGAAGCCGCCGGCGTGGATATTCTCGACGTCACCAGCGGTACGCTCTTTGTCGACCTTGACAACGATGGGGACTCTGACCTGGTGGCGGTTACATCGACCGAGGCTCTTCTTTTTGAGAATGACGGCAAGGGCAGATTCAGCAGGGTTGAATCGAGCGGCCTGGAGGTCGCCAGCAGGGAGAGCGCCTCGACGCTCGGCTGCGCGGCGGCGGATGTTGACCTGGATGGAGACCTGGACCTCTACGTCTTCAGCTATGTCTTCTGGGCCGGGGCCGGCTCAAAGCTCCAGTCGACCTACCCCTATCCCTATCACGATGCCAACAACGGGGCGCCGAATTTTCTCTTCCGCAACGAGGGGAAGCTGCGTTTCAGGGAGGTCACCGGGCCATCCGGTATGGGAGTGAACAACAGGCGCTTCAGCCTGGGCGCCTCCTGGTGCGACTACGACGCGGATGGCGATCCCGATCTCTACGTCGCGAACGATTTCGGCCGCAACAATCTCTATCGCAATGAAGGCGGAGGGCGGTTCAAGGATGTCGCGGAGGAGCTCGGTGTCGATGATGTCGGCAACGGCATGAGCGTTACCTGGGAGGATGTCGACAACGATGGCCTGATGGATCTCTATGTCGGCAATATGTGGTCCTCCGCCGGCGGCAGGATCGCCGGGCAGCCGCGCTTTGAGCAGGAACGCCTGCGGGAGATCTATCGCAGGATGTCGAGGGGGAACTCACTTTTCAGAAATCTCGGCGATGGCCGCTTCGAGGACGTCAGCCTGAGGTCCGGGACCTTCTTCGGGCGCTGGTCCTGGTCGGGCCAGTTCCTGGATGTCGAGGGTGACGGCCTGGAGGATCTCTATGTCGTCAATGGCTTCATCTCCAACGCTAACAAGGACGACTTGTGAAGTTTCTTCTGGCGGCAGGTCGTGTCGCGCGCTACCGGGGTGAAAAGCCGTCTCTCCAGGTACGAGGGCGCCTGGGAGGCCATCAACAGGTTGATCCGGTCCGGTGGCTCCTGGTCGGGGTTTGAGCGCAACTGCTTCTTCGCCGGAGCGGGCGATTCCAGCTTCGTCAACCAGTCCGCGGTCTCAGGGCTCGATTACCTCGAAGATGGCCGGGGGCTGGCTGTCTGGGACTACGACCGTGATGGCGACCCTGATCTCCTGGTCAAGAACCGCAACGCGCCGCAGGTCAGGATCCTGCGCAATGATTCAAGGTCCGCGTCTCATCGTCTCAAGGTCAGGTTGGAGGGTAGCCGGTCCAACCGCCAGGGAGTCGGCGCCAGGGTCGTGATTCGCCATGGCGGCAAGAGCAGGGTGAAGGAGCTTCGGGCTGGCTCGGGTTTTCTCTCCCAGAATTCACCGGAGCTCTTCTTCGGGATTGGCGCCTCGCTCAAGGTTGACAGCCTGGAGGTGGCCTGGCCTTCGGGGCTGGTCCAGGTTTTCAGGGATCTTCCCGCTGATCGGGAGGTCTT
>DCKY01000149.1 GCA_002320775.1 Planctomycetes bacterium UBA1662
TTCTCCTCCACCGAGCGGCTCTTGTGGGGGCTGTCGCGGCCGGGCTCCTGGACCGTTCCGCGATGGGCCGCCATCTCCTCGTGGTCGAGGTCGCAGACAAAGGCCTTGCCCTTGCGGATCAGCACCAGGGCGTACTCATAGAGCTGGTCAAAATAGTCGGAGGCGTAGAAGAGGTTCTCTCCCCAGTCCCAGCCGAGCCACCGCACGTCATCAAGGATGGAGTCGACATACTCGGCATCCTCCCTGGTGGGGTTGGTGTCATCGAAGCGCATGTGGCAGACACCCCCCTCGTACTCCGAGGCGAGTCCGAAATTCAGGCAGATGGCTTTGGCGTGTCCAAGGTGGAGGAAACCATTTGGCTCAGGGGGGAAGCGGGTCACCACGCGTCCATCGTTTTTACCTGCGGCCAGGTCATCAGCGACACGCTGGCGAATGAAATCAAGCGGAGGAGTGTTTTCTTCTGGGGTATCGTTCACGGTCTTTTTCTTTTCTTCCCGGGACCTGCGTCAGGCCCATAGATACCCTCACGAGACCGCCTTGTCGACCCATTCCTGCAGCTTCCCGAGCCGCCGCAGACAGGTCTCCATGCCGAGGATCGCCATCACCTCGAACAAGCCCGGCGTCGCCCCGCGCCCGGTGAGAACGGCCCGAACCGGCTGCGCGAGATCTCCAAGGCCCGCGTCCTCCTTCTCGAGAAAGCTCTTTACGTGCTCCTCGAGAATCTCGTGGTCGCCTGAGCCCCAACCATCGGGAAATTGGGCGGTGAGACTTTCACCGTAGCGTTCCACCAGCGGCACAGAATCTTTTTTCTTTCTGAGAGCCTTGCGCGCGCCCTTGTCGGGTTGCTCGGGATCCTCGAAGTAGTAGCCGACCCGCTCAGGCAGCTCCTCCAGCCTGTTGATCCGCTCCTGCTCGAGGGCGATGATCGCCTCGAACCTTTCTCGTCCGCCGCCGCCGCTGACCACCTCCTCCAGGTCGATCTGGACCTGCTCGGATCGAAGCAGGAAGGGCAGCGACATCTCGACCAGCTCCTCCAGGGGGCGCTGGCGCATGTAGTGCCCGCCGAGATGATCGAGCTTCTTGAGGTCATAGACCGCGCCGGAATTTGAGACCCCATCGAGTGAAAACTTCTCCACCAGGTCCTCGAGAGAGAAGATCTCCTCCTTGTCGTCATAGGACCAGCCCATGCGGGCGAGGAAATTGATCATCGCCTCGGGCAGATACCCCTTCTCCTCGTACTCTGTAACCGAGACGGCGCCATGCCGCTTCGAGAGCTTGCCCCCGCCAGGAGCGAGGATCAGGGAGATATGGGCGTAGCGCGGGACGGAAAAACCGAGAGCCTCGAAGAGCAGGAGCTGCTTCGACGTATTGGAGAGATGATCCTCGCCGCGCATGACGTGGGTGATTCCCATGCCGTTGTCATCTCCGACCACCGCGAGGTTGTAGACCGCGCTGCCATCGGCGCGGGCGATCACGAAATCTTCGATGTCACTATTGCTGACCCGGACCTCCCCCCGAACCAGGTCGTCGATGACGGTCTCGCCTTCGGGAACCCGGAAACGCACCGTCGCCCTTTCGCCGGCAGCGAGCCGTGAGCTCACCTCCGCAGGATCGAGATCCTCCCTGACCGCAGCGGTAAAGCTGGCCGCGTCCCGATGCTCTTCCCTGAGCCGGACCAGCTCCTCGGACGTCTTAAAGCAATGGTAGGCTTTGCCGGCTGCAAGCAGCCGCTCGACCAGCTCTCGGTGCAGGCCATCACGCTCCGACTGGAAATAAGGGCCGTAGTCGCCGCCAACCTCGGGGCCCTCATCCCAATCGAGGCCCAGGAAGCGCATCCCGTCAAGAATCGCCTGGGTCGCCTCCGGAGTGGATCTCTCACGATCGGTGTCCTCTATGCGAAGCACCAGGGTTCCCCCGCACTGGCGGGCGAAGAGATAGTTGAAAAGCGCCGTCCGGGCGCCGCCAATATGAAGATATCCCGTCGGCGAAGGAGCGAAACGAACTCTGACCGCTTCGCCGACAGCCTCCGGGTTGGTGCTTTCCTGAGTCATGCTGCGAAAACTATCCTTCCCCAGCGGTTCACGCAAGGGTAAAGAAACACGGGCCTCAACGCGTCTCCATCCCGCCCGGCCCTTTCCCGCGGGGCCGGGATGAGGTAATAATTGGTCGTCGAGAAACAAACCTCCCCCAGCTTGGAGCAGATCCTTGTCCTCAAACAGCCCAGTTGCCCTCGTCACCGGCGCCTCGCGCGGAATCGGACGCGCCATCGCCATAGAGCTGGCCTCGGCAGGCTACGATATCGTGGTCAATTTCGTCTCCCAGGCCGAGGCGGCCGAGGAGACCGCCGCCCTGATCGCCGAGCAGGGGCGGGAGACGCTGCTGGCCCAGGCCGACATCTCCAGCACCGAGGACCGCGCGAGCATGATCGAAGCGACCAGGTCTCGTTTTGGCCGGATCGATGTACTCGTCAACAACGCCGCCCTGGCTCCAAGGGAGAGGGTCGACCTCCTTGAATCGAGCGAGGAGCATTACGACCGGACCCTCGACGTCAACCTCAAGGGTCCCTTCTTCCTCACCCAGGCGGTCGCCGGCTGGATGGTCGAAGAGCGCCAGGCCGACCCCGACAGGAAGCTCTACATCGTGAATATCTCGAGCCTCTCGGAATACACCTCGAGCGTGCTGCGCGGCGACTACTGCCTGGCCAAGGCAGGCCTCGGTATGCTGACGAGCCTCTTCGCCGACCGTCTCGGCGAGCACAATATCCCGGTCAACGA
>DCKY01000209.1 GCA_002320775.1 Planctomycetes bacterium UBA1662
AAATACGGCCCGGAGGACTACCGGCGCATGATCTACATGATCAAGGTTCGCCAGGAACACGAATCCGTATTCGGCGCCTTCGACTGCCCGGATGCCAGCCAGGTCATCTCGAAACGGTCCCGCTCTACAACGCCGATCCAGGCTCTGAACCTCTTTAACAGCACCTTTGTCCTCCAGGTAGCCGGGCTGCTTCAGAAACGGCTCGAACAGGAGGCCGGCCCGGAAAATACCGACAGGATACGACTCGCCTTCGAGCTGTGCTTCGGCAGGAAGCCGGAGCCCGGGGAGGCAAAGGAAAGCCAGAAGCTGGTCAGCGAACACGGGCTTCAGGCCCTCTGCAGAGCCCTCTTCAACAGCAACGAGTTTGTCTTTATTCCCTGAAGAACGACAGCCATGACAGAAAAACAGGAAAATAACGGCCTCGACAGGAGAAGCTTCCTGGGAAACATGGGCTCCGGCCTGGGCGGAATCGCGCTGGCCCAGCTGCTCAACTCGCAGGGTCTGCTGGCTTCGGAGGACACCGCCGAGGCGACCCCCGAGAAGAAACCGATCCGCCCGGAGATCGATCCCCGGCGGCCCTTTGCCAGGCGAGAGCCCCATTTCAAACCCCGGGCTCGCAACGTGCTCGTGATTTTCTGCGCGGGAGGCTGCAGCCATCTCGACACCTTCGACTACAAGCCCGAGCTGGTCAAGAGACACGGCAAGCCGATGCCGGGCGGCAAGGTGGTCACCTTCCAGGGAGAGCAGGGAAATCTCATCAAGAGCCCGTGGGAGTTCAAGCCTCGCGGCAAGTCCCGCAAGATGGTCTCAGAGCTCGTCCCCCAGCTCGGCGAGCTGGCCGATGAGATGTGTTTCATCCATTCGATGACGAGCAAGACGAATACGCACGGTCCCGGAGAGAACTTCATGTCGACCGGCTACACCCTCGACGGGTTCCCATCGATGGGTTCCTGGCTCACCTACGCCCTTGGCACGTCAAACGCCGACCTGCCGGCCTACGTGGCCATCCCCGACCCGCGCGGCACCCCCCAGTCAAGCGTCAACAACTGGGGGCCGGGCTTCCTGCCGGCGGCGTTCCAGGGCGTCGACTTCAACTCTTCCAAGCCGATCCGGAACCTGCAGCGACCGGCAGGGATCAGCGGCAGCTCCGACAAGGCCACCCTCGACTTCCTGCAGGGATTGAACAAACGCCACCAGCGACGATTCCCGGGTGACAGCGAGCTGGCGGCGCGCATATCGAGCTATGAGCTCGCCGCGAGAATGCAGCTCAGCGTCCCGGAGGTCAGCGACATAGCCTCTGAACCCGCGCACATCCTCAAGATGTACGGAGCCGATGATTCGAGCAATAAGCTCAAGGCTTCCTTCGCGCGCAATTGCATCCTCGCCCGGAGGCTGATTGAAAAAGGCGTCCGCTTCGTGCAGCTGTTCAATGGCGCCTACCAGACAGGCGGCGAAGGCGTCAGCAATTGGGATGGCCACAAGCAGCTCAAGAATCAATACAGTAAACATGGCCCGGTGCTCGACCAGCCCGCGGCGGCCCTGCTTCGCGACCTCAAGGACAGGGGGCTGCTCGAGGACACCCTGGTGGTCTGGTGCTCGGAATTCGGCAGGATGCCGACCTTCCAGAAAGGCGCCAGCGGACGTGACCACAACCCCTACGGCTTCACAACCTGGCTGGCCGGAGCCGGGGTCAAGGCTCCCTACAGCTACGGCGCATCGGATGAATTCGGCCACAAGGCGGCTGAGAAGGTCTGCTCGGTATACGACTTCCACGCCACGATCCTGCACCTGCTCGGCATTGACCATAAGCGCCTGAGCTTCCTGCACAACGGCTTCGAGCGCCGCCTGACGGATGTTCACGGCTCTGTCATCACCGAAATACTTTCCTGACCAAAAGTTTGCTCATTTGATCCGAGCCATAATGCCGTTTATTCTCTTGGCTTGATCGAAGATTCCTGAAGCTCAAATCTCATTTCCAATGCACAGCAAGCTTATCAACTGGCTCAACTTTACAGCCTACCTGCCGGTCATCCTGCTCCAGGTGCTGAACCTGATGCCCTTTTCAACCGGCCCGGCGACGGCCTCCACAGCCTCGAGCTGCGCCTGCGGATGCATAGTCAGCGCCGAAGAGTCCTGCTGCTGCGGCTGCCCGGCTGACGTTAAGGAAACAGATCGAGAGGAGTCCGAAGACTTCAGCTCCCCAAAGACCCCGAATTCACAATCCAGCCTGTGTCTGCTGGTACCCGCAGGCTGCTCCCCGGCCGGCAACGAGTGGAGCCTCCCGGCGCCGCTACCCGATCACCTCCAGAACGATTCCTTGCTTTGCGTTCCAGCTTCACACCCGGCGGCCAGCCGGCCTGCCTGTATGCTGTCATCCCCTGGAATCCCCCCAGGCAATCCGGAGAAGGTTCCTATCTGACTCTTCCCCCTTCGATATTCGTTGGTCCCTCTGCAGCAGGGAAGAAAAGCCGGGATGAAAAAATCCCCCCGGCAAGTTCAGATATTTTCTCTATCAATCGGAAGACAACATGACTGCTCTAAATCTTCGTCTCGTGTTCTATACCCTGGCAATCCTCTCTCTCCTTTCGCCCGCATACTGCGAAGAATACGTCCACGGTTCCACAGGGATGGGACATAACGACAATTCCCCGCTCGGCATCATGGGAACCCACGCACACCAGACGGGCGAAATCATGTTTTCCTACCGCTACGGAATCATGGAGATGAATGGCAACATCGACGGTTCGACCTCGGTAAGCACCCAGGACATCCTCGATGCCGGCTTCATGATGGCTCCCGCCAGCATGCGAATGGAGATGCACATGATTGGAACCATGTACGCCGTCAGCGACTCCATCACCCTCATGGCCATGCTCCCCCTCAAGCGTGTGGAGATGATCTCCGAGATGCCTATGAAGGGCATGCCGAATATGATCATGCGCAGAAAGACGCTGAGCAGCGGAGCCGGTGACCTCAAGCTCACCGGCATTGTTCCATTGTGGATGGCCGACGACCACAGCCGAACCCTGAAGTTGAACGCGGGGCTGAGCATTCCCACGGGATCCATCAAGGAGACCGGCGCGGGAATGAACATGGCGGGTGTCATGCCCATGCGAATGGCCTATCCCATGCAGATGGGCTCAGGCACCTTTGATCTTCTCCCGGGACTGACCTACCTCGTCCAGAAAGACGACTGGTCCTGGGGAGCCCAGGCCAACAGCGCCATCCGACTTGGAGAAAATGGAGAGGGTTACTCTCTCGGCAACAACTACCAGGCGACGGCCTGGTACTCGCGCAAGCTCAGCAGCATCCTGAGCGCCTCTGCGAGGATCGAGGGAACCTCCTGGGGTAATATCGATGGGCAGGATGTCGCGATGAACCCGATGATGAGCCCCAACACGCGCCCGGACCTTCGCGGCGGCGAGCGCATCGATATCCTGTTCGGCCTCAACCTTAATTTCGATGAGACCATAGACAGGCTGAATAAGGCTTTCGATGAGACCGCCAAAAAGTCACATGAGACCTTCAACCTGGCTATCGAAATAGGATTCCCCATCCACCAGGACCTCGATGGTCCCCAGATGGAAAATGACTGGCGGCTGATGGCCGGTCTGCAGCTTGGTTTCTAAGCTCGAGGTTTTTCCGAAGAGACTGGACTCAATAGAATCCCAGGGGGTCGGTGTCGACCCGTGAGACCCTGACCTCGACCCCTTTGCCCAGGGCGCGCGCCAGCCTGGACCTGAATATCCGCAGGTAGCCGCGCTCGGTGTTGGTGTGTTCACAGAGGATCACCGTCGTCCCGAGAGCGTTCGCATCCAGGACATCGTGATGCCGCATCTCGCCGGTGAGGTAGACATCAGCCTCGACTCCACCGAGCACTGCCCCCCCGGCTCCGGCGCAGATTCCCACGCTTGAAACCAGCGGATTGCCCCCGCCCACCTTAGCCATCCTCAGCTTCTTGAGACCGAGGTGAGACTTGATCCTTCGAACCAGGGTTGAAAGCTTAACGGGCCTTCGCAGTCTCACCAGGCGGCCCTGGCCGGTCGCGACATCTCCCATCTCCAGGCTGCCGGGCGCCACAAAGGGAACTATCGGCTCGGAGTCTCCCTCACCCAGGCCCAGGGCCAGCCAGTCATTGACCCCGCCGACAACCGCGTCGAGCGCGGTATGAGGAGAATAGACGGCGATCCGTGATTCCACCAGGCGCAGGATGACCCGCTGCCTCGCTTCGGTGGGAGTGAGCTCACTGAGCGGATCGAAAATCGGCGGATGGTAGGCCACGATGGTGTCGGCCCCCAACCTGAGCGCCTCCTCGAGCACAGGCTCGGTCAGATCGATCGTCAGCAGGAGCTTCCCGGATGTTCTTTTCCGGCTTGGGCAGAGCAACAGCCCGACGTTGTCCCATTCCTCGGCAAGCTCGAGCGGAGCCATCTCCTCAAGCGCTTCAAGGAGCTTTTTCAGCTGTACTGGCATGGGCTTTATTCCCCTCTACTCAGACAGGTAAGGAGAGCCTCCTCGCGCAAAAGGATTCCACTCGCCCGGGAGCCCGGCTCACCTGTAGGCCGAAACGATTCCCCGCCAACAGAATCAGCGCTTGGAGAACTGGAAGCTCTTGCGGGCACCCTTCTGTCCGGGTTTCTTCCGCTCGACTTCCCTCGAGTCTCGCGTGAGGAACTTGCCTTCGCGAAGAATGGCCTCGTTTTCCGGGTTCTGCTTGAGGAGCGCCCGGGAAATTCCGAGAGAGATGGCATCGGCCTGCCCGCTGTATCCACCGCCATGTACACGCGCGAAGATATCAAAGGATTTTTCTCCGCCAACGGCCTTCAGGGCCGCCCTGACACGCTGCCTCTCTTTTTCGGTTCCGAAGAAGGCGTCGACATCCTTCAGTCCTTTTCCGCCGTTGACCTGGATGTTTCCGCTGCCTTCGATAAGACGCACTCTCGCAACGGAGGTTTTCCGACGTCCTGTACCCCAGATGTAATTGACTTCTTTTTTCTTTGCCATCAGCTAACTGTAACCGTCTGTGGGGACTGGGCCTCGTGACCATGTTCGACGCCCGTGTAAACTTTCAGGCGCTTCAACATATTCCTTCCCAGCTTGTTCTTAGGCAACATCCTTCTGACCGCCAGTTGGATGACTTTCTCAGGCTTGGTCGCTCTCATCTCGTCGAGCGATTTTTCCTTCAGGCCGCCTATATAACCGGTATGCCAGCGGTACTTCTTGTCGGTCTCTTTCTTGCCGGTAACCTTTACGAGCTCAGCGTTGGTAACAACGATGAAGGCGCCGGAATCGACTCCCGGAGTATAGGTAGGACAGTCCTTGCCCATCAGCGCAACGGCCGCATGAACCGCTAGCTTGCCCAGCACTACGCCATTCGCATCGATGTGAATCCAACGACGCTGGACATCTTCTTTGCGTAAGAGAAAGGTCTTCGACATGAGAACTGCTTGAAATCCTTCTGATTCCGGGTCAAAAGGCCGAATATTACATGCCCACAAAGAATGAATCAACAGGAATTTACACCATCCTCGTCAGCTCTTTTCCGGCCGGCCATCATCTCCACCAGGGCTCCAAGAGCACCAATCATCATAACTGCTACCGGAGTTCTCATGACTGGCATTGGGAACCCGATCAACCGCGCTCCATTCTCCTCACAGAGAGCGATTTCAGCGGTGCTGAAGCCCCCCTCAGGGCCGATCAGGAACAGGGAGGGTTTCAGCCCATCCGTGCCAAGGAAGGCGCTACAGGACGGTTCTGGGCCTCCTGGATGGGCTATCCAGACCTCCCTACCGGTCTCTTTCCTCAGTAATTCCTCAATCGAAATCGGCTCCCTAATATCCAGCAAACTAGCCCGCCCGGACTGCTTTGCCGACTCAAGGGCTATTCTCTTCCAACGATCTATTTTACCGGAACCCGCCTTCAGGGAAACCTGCCCCCGCTCGCTCACAAGAGGAATCATTCCCTCCAGGCCGGTCTCTGAAAGCATGCGAATGGCGAGTTCGAGGTTGCGCTCCTTCACCACGGATACAGCCACGAGCCAGGGCTTCACGGAAGGCGGCGGAGCGGAATAACCTTCACCAACGGCCACCTTGACCAGCGAAGTCTCCCCCTCCTCGCTGATCGACTCGATGACCCCGAGGTAGATACGGTCCTCTCCCGCAACCACCACCACCTCGTCGCCCTCGCCGCGACGCATCACCGTAACCAGGTGATGAGATTCATCCTCGTCGAGAGAATAGGTGCGTCCCTCACGGGCGCCCGGTAACCAGATTCTATGAAGCCTCATCTCATCAGCAGGCGGCTATGTCCTATTTACCGCCGTCCTTTTTTTTCTGCTCTCCTACCAGGTTGGGCAGGACATGCTCGTTGAGAATCTCCTCGATAACAAGACGATCAGCCGCCTTTTCCGCCCCAAGGCTCTCATGGTAATCAGAGAGAAACTCAAAGGCCTGCTGCCAAAGCCCGAGCTTAACGTAGAGCAGGCCCATATCTTTTTTCACCCCGGCTGAATCCGGGCCGAGAATCTCAAGAATTCCCAGGTCGACGGCCTTCTCGAAAAAATCGATCGATTCTTCCGCCGAATCACTCGCGAGAATTCGGGCAAGGTTGAGGTAGACCCCGGGATCCACTTTCGACTCGGGATCGAGAGCCGCAATGTGGCGCCTGTAATAATCACCCGCCTTGGCGGGCTCGCCCAGGTGTCTCAGGTGGAGGTCAGCCAGTTCCCGGAAGGTGGCAGCCCTCGCGGAGCCGGTCTCAAGCGCCTTCTCTAGATACTCCAGGGCCTCCTCCTTGCGGCGCAATTGCGCCTCGCACCGGGCCATCCCGCGATAGCCTTGCGCCAGCCTGTCCGTTGCCCCCGTCTCGGCGGCCTTCTCGATGATATGACTCCAACTCTGGCGAGCGGCCGGCCATTGTTTCCTGGCCTCGTGGCCACGGGCGGTTTCTTCCATGCTCTCCAGCAGTTTCTGCGCCTCGAGTTGTTTCGCACCCTTCGCGGGCCCTGCATCCTTTCGCAGCTTGATCTCTTTAAGCCCCTGCAGGCCTATGGAATTAGCCGGATTGATTTTCAGAAGCCTGCTGAAATAATCCTCGGCCCGCCCGGTACGGTTTCTCATGCTCTCGATAGGCGCGAGACTCTCGAGAACCGCAACCGAGTCAGGCTTGATCTGCAGCGCCTCCTCAAGCTTCTCGACGCAGGCATCCAGATTCCCCTGTCGGTCAAAAACCTGCGCCAGCCTCAAGAGGAAGCCGACCTTCTCCTCATCTCCTGATGCGGAGCGCAGCAAACCCTCGATCAGGGCCGCGGCGGAATCAAAGTCTTTCTTGTGCTCAAGAAGAACCGTAAACAGAAGCAGCTGAGCCTTGAGCCAGTCCTTGCTGTTGCGCTCCAGCAAGGGCGGTATTTCCTCGAGCATCGAAACAGCTCCATCAAAATCCTTCCGACTCAGCAGGATCTGGTGAAGCTGAAAACGGGCCCGCAAGGCCATGGTCGAATCACCATCAAGCTCGATGACCTTCCTGTATTCACTGAGAGCCTCGTCTTCATCTCCTCCGCGCTCGAGGCAGGAGGCAAGCTCCAGGCGAAGGCTCAGCAGGATGTGGTTGGTGGAGACCGAAAGTTCACTGCCATCGATGTCCTTCTCAGACAGGAGGAGACGCAGCTCATCGATGGCCTTCCTGAGGCTGCCCGGCTTCGTCTTGCCGAGGGACGAATGAACCAGTCCGCGCTGGGCATGGATTCTCAATTTGTAGCCATGATAGCTCTCGACCGGCTGCCCCTCCCAGATCTCCAGGGCCTTGTCAAACTCGGCCATGGCATCCGCCGGACCGCGCCCTCCTTTCTCTACCAGGGCGTTGGCGTATTCAAACCGGGCCCGGGCGCATTGCGGCTGCGCCTTGACCGCCGAGGCCCAGAGTGATTCGCGGCTCTCCCAGTCATTGTTGCGGCGCACCGTCAGGAAGAAACAGGAGGCAGCGAGGGACAACCCAACAACCCAGCCCAGCTTGTCGCTGCGCCCCAGGACAGACCGCAGCAGACAGCCCGCCAATAAGGCGATTCCGATGGACGGAAGATAGACAAAATGCTCGGCGAACCTCTCGGCAATCGGAACAAACTGAAGGACCGGGGCCAGGGTTCCGAGGAACCAGAGAATAGCGAGGCCCGCGAGGCCCGCGCCCTTCCTGTAGGATCGAATCGCCGCCAGCACCAGGAACAATACCAGTCCCAGCGACAGCAAGGAGGTGAGCGGATCGAAGAGCCCCCGTGACTCAGTGATCGCCGCGTAGGAGTAATCGATGCTCTGGGACAAGGGAAGCAGAAGAAGCTCGAGATAGCGGGCCGTGTAGCGACCGGCATCGTAGATCATCGAAACCCCCCGCGGCTCGCCCCCGGAGGCGACCAGGCCAGGCGTCGTGAGGGTAATGATGGAGAAGGCCAGGGCTACCGCCCAGAGTATGGCATGGAAAGCCAGACGGCGGGGCCCGAGAACCGGACGACGCGAAAGGTCAACCAGCACGAGCACAGCCGGCAGCGTGATCACCATCTCCTTGGCTAATAGTCCCAGCGAAAAGAGAGCGGCTCCCAGCAACAGGACACCCAGGTTCGGCTCCTTTTCACGCGGAACCGCCAGGTACAACAACAGGCTGGCCAGGAAGAAGAAGGTCGAGAGCACGTCCCTTCTCGATGAAATATAGGTGACCGCCTCGGTCTGAGCCGGGTGTAGTGCGAAGATGAGAGCTGCGAGAAATCCTGCGGCGGAGCTTCCCAGCAGGCATCTACCCAGCAGAAAGACCAGCATCGCATTGAGGGCGTGCCAGAAGATATTCTGCAGATGAAAGAACAGGACCGGCGGTGGATCCTTGGCTGGATTGAAATCGCCGATAAACACCGTTGAGAGATAATAGTCGAGGCGATAAGACAGGAATCGCAGCGGGCGGTAGTTGGCCCGCAGTTCCTCTTTCGACCACTTCCTGGAGGTAACGTCAAAGGTCGCTGCGATGTCGCCGATGCCGCCCTCCCCCTGCGGCCGCAGCTCCTTATTGTCCCTGACGAGCTTTACATCATCGAAGACATAGGGCGAGTCCAGGATGCCGACATAGGGCAGAACAGCCAGCAGGCCGACCGAAAGCATGAGAAGGATCCATCGTCGATCGCCGGTACCCGGCGCGGGCTGGTCCCCTGAAGATGAGAGCTGGCTGGAAGTCGATATTCGCATCACCGGGTTTTCACCTCCACCTTCGCGCCCAGCAGGAAAACGTGAGCTATCGAAAACAGCCCCGGCAGGACAGCCAGCAGGGGACGAGACAGCCAGCGTAACACCGGCATCCTCGGCGGAACAATCGAATCATCGAGATGCCCACGCACCTCAAGACCCGCCGCCTCAAAAAGCCGCAGGGCGGAAGCTCTCTCAAAATGATGCAGGTGCGGATCATCCGGCCCACCCAGGGGTGAACGGCCGAACAGCCCCGCCAGCCGACTGATGAGATGGTATTCATTCGGAAGGGAAATAACCAGACAGCCCTCGGAGGAAAGAGCCTCCCGCATCTTCTCAAGGACAGCGGAAGGCTCACGCAAGTGCTCCAGAACCTCCAGGCAAACCAGGACATCCACCACACCGCTGACAACCGGATCTTCCTCGCCTGCCTCCTCAATATCCCGGCACCTCACCTCAAATCCGAGCTCCCTGGCACGATCTACAGCCTCCGGAGACACATCACACCCCCGCACCTCGAAGCCGGCCTCGCGAAAAACCTCAAGAGCCCACCCGGGGCCACAGCCGATCTCGTAAAGACTGAGCGGAGAAGATTCCCGCGAAGTACAGCCCGCCTCCTCAAGCAGCCGCAAGGCGAGGACCACCCTGGAACGGCTCCTGGCCTTTGTCCTCGCCTCATCGCGAAGCCGCCAATAGCTGTCGTAACGGGTAGCTGTGTCGGTCATGCGGTTGCGCCCCCGGCATCGAGCGTCCTACGCAAAGATTCGCAGACCCTGAGGGCGCAGCGCCGGGCGCTGAAATCCCTGCCGTCGGCCAGGATCGCCTCGCGCATGTTCTCGAGAGCACCCGGTGACTCAAGTAATTCCCCGAGTTTTTCAGCCAGCATTTCCGGCTGCATCGGGTGGACCAATTCACCGTTCCTGCCGGGCTCGATCAGCTCAGGCACACCTCCCACCCTGGTTGCCAGAACGGGAGTTCCACAGGAAAGAGCCTCCATCACCACCAGCGGGGAGCCCTCTGAATGAGACGGAAGCACCAGCAGGTCAGCGGCGCGGTACCAGTGAACAAGCTCCTGCGGCGACAGGGTACCCAGCAGCTCACACCCATCCATAGCAAGAATCTCTTTCTCCAACGGCCCGCCACCGGCGAAATGAAGACGAAAATCCAGTTCGCGGTCCGCAAGCAGGCTGCGAGCCGCCAGCAGATCGCCCACGCCCTTGTCTTCGATAAGGTCCCCGACAAAGAGAACCTTCAATCCAGCGGAAAGGGACAAGCCCAGGCGCGCCTCAGCTCGGTCACCCGGCAGGAATTCATCTCCCACACCCATCTCGACAACCTCGAGGTGACGGGCAGGCGGACAATAGACCGTCGCTATCGACTCCCGCAGGTCCTCGCTGACAGCGAAAACACCGGAAGCTTTCCCAAGAGCGAGGCGCGTGGCCAACCGCAGACAGGAAGACCTGGCAGCGTACCGGTTCAGATCCGAGCCATGAGCAAAGAGGAAATACGGCCTCTCGAGAAAAAACGATGACAACCAGGCGATGGGGCCTGTTGGCAACGCCCAGTGGCAGAGCAGCGCATCGTAATCACCCCTGCGCGCCTCCCAGAGAACCCGGGCCAGGCCGGAGAGCAGATAACCGCCCAGGGCCAGCGAACCGGGAGAGTTCAGCTCCTTCAACCGCTTCCCTCCCGAAGGATATGGAAAACGTCGAACCTCGATCCCGGAGCGAAGCTCGGAGACCGGATCGAGAGGATGGACCCTGGGAGCCACGACCGTGAGCGAGAGCTCGCCGCCGGCCTCCTCTATCAGGGCCCGATTCAGGTTCTCGATGAAGATGCCTCGTCCGGGCTCGCGGGGACTGGGATAAGCTGCCGTCAAGACCAGGAAACGCAGCCTCATGTCGTACCGGGCTCCCCGGTTCCTGTCGATTCGCCAACACCGGGAGACTCGCCAGCGGCATCTTCCGGCTGGCTGTATTCGATGACCACCGGCTCAACAGACCTTACACTGCGAAAATGGTAGGAGAGCAGCTCACCAAAGAGCCCGAGTGTGAATATCTGGAATCCGAAGACCAGCAGCCCGAGGCCCAGGGCCATGAGGGGATACTTTGACTGGATATTCCCATCGATGAAACGGATGGTTGCGATATAGGTGGAAACTCCAAAACCCGCCGCCGCGCAGACCGCTCCCAGACCGACGAAGAAACGGCCGGGACGACCCTCGAACCGCATCAGGAAGATAATAACGAAGAGATCGAGGAGTCCCCTGAAGCCCTTTGTCCTGGTGTACTTGGAGTATCCATGTTCACGATGCTTGTGTTCGATTTCCTGCTCGGATACCCGGTAGCCCTTCCAATGCGCCTGCAGGGGAAGGAACCTGTGAAATCCACCCGTCAACAGGAGGTCTTCGAGAACTCCCCGGCGAAAGACTTTCATACCACAGTTGATATCATGCAGGCGCACCCCTCCAAGACGCCCCGCCAGGTTATTGAAGATTCTCGATCCATAGATCTTGAAGAGATCATCTTTTCGTTTACGCCGCCAGCCGACCACGAGGTCGTAGCCCTGCTCAAGCTTCTCGACCAGCCGGGGCAGCTCCGCCGGATCATCCTGGAGGTCGCCGTCCAATGTCGCGACAAGGCGGCCTCGGGCCCGCCGGAAGCCGGCGCCCAGAGCCTCTGATTTTCCATGGTTACGGTGAAAAGCGATGAGGCGCAGAGCTGGATCTTCCGCCAGCAGGATGGCCAACTCCTCCCGGGTGGAATCGCGGCTGCCATCATCCACAAAGATGATTTCACAATCGTTCCCGAATGTGTCGCGAAGGCCCTGGTAGACCTGGCGCACGGTATCGCATTCATCGAGAACAGGTATGACGATACTGATCTCCGGAGCCTTCCGATCAACCGATTGCAAGGAGTCATTTTGTGTCATCTGTCGTAGGACCGGCTGAGGACCGGGCTCAAACCTTAATGTCGAACTCCTGGCCAAGGTAATCAAGGAAGTCCCAGAAATTCTGGACAACCCGGGCGGGCTTGGAGTTGCTCTCTTCGTGGTAATACTTTCCGCCTCTCCTCATTCGGACTGCGACCATGCCAATCGAATTGGGCGGGTCGATGTCGTGTAGAGGATTGTCTCCGACATACATGCTCTCAGCCGGCCTGAGGTTCAGGTCACTGCAGGCGCGCTGGTAGAGCTTGGGATTGGGTTTCGAAATGCCGAGTTGGTTGCTGATGAAGATCGCGTTCGGCGAAAGAAATTGTGTAACCCTCATCCTGACCAGCTTCTCAGCCTGCTTCACCTCCAGCCCCTCGCTGATCACTCCCAGCAGGAGATCGGTCTTCGAGGAGAGCAATCGGAGCACCTCGATAGCATCTTCGTACGGAGCCAGCCGCCTGGACTTGGTCTCGTGATAGGCCATCACTCCGGCAGCGACGATAATCGCCGGGTTGATGCCCTTGTAATACCGTCGCGGAGTCCGCAGGAGGAGCCGGTCGAAGTGATGTTCATAATTTGAACTGAACTCGTGAATCACCTCGTCAAGCTCTTCGCGAATCGCCTCCCGCTCCAGGGCCAGGCCTGCATCGATCATCGAATCGATAGCCGCTGAACGCGCCAGCTCAGCGAATTCGCTCGTCGAGTAGAGCGTGTCATCTATGTCGAAAAAAATGGCTCGAAGCTTGGGCATGGATAAGAGGTCCTTAGTTTTATCAATATATCGGAAGAAGCCGGTTAATACCTTAGAGCCCTGCCAGGAGAACCGGCAAATCTATCGCTAAAACCGTAATAAGTGCGTTCTGAAACGGCCAGAAACAAAAAAAACCCGTTGATCAAGGAGGATACTCCTTGATCAACGGGCCACCCCGGAAGGTAAGCGATTACCTTCTCAGGGATTAAACTTCTTCTCTTCAGCGCCTCGGAGATCGACGATCCTCGCGGTAAGAAGGATCACCAGGCTTCGACGCTCGTCGAGCGTAGCTTTCCTGCGGGCCAGATTCTTCAGAAGAGGAATCTTTCCGAACAGAGGCAGGTAAGACTCGAACTTGCGGTCGTTGAGACTCCTGAAGCCGCCGAGCATTACGGTACCACCGTTGGGTACCGTCACCGAGGTGAAGGACTGCTGCAGGGAAATCTCAGGAATACCGATCGGCACCTGGGTGGCGACGCTCGTAAAGCTACCAAGGCTGATCTGGATCGTCGAGATGATGCCTCCGATCAGGGTAGCGAGAGTCGGACGAACATCGAGAGTGATGTACTTCTTGTCGTGCGAAATCGTGGGATCGACATCAAGAATGACGCCCTCCTGGAAGGTCTGCACGACAGGATCAGCGACCTCGATGATCGCGAACCCGGTACCACCACTGACCAGCTCATAATCGGAAATATAGGCACGCTGGGTAACAACTGAAACATAGACACGCTCATTATTGTGAGCGGTAACAATCGGAGCGGTAAGCTCCCGAATGTTCTGCTGCTCCTGGACCGCGCGAATAATGACGTTGACCTGGAAAGGTTCAATCCAGGTCGCCTGGAAGGTACCGCCGCCGATACCACTACCGGCAGTGAGCCTCTCACCGGTGATTACACCGGTGAATCCGTCCACGATATGCTGAACACGACCGGCCCAGCGCTCGAGACCCTGGACAAGGAACACGTCGGCAGGAACCCCATCGGGGCCCTCGACGATACCCAGATCATTTCCGCCCTCGGCAACGTTGAGAACGCCGGCATGCGGAGTTCCGAGGTTGTTCACGGCTCCGAGGCTGCGGGAATCGACACCGATATCTTCAAGGAAGTCATCGTGGATATCGATAAAGCGCGCCTCGATGACGACATACAGGTCGGAATCTTCACGCAGGTTTCCGAGGACGTCGAGCACCTTCCTGTGCAGGTCCCTGGTCGCATTAACCAGGAGCTGGCTGCGCTGGTGCTCAATGCTGTTGACCTCGCCATCCCATACGTCATCTCCTCCCGTGCTCTCCATGATGAGCTCGATGAGACCCTCGGGATCGAGGTCCTCTTCTTCCTCGAAACTGTCATCTGTGAATTCAATCGGAGAGTCCTGGTCATCCGCCGAACTCTTGAGACGAATCTCAGGAGCGGCGAAATCACGGATCTTCATCAAGAGATCGGAAACATTGTAGACCTCGAACTCGGTCGGCTCGCTGGCCTCATCCGCACTCGTGATAACGAGCGTGTTCTCCTGGAAGGTAAGTCCGAGCTCCTTGGAAGACAGGATGAGCTTCAAGGCGCTCATCGCGGTCAGCTGGTTGATCGTCTGAGAGACCTGGAGAGACTCGTCATCGGGATCTACCGCCGGATCGATGAGAATATTAATTCCAACCACTGTACGGAAGTGATCAATCACATCGCGAAGCGGGGAATCCTCAAAGCTGACGTCAATCTTGGTTGTCTCCAGGGCCGTCTTGATCTTCTTGATCGGCTCAGGATCCTCTATATGACGAACCTGCATGCGTTCCTGGCGAAGACGAACCCTCTGCCAGTACTCATCCTCGGGAAAGACAAAGATATCCTCGTAGGGCGTAGTTCCCTCGACGAAATTCCTGTCGAGAACCTTCCGGGCCTCGATACGATCCTGGATGATCTTCAACTCACGCTCCTTGAGGAGACGTTCGTTGGCGCTTCTCAGCCAGAAGGAAGCAACCTTATTCTCAGGTTCCTGCTTGAGAACGGTCTCACAGATCTCGACAACCTTACGGTACTCACTCTGGCGAATCGACTGGAGAGCCTTGCGCAGCAGGTCCTGGACCTGTTCTTCACGGCGAATACGCTCCTCGTCAAGCTCGTTGCTGGCGATGGCGGTAGCCTGGTTCAACTGGGCATCCTGCCGGGCACGCTCTACATCGCGCTTGCTCTTGCGAATGGTATCCAGCAGGTTGCGGACCTCCTTGCGAAGATCTTCACCGGCGTGTTCGGGATCAAGAGCGATATTGTCCGCGGCGAGGGAAGCGTACCTGAGGGCATCTTCAACCTTTCGATCCGCGAGGGCCTTGCGGGCCTTGTCGAGGCTCAGGTTGATCTCAGCAAGGTACTGGTCCTTACGAACCTTTTCCCGTGCGAAGAGATCCTCGGCCAGCGACTCCGCTTCACCGGGACGCTCGTTGAGCATAAAACGCGCCTTGTCGAGCTTCTTCTGATTCTCAGGAGTCGCATGACTCTTGACTGCCTGGAGATAGAACTCGGAAGCTTCGACATAACGACCGCGCTGCATCGCCTCATCTCCACGCTTCACATAGTAGCTGGAGGCCGCCTTCTGTCCATCTCGGGACTTGCGCAGCTCTTCGAGTACCTGCTTGGCAGATAACTTCCCAGCGGGAGCAGGCTTTTCTTCAGGAGCAGGCGCGGCCACCTCGGGCTCGGCAGGCT
>DCKY01000229.1:0-43687 GCA_002320775.1 Planctomycetes bacterium UBA1662
AAGCCGGCCGCTGAAGAGAAGCCGACAGAGCCTGAAGCCTGATCTTCGCTCGACAACAAACAACAAGGCGCCCTGGCCGTATTCGGCCGGGGCGTTTTACTATTGACACAGTTTGGGCTCCCGATGTTTAAGCCTTTGTAGTAATTTTATCCCGTCTTTTGCGTGGTGGAGAAATAGCCGAATGGCTGGCAATCGGATTCTTCTTAAAATATCCGGCGAGATGCTCTGCGAGAAGGGAGGGTTTGGTATCGACCCTGCCCATGTCCAGGATTTTGCCCAGCAGATCAAGGATGGCCTGGCCCAGGGCAATGCCGAGCTCGCGATGGTCTGTGGTGGAGGCAATTTTTTGCGCGGGGCGCAGATTGCCGGAGATGAGATCGGGCGTATAACCGGAGACAACATGGGGATGCTGGCCACGATCATGAACGCCCTGGCCTTACAATCCGCCCTGGAGCGCGCCGGAGTCGAGACGCGGGTTCTCTCTGCCATTCCCGTGAACGATCTTGCCGAGCCCTTCATTCGAAGAAGAGCTCTTCGCCATCTTGAGAAAAAAAGGGTTGTCGTATTGGCTGGAGGCACAGGGAACCCGTACTTTACCACCGACACAACGGCCGCCCTTCGGGCTCTTCAGATCCGCGCAAATGTCCTGGCCAAGGGGACGAAAGTTGACGGAGTCTACTCCGCTGACCCCGAGGAAGACCCCGATGCCGAGTTCTTTGAAGAATTAACCTTCCTGGATGTGTTGCAGCAGAGGCTGCGGATTATGGATTCGACTGCGGTGAGTCTCTGCATGGATAATTCTCTGCCGATCAATGTCTTCAATATGAAGGAGCAGGGGAATATAGTTAAATTTCTTTCCGGCGAACGCCTTGGGACCATGGTCGTCTAGGTTTCCAGCCCGGGCTCATTAGGGAGAATGTCGATGGACTACGACACAGTATTGTTGGATACGGAAGACCGCATGGACAAGGCGCTCAATGTCCTGAAAGACAAATACCGCGGCATGAGGACCGGACGAGCCAACCCCGGCCTGGTTGATTCGCTGCGTGTCGATTATTACGGCAGCCCGACACCGTTGAAGCAAATAGCCAACATTTCAGCCCCGGAGGCGGACCAACTGCTTATCAAGGCCTTCGATCCGAGCGCCCTGTCTGAGATTGAAAAAGCGATCCTCAAATCAGATCTTGGTATCAACCCTCAAAATGACGGCAAAATCTTACGGTTGATTCTTCCGCCGTTGAGCCAGGAGAGACGTCAGCAGCTGGCTTCCTTCGCCAAGGAAACGGCAGAAGAAACCCGGATCGCGATCCGAAACGTCCGACGCGATGCGAACAAGCAGGCTGATCAGCTGGAAAAAGACAAAAACATCTCCGAAGATGACTCGAAGGATCTTAAAGAGGAGATCCAGAAACTACTCAAAAACATTGAAAGCAAGGTCGATGAGCTCCTCAAAAGTAAGGCTGATGAGCTGACAACTATGTGAACTGGATATTTTTCGGTGGAAAGCTTTCCAGTCATTTCTATAATTTTCCAAAAATTGGGAGCTTAGCTCAGTCGGTAGAGCAACGGCCTTTTAAGCCGTGGGTCGCAGGTTCGATCCCTGCAGCTCTCACCAGGCAGGAACTCCTTCTGGTGTTTCCGCCTGGGGCCCCATCGTCTAGTCGGGCCTAGGACACCGGGTTTTCATCCCGGCAACTGGGGTTCAAATCCCCATGGGGTCACCATTTTTTTTAGCCTCTCCCTGCCCAGGGGGAGGCTTTTTTTTTGCTCCCTCCACAACTCCGCCGACAGTTGCTACACTTGACCTGGAACATGACCTTCAAAGCGCCGGATTATTATCAACTCGATGAGCTCTACTCTGATGAGGAATTGCTCGTACGATCCAGCGTACGGAAATTTGTCGAAGAGCGGGCACTCCCGCTTCTTCCTGCCTGTTTCGAAGAGGGGATATTCCCCAGGGAGCTGGTCGGGGAGTTGGCGGAGCTTGGTCTTCTTGGAGCTAACCTGGAAGGCTACGGCTGCGCTGGAATTGGCCCTGTCGCCTACGGTCTCGCCTTGCAGGAGCTGGAGCGCGGGGACTCCGGTCTGCGCAGCTTCGTATCCGTGCAAGGCTCCCTTGGAATGTATGCCATCTATGCCCATGGGACCGAGGAGCAAAAATCCAGGTGGTTGCCGGAGCTGGCCGCGGGTAAAAAAATCGTCTGTTTCGGACTCACCGAGCCTGACTTCGGCTCCAACCCTTCCGGGCTTCAGACCAGGGCGGATGCCGCAGGTGATGAATATATCCTCAACGGTAACAAGATGTGGATTACCAACGGCTCGATCGCGGATGTTGCGGTGGTGTGGGCCCAATGCGATGGCGAAATATCCGGTTTTCTCGTCGAGAAGGACACTCCCGGCTTTTCTTTCACCACCCAGAAAGGAAAGTGGAGCTTGCGGGCATCGGATACCGCCGAGCTCCACCTTGAAGACTGCCGAGTCCCGAAGGACTGCCGGCTGCCGAAAACAACAGGCCTCAAGGCCCCGCTGATGTGCCTCAACCAGGCGCGTTACGGAATTGCCTGGGGTGCCGTAGGCGCGGCGATGGCCTGCTATAGCGAAGCTCTCGATTACGCTGGCTCGAGGGTTCAATTCGGATCACCGATCTCGTCCTATCAACTGGTCCAGCAAAAGCTGGTCGATATGCTCTCAGCCATCACAGCCTCTCAACTGCGCTGCCAGCGGCTTGGAAGATTGAAGGAGGGCGGGTCCATCCGTCCCCAGCAGATCTCACTTGCAAAACGCGACAACGTTGCCATGGCCCTCGAATGCGCGCGGAGCACGCGGGACATCCTTGGCGCCAATGGAATCATGGAAGAATACCAATGCGGACGGCACATGAGGAATCTCGAGTCCGTAAAGACCTACGAAGGTACCCACGATATTCACACCCTGATATTAGGCAATGACATCACGGGTCTTTCCGCGTTCGGAGAGGACGGGTAACTCCAGAGCTACAGGTCGGCAAGCGCCTTGCCCAGCCTCTCAAGCCCTTCCTCCGCCTCGGCTGGAGTTAATGTCAGCGGGGGCCTGAACCGTATGGACTTCTCTCCGCAAGCGATCACCAGCAGATGTTTCTCGGCGCAAAGCCCGAGGAGCCTGTTCCTCTGGTCGGTGTCCTTGCAATCAAAAGCGCACATGAGTCCGAGCCCTCGGGGACTGAAGAGGCTCTCGGAGTTTTTCACCGCGAGACTATGGAGCCCATCAAGCAGCACCTCCCCTACACAGCGTGCGTTTTCAACCAGGCCATCTCTATGCATCACCTCGAGAATGATCTCGCAGCGAGCCATATCGACCAGGCCGCCTCCCCAGGTTGAATTGATCCGGGAGGAGACATGGAAGACGTTGTCCTTCACGAGGTCAATTCTTTCGCCGGCCATAATGCCGCATACCTGGCTTTTCTTTCCGAAACAGAGTATGTCAGGAACTACATCGAAGTGCTGGTGGGCCCACATTTTTCCAGTCAGCCCGAAGCCGGTCTGCACCTCATCGAAAATGAGCAGGGCCTCTTGATCATCTGCAATCCTTCGGAGGTCTTCGAAAAATTCTTTTCGGAAATGGTTGTCGCCGCCCTCTCCCTGGATGGGCTCAACAATGATGGCCGCGATCCGGCCGGGATGTCTGGCAAAGCAGCCAAGGATGTCCTCGCGGCACTCCGCCTCAGCCCGGGCGACCCGCTCAGTCTCAAGCGCGTCCGGAGGAAAGCGAACCTTTGGATTGGCGACTCGGGGCCAGTCAAACTTTGGAAAGAGGTCTGTTTTTTCGGGGGAGGTATTCGTCAGAGAAAGTGTGTAGCCGCTGCGCCCGTGAAATGCCTGCTGGAAATGAAGAATCTTGTCGCCTGGGCAGGCGTCCCTTCCGGCCTCCAGGTTCAGCCGCGTTTTCCAGTCAAAGGCTGCCTTCAGGGCGTTTTCTACCGCCAGGGCTCCGCCCTCAATAAAAAACAAGTGACGGAAAGAATCCGTCATTGCGTGGCGGGAAAAGGCCTCGGTGAAGCTGGCCAGCTCAAATGTATGCGAATCGGAATTGGCGGGTTTGTGTACCGCTGCTTCGAAAAGACGGCGAGACGCACCCGCCTCGCTGAAGACCGGATGGTTGAAGCCCAAGGGAAGGCTGGCAAAAAATGTATAGAAGTCGAGGTATTCGGAACCGTTCCGAGCATCGGACACCCACGCTCCATGACTTTTTCCCAGGTCGAATACGATATCGTATCCATCGCCAATGAGATGCTTGCGCAGAAGGGGGGCAACGCTATAAGGGTCTACTCTGTCTTTCACAGACACTTGAGGGCTCCTTGCATCAACTCTTCATCGGAAGCCTAACATTTGATGTCTTCGCAGGCTCCCAAATTCAGCGCGGTCTAAATATTTCTGCCGCAGCCCGAATCGATCAAAATATCTAATTCCATGCGGCAGGCCCTCTACTTTGATAATATCGCCGTGCATTTGTAGAATACAGCAAGGCAGCAGCTGTCGACCGCCCCTGCAGGGCTGCGCATTCCCTCTCGTTTTGATCGTCTCGTCCATTTCGTCAGGATAACTTTTCGACGCGATTTTACATGTCTCCCAAGACCCGCAAGCCAACCCTTTACGTTCTAAGCACCGAGACAGGTGAGCCCGAGGAACATGTCCTTGTGGAAGGGACCTCCATCATTGGAAGGTCATCTGACAGCGGGATCGTGCTTCATGATTCACTTGTTTCGCGAAATCACGCCGAGGTGCATTATGAAGGCGGGGTCGTAACCCTCCGCGATATGGGTGGAAAGAACCCGATACGGGTCAATGGCAAAGACGTAAAGGGCACGAAAGACTACCAGCTTCTCAACGATGACCGGATCAGCATCGGTGAAAGCGAGCTCCATTTCGTATGCCAGGCTGCGGGCGAGAAAACCGCCAAACTTCGGGTCTACAAGGAGGCTGACGATTGCGAGACCAGGGTAGAGGACCTCAGCCTTGAGGCTTCGGCGCCTGTCTACAGGCAGGAGGGCGGCGCCGGCAAGAATTACAACCGGCTCTCGACCCTCTACGGCCTCACCGAAAAAATTCTCGAGATTGCGGACGAAGCCGGCGTCTACGATGCGGTCCTTGAGGCAGTCACCCGTGAGACCGGGGCGGAGAGGGGCCTTCTTGGCCTGCTCCCAGAGACTGCCGAGCCAGATCCTTACTCTCTGGAGGTCGTCAAATTCTGGGATCCCGACCAGGGAGACAAGGCCCAGACCATCGAGATGAGCGAGACTGTCCTGACAAGGATCCAGCGGGACAAAAAAGCCGTTCTTGTAACCGACGTTGCCGATCGTGAGGATTTTGGCCACAGTGTTATCGACCTGAAGATCCGGTCTTTTATCTGTGCCCCGCTGACCTACGGAGATCGGTGCCTTGGGCTCGTCTACATCGACACTCGCGGACATCGCGAACAATTTGGCCAGAGCGAACTTGAGTTCGTCAGCGCTGTCGGCCGTATCGCAGGTCTGTGCCTTCAAAACATCTGGGTCCAGGCCAATCTTCAGCGTGAGAATGAGCGGCTCCGATCTCTTGTATCGAACAGCGGCAAGCTCATCGGAAATTCTCCACCCATGGAGAAGGTGTTCCGACTTATCAAAAAGGTCGCGGGCAGAGACACCTCTGTCCTGATTACGGGTGAAAATGGAACCGGCAAGGAGTTGGTGGCCCGCCAGATTCACGAGCACTCCGCCAACAAGGAGGCGCCCTTCGTTGCCGTCAACTGTGGAGCGATACCGCCCAACCTTGTTGAAAGTGAACTGTTCGGCTATGAAAAAGGCGCCTTCACCGGAGCCGAACGAACGACCCCCGGGAAATTCGAGCTGGCCGACAAGGGGACTCTCTTCCTTGATGAGATTGGAGATATGCCTGTCGATATGCAGGTCAAAATCCTTCGGGCTTTACAGGAACGGAAATTCTACCGAGTTGGCGGAAAATCTGAAATCGAGGTGAATATCCGGATCCTGGCCGCCACAAATCAGGATCTCAAGAAGGCTATCGAAGACGGTGACTTCCGCGAGGATCTCTACTTCCGATTGGCCGTTGTGACAGTAGAGATCCCTCCCCTTCGTGACCGGGGCGATGACATCCTGGAGCTGGCGTCACATTTTCTTGACCAGGGTGGAGATGGAATACAGCTGTCAAAGGCCGCACTTGACTGCCTTAAGCTCCATTCCTGGCCCGGCAATATCAGAGAGCTTCGCAACGCGCTTGAGCAGGCTGCGATATTAGGCGATGGAAAGCAGATTACACCCTCCGATCTCCCTCCCGAAATAGGGAAAATCGGCCGCGGGCAGATGAAGTTTCTTCTCAAGCCCCTGGCAGAGGTAGAGAGGCAGTATATACTTCGCGCCCTTGAAGAAACCGGGGGCAATAAGGCAAAGACCGCGAAGCTCCTTGGTATTTCCAGGGAGACTCTCTACCAGAAAATCAAACAATTCGAAGAGGCCTGAGTCGCTCTCAGTTCCTGCCTAACAAGCGCTGGAAGAATCCGGGGCGATCCTCCACCTGCTGCGTTTCAGGCTGATAGCGGGCCCCAGGAAGGCCGAGGAGGACTCTCTCAATAACGTCGTCACAGCTGACTCCTTCGGCTTCAGCGTGATAGGTGGGTACCATTCGATGCCTCAATGCCGGGAAGACGGCCTTGTGAACATCATCCGCATTAATTTCAGCCCTGCCCTCCATCAGCGCCATGGAGCGGGCCACGGCCAGGATGGCCTGAATTCCCCTGGGTCCGGCTCCCCAGGACACCCACTCTTTGACGAATTCAGGAGCATCATCGGAGTTGGGACGAGTGCTCCTGACGATGGCTGAGACATAATCAAGCAGCTCGGGGGGGATCGCGATTCTTTCGGTCAGGGATATCATTTCAACAATGACAGCTCTTTCGAGGAGTGGCTCCAGGCTGCATTGGTAGGACGAGGTGGTCTGCTGAACGATCTCAAATTCTTCACCCTCATCCGGGTAGTCAATCTGTATGCTCTGCTGGAATCTATCCAGCTGGGAAACAGGAAGGGGGTAGGTGCCTTCCTGCTCGATAGGATTCTGGGTGGCAAGTACGAAGAAAGGTCTTTCAAGCGCGAGATTCTCTCCCGCAGCCGTCACCTGCCTCTCCTCCATGGCCTCCATGAGTGCGGCCTGCGTCTTGGGAGGGGTCCTGTTGATCTCATCTGCGAGAATCACGTTGGAGAAGATCGGACCGCGAAGGAAGTGAAAGCCCCGAACCCCAGCCTGGTCGTCCTGGAGCAGCGAGGCGCCAACAATATCGCTGGGCATCAGGTCGGGAGTGAATTGAATCCTGCTGAAGTCCAGCGTAAGAAGCTCGGCAATGGAGCGGACCAGCAGGGTCTTCGCCAGCCCAGGAACCCCGATAATGAGGCAGTGCCCTTCACTCAGAATGGCCGCCATGACCTGGGTCACGATCTCCTCCTGGCCGACAATCTGGGTGCCAAGCTTCTCTCTCAGGCCGGCTATCAGGCTCGAGAACTCATTGAGCCTGGCGCGATCTTCCGCGTTCAATTGATCATTCATTCGCCTCGGAGCCTTTCACCCTGTCCCAGGCCGCGTTCAATTCATCCGCGTCGCGGCCCTCGAGCGTCCCTAGGTCCTTCTCGACACCTTTGAATCGAGTTATAAATTTCCGGGTAGATCTTACCAGCGCCTCATCGGCTGAGTAGCCAAGTTTCCGGCAAAGATTGACCGCCGTAAACAGGATATCCCCCAGCTCGTCCTGGATGTCACCGCCGCCGCTTCTTTCAACATCAGCCGAAAGCGCGCTCTCCAGCTCAGACACCTCTTCTTTCAATTTATCAATCACTCCAGTCGCGTCGCTCCAGTCCAGGCCGCAGCTGGAAGCCTTCTTGCTCACCTTCTCCGCGCGCTGTACAGAAGGCAGGCTTCTTGGAACCCGATCAAGAATCGAAGCCGCCGAAGTATCTTCTCCCGCGGGAGCCCTTTCCTTGCGCTCCTCCTCCTTGATGGAGTTCCACAGCTTAAGGACCTCCCTTGAATTTTTGACATCCTTGTCGCCAAAAACATGCGGATGCCTCCTTACAAGCTTGTTACGAATACCGCCGGCGACGGATGAAAGGTCAAAGCTCTCGTCTTCTGATGCGATCACGCTGGCCATGAAAACGTTCATCAGAACATCGCCCAGCTCTTCGCAGACATGTTCAGTGGGTCTCCCCTTGCCATCGGAGATAGCATCCAGGACCTCGCAAACTTCCTCGAGCAGATGCTGGCCAACATCAGACAGTTCTTGCTCCTGGTCCCATGGGCAGCCGTCCGGGCCGCGCAAAGACTCAATTACATCGAGCAGTTCAAGTAAAGATCGCCCTGGGTCCTTCATGGTTTCAGATTGTACCAATTGCCAATGAAGCCGACTATCGACTATCAGTCGGCTTTCCTGTCTCAGACCGGACAGGTGTCGCTGCATCGGTCACCGCTGTCGGCAAAATGGTTCTCTTTCGGCAGGTAGAACCCGCTGCCTTGGACTGGTATTTGCTATTACCCATCTTTGATGTCTTCCCCGATGGCGTTCGCCATCCTGAAGACTGGATGATCCAAATCTGTTTTTGGCTGGAAGGAGGTGATGCTAACCGGGGAAGCTTGCGATGAAAAACCGGCACAAGCTGAATTCTTCCCTGGAAACATAAGTCACACTGACGCCCGGCGGGCTTCTGATCGTTGTCCTAATCACTCTTTGAAACTACAGGGAACTCCCGGTTTCGGCGATGTGCCATGGGCGGTGGCAGGCAGAGAAGCCCGCCGGGATATTTCAGGCGCCATCCCCCGACACTTTTCTATGAGGTATTGCGGCCCTTTCCTGGATGCCCTATGCTTGTCTGCCTTCAATTGCTTCACGTTGAAGCGATGGCAACGAGTTAAAGGGAAGTCCGATGTCGGAAATTCGAGTGCTTGTAAACGGGGCAAAGGGACGCATGGGCTCAGAAGCTGTCCAGGCTGTCATTGGAGCCGATGGGCTTGAGCTTGTCGGGCAGACCGATCTTGGAGATGAGCTCTCATCTGTCATAGCGGATGCCGGGGCACAGGTTGTCGTGGATTTCACGATTCCATCGGCGGCCGTTCAGAATGCCAATCTCATTCTTGATTCTGGCGCCAGCCCTGTCATTGGAACAACCGGGTTCTCCGTTGAGGAAATTGAATCTCTCCAGGAAAAAGCAGCCGAGCTTGGGCGTGGGGGGCTCATCGCCCCGAATTTCGCTATTGGAGCCGTGTTGCTGATGAAATTCGCGCAGCAGGCCGCGAAGTATTTTCCTGATGTCGAGGTCATCGAGCTCCATCACGACCAGAAGGTAGATGCTCCCTCTGGAACGGCCCTCAAAACTATCGAATTGATCAGGGAGTCACTGGATCAAAATCCTTCCGCCCAACAAGCCGAAAGACCGGAAGAAACTGAGACCGTCAGCGGGGCCCGAGGCGGGAAATACCTTAACATTCCTGTTCACAGCGTCCGCCTGCCCGGTTATGTCGCCCACGAAGAGGTCTTATTTGGCGGCGCAGGGCAGATCCTCTCGATTCGCCACGACTCCATTTCAAGAGGATCTTTTATGCCCGGAGTCATCCTCGCCATCCGCAAAGTTGTTGAGCTGGACCGCCTGTATTATGGGCTGGACCAGGTCATGGACCTGTAGCCCTTCCGGGTGACAGCCGACAACTCATCAGCCCAGCGCCAGGAATTGGCCGGCAAGTGATCAATCCCCAGTAAATACGGGGAGCGGCATATCACAGCCGAGATCAGACGGGGAGTCTTCAGGATCACTGCCCGGATAAGGGAATGGGGCGGCAGGGCTGTCGCCCCCGATGAACAGGGTGGAGAGCAACAACACTGCGTCGTCGATCTGGATGTGCCCATCATCGTTGGTGTCCGCAGCCTCCATGCAGGTTATTGTCTCCCGGCCCGGGACAGGCGAAAAGAGCCAGCGCAGAATCGCGACTGGATCTCCGAGATCAGGAGATGTGCGGGACTCTTCACGCGCGATGAGAGCGCCATCTTCCGGCGGGTTGTAGGCGAATATTGAGCTGTCAACATTGCCCCTCACAAAATGCGGCCTCAGGATCTTCAGGTAACCCGGGAGCAGTCTCAGGCCCAGGCCTCCGTTTTCTGCAGCCTGGCCTTCGCCAAGACCAACCCGGGCTGTAGGCTGAACAACGAGACTGCCGCCAATAAAGTTGACGGGTCCACCCTGGCCTGCGCCGTCACCTCCATGCAAAACCCCGGCGTAGTGGAATTCGAGATCGGCAACATGCGCACCCAGCAGCAGATTCGCCCCTGGGGTCCGGAAAGCCGATACGTCGATGCTGAAGTCCGCCCCCGATGGGGCAGACCGATAGGATATATCAACACCAGCAAGAGGGCCCTGCCCTTCTGCCGCAGGAGCCGTCGGTCTGACTCGAAGAAGATTCAGGATCAACTCGTCATAATCCACGCCGATGTTGATGGTGTCGATGTCGCCAAAATTGGTGACGTAAAGCGGGAGAACAAACGATTGTTCTCTTTGGGTCAACCCGCCACCGCCAATCTCAATTCCGTCGGCATAGTAGACTGTCACGCCGCCATCCTGAAGGAGGCCGCCTACCACATCGACCACGCCATCTTCAGCTGTAACGTCCAGAATCCCGACCAGGGTTTCTTCTCTGGGGTCCTGGGTCAGGGAGCCGGGGTCATAGGGCGTAAATGCCAGAGGCGAATCCAGACGGTAGTCGTCGACAGGGAAGCTCCCCGGAAGAAGATCAAATACCAGCGAAGCAAAGTGAGCTCCGGGCTCCTGCGGCGGAGGCCGGGCTCTTCCGCGAATATCAAGAAGGGTGGCAAGAATCCGACCCTCCGGATCCACAGTGACCGGAGTCCCGGGCCAAAAAACCCAGTCGTTGTTTTCGATCTTGAGAGCCCGAAAAGACAATCTCTCCGGATCATAATCCACAGAGATCTGAACGTAATTGGCGTGGCTGTTCCCCCCGATTCGCAGCGGCACTTCGACCCCGGTGAGTTCCTGGACACCCGCTTTGAAGACAAAGTCCACAGAATCGATCTGCAAGGAGGCAGCTCTGGAGCTGATGCGCCCTGGCTCGCCCTCTTCGTCTCTGGCAAAGGCCCCTCCATGAACGAGAGCGATCACCGCGAAGACCGCGGGCAGAAGCAGGGCCGCCTTGCGGTCAAGGCTCCCGGCGCGGTAACCCGCAGGGTTTCTAACTTTCGCTTTGGTCTCGAATACCCGTAGCAAGATGCGATACTCCTGGATCATCAGTCGGCCCGACACGAACCCGTCTTCACCAGGTTCTCTGCAGTAAGGGCCTTACGAAGGCTGACAAAACCGAAAACTATCAGGAACTGAATAACTGCCTGCAGGCAGATCCCACGCATGTCGCACGGTAAAACCGGACGACAGTGACCTTTTAGAGCCTTAATTGTCCTGAAATTCGCATATACAGACAGCTAATCGATTTTAAACTCACCAGATATAGTGTCAAAACATTATAGAGTTTTAACTTCTTGTTATTGGTCAAGTTGACAGGCTTGGCGACCCTTCTAAAATGTCTCTCATGACCGAACTCCCCGAATCCATAAAAAACCACGTTCTCTCACTCGAAGAATTCTTTGAACGAGAGAACACCAGGGAAAACCACGACTTCATTACCGATGGTCTCAATTACCAGTTTTCTACCGGTGGGAAAAGGCTCAGGCCGGCCTTGTGCCTGCTCTCCTGTGAGCTGTTTGGCGGAGATCCCGACAAGGCTCTCCCTTTTGCCATGGCCACGGAGATTCTCCATAATTTCCTCCTGATCCATGATGACATCGAAGATGACGATGTGATGAGGCGGGACCAGAAAACCCTCTGGGCTGAAATAGGCCTTCCCAACGCCTTGAATGTTGCAGATTTCATGATCGCTCGCGCCTACGGGTTGATCACTGAATCGGAGCTGCCGGTAGACACCAGCCTTAAATTGTGCCGCGCCTTCAGCCATGTGCTGCAAAAGACCGTCGAAGGGCAGGCGCTTGACATCAATCTCCGCGGACATCCGGACGTCAACCTGGAAACCTACTATCGCATCGTCACCCTCAAGACAGCCTACTACCTGGCTCTCCCATGGGTTGGAGGTGCCATGGTTGCCGGTGCAGAGGAAGCCTCGCTGGGTCCTCTCTGGAAACTCGGAAGACGACTTGGGCCTGCCTTCCAGATCCGCGATGACCTCATCGACCTCACCGAAGGAAAGGGAAGGGGTGGGGAGGTTGGCTGCGACATACGAGAAGGAAAGCCAAGTATTTGCTATGCCCATGCCCTCGAGGACAAGAAGGGATCGGAAGAGGAGCGCGTCCGCCTGGTCGAGATCGTGCGTGCAGGCCGGGAATCGACAACAGAAGACGACATCGCCTGGGTTATTGATTTTTACCGACGCGAGCAGGTCCTGGATTTTGCCCAGGAAGAGGCCAACAGGCTCGCAGGAGAATCCCTGGAGGTCCTCGATGGGTTGCCCCTGCCGGATGCCGGGAAAGAATCTTTCAGGGAAGTCATCCGGTTCGTAGTAGACCGAAAAGTTTAACTCGAATATTTCCCCGGCCCGGGCCGGGACTGAAGAGAAGGTGGAGAAATGGCCGGCAAGAAACCGCGAATGGTTGGTGTTGTAATGGGCGGCATCTGCGGTGAACGAGATGTCTCCCTCTCCACTGGCGCTTGCGTGGTCAGCAATCTTCTTTCCGCAGGCCATGCGCCCACGCCCGTCTGCATTCACGCGGACGGCTCCTGGGAGATCGGCCCCCGGCTTGCGGACCTTCCCGTAGACCGCGGCGGGGAAGATTGGTTTCATGGAGATTCCACAACCGCGCGCGACGCAACAGGCCTCCTTGTCTCACAGGGTGTCGACTGCATCTTCAATGCCCTCCATGGCCCCGGCGGGGAAGACGGGACCATCCAGGGCTTTTTACGTGTCGCCGGCATGCCCTTCACTGGACCGGATGTGACCCCCGCAGCCCTCACGATGGACAAGGCTCTCACCAAGGCTGTCCTTGACCAGGCTGGAGTCAGAACTCCGCGCGGATTTGAAATCCCCATACTCACCGACGCCCGGAGCGAAGAGAGCTGGGGGGCGTTGGCTCTGGAAATGTCCGCGAAGCTGCCTTTCCCCTGGATCGTCAAGCCCAACTGCCTCGGGTCGAGCGTCGGAATTCAGCTGCTTCAATCGATTGAAGAATTCCTTTCAGCCGCGGCGGCTAACGGAAGCCACTGGTGCCCTTCCCCCGGCCTGGCTGGGTCAGGGTTCATTGTAGAGGAGCTGGTCGAGGGCCGCGAACTTACCTGTGGGGTGCTCGAGCTCCGCCAGGGAGACCTCAAGGCGCTGCCCCCGGTCGAGATTCGCCCTAAATCCAGCGAGTTTTTTGACTACCAGGCAAAATACACCCCGGGAGCCACCGAGGAGATCTGCCCTGCGCAGCTGGACGAAGATACGACCAGGGCCGTCCAGGAGCTTGCCATCCTTGTTCACAAGACATTCCATTGCGACCCACTCTCAAGAACCGATATTTTTCTTACCGAAGAAGGAGAGCTGGTCGCTCTCGAGATCAACACCCTTCCCGGCATGACCGAGACCTCCCTGATTCCGCAGTCCGCCCTGGCGGCCGGCATTTCCCTGCCTGAGTTGTTTGACCAGCTTGTCTCCCATGCGATACAACGCGAGGCCATGCGGAAGGCGGTTGGCACCCTTTGAAATTTATCCAGGTCCGTGGGGCCTCAGAAAACAATCTGCAGGGCATCTCCATCGACCTGCCCCGGAACTCCCTCACGGTCATCACTGGCGTCAGCGGCTCAGGGAAATCCAGCCTCGCCTTCAATACGATCTACAAGGAGGGGCACAGGAGATTCCTCGAATCCCTCTCCGCTTATGCCCGGCGATTCCTGGGGGGAATCGACCGGCCCACAATTGACAGCATAGAAGGGCTCTCGCCCTCGGTCTCTATTGAGCAGCGCACCATCCAGCGGAACCCAAGATCGACCGTTGGAACAATGACGGAGATCTACGACCATCTTCGTCTTCTTTATGCCCGCCTCGGAACGCCGCATTGCCCGGGCTGCTCCCGTGTCATTGACTCCCAGAGCGCCGAGCAAGTCGCCGCGCAGCTGCTCGCTTCCTGCGAGGGCGCCCGGGGGCTGTTCTGCGCTCCGATTATTCGTGATCGCCGCGGTGCCTTCGGGGCCGTATTTGACAAGCTCAAAAAAGACGGCTACAGGAGGGTGATCGTCGATGGCGAGCTGACTGCTCTGCAGGAAGATGCTCCGACCCTTGACCCCAGCGCGGTTCATTCCATCGATGTCATTTGTGACCGCCTGACTGTTGAGATGGGCCGACGGCCCAGAATGGTCGAGGCCATCGAGAACTGCTTCCATCTTGCGGAAGACACCTTCCGTTTTCGCGGCGACCCGGACGCCCCTCATCCTGCCGGCACCGAGAGGCTCTTTTCCGGCCGTTTCTCCTGCCCCGACTGCCAGGTCGACCTCCCCTCGCTGGACACCCGGATTTTTTCTTACAACCTGCCTTTTGGAAGATGCCCCAGGTGCAAAGGCACCGGCAAGGCCCTTCAGATTGACCCATCCCTGCTTGTCGGCAACCGGACCCGCCCGCTCCTGAGGGGGGGGCTCTCTCTCTTCAACGACGAGGGTAAGGCCGCCCATCTGGAATCCACCCCGGCCATCGTAGCCGGGATCCTCAAGAAGATAGGGAAGCCGGCGGACGCAGCCTGGTGTGATCTTGAAAGCGAGGACCGCAAGAGCCTCTTCTATGGACAGGGCAAGCTGCCCGGGCTGCTCGATCAGCTCGAGGAACTCCAGGATTCCAACGAGGGCGCCTTCGCCGAGTTGACAGCTGAATCAACTTGCCGGGAGTGCCGCGGGGAACGTCTCGGCGCCCTTCCCCGCGCCGTAAAATTTTCAGGGGCCACCATCGGCTCCCTTTGTCAGCTGCCGATCGATGAGCTTCTCGTTTTTTTCAATACACTCCAATTGGATGGCCTCGCCGCCCAGATTGCTCCCCCCTTGGTTTCCGAGATATCCCGCCGGCTGAGTTTCCTCAAAGAGGTCGGCCTTGGCTACCTCAGCCTCGGGCGCTCGGCGCCGAGCCTTGCCGGTGGAGAGGTCCAGAGAGTTCGGCTCGCGGGGCAGCTTGGAAGCGCTCTCCAGGGGGTGATTTTCGTTCTCGACGAACCATCCATCGGACTCCACTCAAGGGACAACAGGAAGCTTCTCGGAGCTCTTGAGCAGCTCAGGGACAGGGGCAATACGGTCATCGTGGTTGAGCACGACCAGGAGACCATTGAGCTCGCCGACCATGTCATCGATATGGGGCCCGGAGCCGGCATCGAAGGAGGAAAGATTGTCGCCGAGGGGACAGCGAAGGAGATCATGGGAATAGAAGCCTCCATGACAGGCGCCTATCTCTCCGGAAAAAAGCAGGTACTCCGGCGGCAAGGACGCAGGGCCGGCTGGGAAAAGTCTCTGAAGCTTGAAGGCGTCACCCACAACAACCTCGACGATGTGAGCGTCGAGATCCCGCTTGAAAGGCTGGTCGCCGTATCAGGAGTCTCCGGCTCCGGGAAGAGCTCGTTGATCAACCAGGTGCTCCATCCCGCGCTGCTGCGCAAGTCAGGCTCCGGGAAAAAAGCCGCCGGAGCTCATACGGACATCCAGGGGCATGAGTTCATCGACAAGATCCTCTCTGTTGACCAGACCCCTATTGGAAAAAGCACCCGCTCAAATCCCGCCACCTACACCAAGCTCTTCTCCTTAATACGCGATCTCTTTGCCCGCCTCCCCGAAGCGCAATCACGGGGCTACAAATCATCGCGTTTCAGCTTCAACGTCGATGGCGGCCGATGCATCGAATGCGGGGGGGCCGGAGTCAAAAGCGTTGACATGCAATTCCTGGCGCCGGTCGAGGTGGCCTGCGAGGCCTGCGGAGGGCAGAGATACAATCGAGAAACACTTGAGATCCGATTTAGAGGAAAAAACATTGCCGAGGTTCTGGACCTTACCGTTGGTGAAGCGCTCGGTATGTTCTCGACTGTCCCGCGAATCGACAGGACCCTGAAGACGCTTGACCGCCTGGGCCTCAGCTACCTGAAGCTGGGTCAGCCCGCCACGACCCTCTCTGGAGGTGAAGGTCAGCGATTGAAACTTGCGAACGAACTTCAGAAGAAATCAACAGGTCGAACCCTCTACCTGCTGGATGAGCCAACGACCGGCCTCCACTTTGATGATGTCCGTGTCCTGATTGACGCTCTTGACGAATTAGTCAGCAACGGAAATTCGGTCGTTGTCATTGAACACAATCTTGAGGTCATCGATGCCGCGGACTACGTGATAGACCTCGGCCCAGGCGGAGGCTCGGCGGGCGGAGAGGTGGTTGCGGTCGGCGCGCCGGAGGAGCTCTGCCGGAACGCGCGCTCCTATACGGGCATCGCCTTGAAGGCTCGGCTCGACAGGGCCTCCTCAGGCCTCCCAGGCCAACACCGCTCAGTCTCTCGCAAGGCGACTGATCCCGGCCCCCGGGAGATCAGCATCCAGGGCGCAGCTCTCAACAACCTTCAAAGTGTCGATGTTTCGATTCCTCATGAAAAACTGACTGTATTGACAGGGGTCTCCGGTTCCGGAAAATCATCTCTGGCCTTCGGGACACTCTTTGCCGAGGGGCAACGGCGCTACCTCGATTCCCTCTCTACCTACGCCCGGCATTTCCTTGGCAGCCGCAACAGCCCACCTGTTGAGCGAATTACCGGGATGGCTCCAGCGATCGCCATTGACCAGAAGTCCGGCGGCGGAAGCTCACGGTCTACGGTAGCCACCATGACCGAGGTCCACGACCATTTGCGTCTTCTTTTTGCGCACATAGGTCAGCCCCATTGCCCTGAATGCGGCCAGGAACTCACCTGGGTCACCCCAAGCAAGCTGGCTGAAGACCTCGTCAACCAGGACAACAAAAGCCGCCTCTATATCCTTGCCCCTCTTGTTGTAGATGACGTCACCGAGGACGCGCTCAGGCGGCTCATTTCACGGCTCCTGAAGGATGGCCGCACACGAATACTCGCGGGGGAGGAGGAGCTTCGCCTGGACGAAGGTGAAGATGCCGCCCTCAGAAGAATCCTGAACATTCTTCGCTCCTGCGCTGACGAAGGGCCCCCCAAGCTCTTCCTGGTGGTCGATCGAATGGTCGTCTCCGAGTCGGCCCAGTCGCGAATTGCGGCTTCCATTGAGGCCTGTTACGCCATGGCCGAAGGCGTGGTCGCTACGCGGCTTGATGGAGGGGAGATTGTTCGGCATTCCCGCGAGCCTTCCTGCAGAGATGGACATTTCACCTTTTCGGGCAGCCTCTCGCCCCGCATGTTCTCCTACGCCAGTTATGAAGGGGCCTGCCCATCCTGCCGGGGGGCCGGCAAGGAGCCCAAGCTGCTCCCTGACGACTTGATCGCTGAACCATCAAAGCCTTTGAAGCTCGCGCTCCCCTCGCCGCTGCGGGTCTACCTCGAGACCTTCAGGCCATCGGCCCTCGTCGGGCTTGACGCCGTAGAACGGCACCTTGGCCTCCAGCCCGACTACGCGACCGGCGACCTCCACCCTGACATTCTCCACTCCCTGCTGCAGGGACTTGGAGATGAGCGAATTCCCCTGGCGTTAAAGATGGGGCAGCATGAAATCTCCTGGGCCGGCCTGGCGCCCATGCTGGAGGGGTGGCTCCGGGGCAAAGACCCGAACCTGAAAGGGCAGGGCCTCGACAGCCTCTTCGAATCCAGGCAGTGCAGCACCTGCGGGGGGCGGCGGCTCAGACCCGAGTCGCTTGCTGTGCGAGTGGCTGACAAAGGAATCCACGACTTCCTCTCCCTGTCCATTGCCGATGCGGAGAGCTTTTTCAGGGACCTCGTTTTTTCAGGCCGGAAACAGGAAATAGCCGGGGACGTATTGAGGGAACTTTCAAACAGGCTCCGGTTCCTTGCTGACGTTGGGCTCGGCTACCTTGAGTTGAACCGGAGCAGCAATACACTTTCCGGCGGCGAAGCCCAGAGGATCCGGCTGGCATCTCAGCTCGGAAATCGGCTCACAGGCGCAATCTACGTTCTTGATGAGCCGACCATCGGTCTCCACGAATGGGATACGCGAAGTCTCCTCAAGAGTCTGCAGGAACTCAAAGATGCCGGCAATACAGTCGTTGTTGTTGAACATGATCGGCATCTGATCGAGTCTGCCGACCACCTGATCGATCTTGGGCCCGGCCCTGGCGAGCAAGGCGGAGAGATTGTTTCCAGCGGAACGCCCTCCGATGTAGCAGCCGACAAAGCTTCACTCACAGGAAGCTATCTTCGCGGAGACGCCAAGGTCTTCGATGGGGTCGACAGGCGTTCGCCGCCTGAGGGCGGGATCTGGCTCCGGGGGGCGACTCTTCATAACCTCAGAAACCTGGATGTTAAGTTTCCTCATGAGATCCTGACCGCCATCACAGGAGTCTCCGGGTCCGGCAAATCAACCCTCGTCATGAAGATCCTCGCAGAAGCTGTCCGGGCCCATCTGCGCCGTGAATCTGAATTTGACCATCTGTCTGCAGTCGAGGGACTGGACAGCATCCGACGGTTGGTGACCGTCGGGCAGAAACCCGTCGGAAGGTCGCGTAGATCGACTCCAGCGACCTATGCCGGGGCCTGGGACCATGTCAGGGCCCTCTATGCCAGGATGCCGCTGGCGATGGCTCGTGGATACAAGGCGGGGCGCTTCAGCTTCAACTCTCCAGAAGGGCAGTGTTCCTCATGTGAAGGGCAGGGGGCCTGCCAGGTTGAAATGCAGTTCCTCTCTGACATCTGGGTCACCTGTGAAGAATGCCGGGGCCGGCGCTTCAACCGAGCCACCCTGGAGGTTCTCTTTAAGGGAAAGAACATCTCGGAGGTTCTCGATCTCGAGATCCGGGAAGCCTGCGAGTTCTTCGCCAACCAACCGCCCATCATCCGTTTCCTTACATCCATGAACGATGTAGGCCTTGGATATCTCAAGCTTGGCCAAAGCTCACCCTCGCTATCTACAGGGGAGGCCCAACGAGTCAAGCTCGCCGCCGAACTGGCTGGAGACAACACTCAGGGCGCGCTCTATATTCTCGATGAGCCGACAACTGGCCTCCATTTCTCTGAGGTCAAGATTCTTCTTAAGATCCTGAATCGCCTGGTTGATGGAGGGGGCACCGTCATCCTCATCGAACACAATATGGACCTCATCAAGGCTTCCGATTGGGTTATCGATATGGGGCCCGGGCCCGGGCCCCAGGGAGGAAAGATCATCTACGAGGGGCCTCCCGGCGGCCTCCCGGAATGCCCCGACAGCAGAACCGGCAAGTGCCTCAAGCCCTGACCATGCGCATCCGACTGTTATATAGAAGACTCAACTCTGTCCCGGCCAGTCGCGGTCCGGCAGCCTTGCTCTCTCTCCTCCTCCTTGCCCCCGCGCTGCCCGGCTGCAGCTCCGCCGGGGACAGGTCTCCTCTGCTGGGGACCTCGCTCGGCCCCGCGCTTGAACAGCTCTGGGAAGAGCACGGAGGCCTCGATGCCTGGAGGCGTTTCTCCGGAGCGAGAGTCGAATACCGGGGGACCATCCGGGGCGAGGCCTTCAGTTCCCGGCCGCTCCTGATTGATTTCCGCTCCTCCGGCAGAGTCTGGCATCAACTGGAGGCGGGCGCCCCCTGGTCTCAACTTCCCCCTCAAGCTGCGCCCAACGCTGAAGACTTCGCGCTGGGCACCATCCCGTTTCTCTTTCATCTGCCCTTCGTAATCGAAGGGGGCGACTGGACCTTGCGCCGGGCGCTTCATGCAGGCTCAGGAATTTCGGGCATTGAATTTGAGGCCTCTCGCAAGGGAGCGGACCCGGGAATTGGCCCCTTCCTGATTCGCATCGAACCTGGAGAACGCGCGATGAAGGGGCTGCCCTCGGCCCATTACCTCTGTCGCCATCCGGCTCTTCCCCGCGGCCCCTACAGGGTCGAGTTCAACGACTACATCCAGCTGGATGGAATCTATGTATCCACAAGAAGAGAGCATTTTCATCTCCACGGACAGAAGGAAGCCTTCCAGGGCCCAGGGAGCGCGACCGACCGCCCCCTCTGGACGGAGAGCCTCGAGAGAATTCGTTTTCTCAGCGATAAGGAACTTCGGGAGCTTTTAGGTGAGGCTGTAAAACGTAAGGATAATGGCTGATTTGCGGGATTTTGTTTCTCCCGGGAAAGGTTTTCCGGAAAAAGGGGAAAGATGTCGTTTGTATTAAGATTCAGTCTAAATAGTATTCATTCTGTGTTCGCTGAGGGCGTCGCGCCAAACGCGGATCCGGCTTTACTGGCCAGCGGCAGAACACAATCGAAGTGAAGAATTAAAATCAGAGCGGGTTGTGAAGAGACCCGGTCTACCGTCCGCAGGTCCGTAAGAGATGTCACGCGGATTGTTTGATTTGCTGCAGAGGAGAATGCATGGCCGGGAAGACTTTCGGATCAGTGTTTGATCGACAAATATTTGTCAATATCCAAGGCGAGATTCAGCCTGCTGAGTCAGCCTCGGTCAACGTCATGGATCACGGGTTTCTTTACGGCGATTCCGTTTATGAAACCATCCGGACCTACAAGAAGGTCCCCTTCCTGCTTGCGCGCCACATCGACCGACTGCAGCGCTCCCTGGGACGAATCTACCTGGAGATGCCCTGCTCCCGAGCGGACCTTGAAGGTCAGATCGCGAAAACCATCGACGCGGTGCCCGTAGAGGGCGACCTGATTATGCGAATTGTCGTGTCGCGAGGGGTCGGCCCCATCGGCCTGGACATCGGGTCCTGCACCCAGCCCCGCTACATGATCTATGCCATGGAACTCACCCCGGACTCCATCCCCGAAGAGGCCATGCCTGATCGCGGCGGGGGGGGAGTCCACGTGGTCGTCTCCAAGGTCAGGCGAAACAGCCCCCGAGCCCTGGACCCAAGCATTAAAAGCGGCAACTTCCTCAACAACATTCTTGCATTCAAGGAGGCGCGCGATGCCCGCGCCCACGAGGCCGTCCTGTGCACCTCGGATGGCTATATCGCGGAATGCACCACCGCGAACATCTTCCTCATCAAGGATGGCTTCATCTGGACTCCGCGCTCCTGGGGAATCCTGGATGGCATCACCCGGGCCGTGCTGTTTGAAGAAGCCGAAGCTGCCGGCATCCCCATCTCCGAAACCGACATCCCTCCAGAAGCTCTCTTCAACGCGGACGAGGTCTTTATTACCAGCTCGGTCAAGGGGGTTGTCCCTGTCTGCATGGTCAATGGCCGCGGCGTTGGTGTGGCCAGCGAGGCAGACGAAGGTCGGCGGGGTCCGGTGACCCACACGCTGCAGAAGCTCTACCAGGCCAGGATGGAAAATGAGCACCTGGCCCATTCCAGCCCGGAAGAGGAAGGGGCCACAGGCTCCCCCAGGGCTTCTAACGCCGACGTCGATTGAGCTGAATCAATTCGCTTCGCAGGGCCTTTCTATTGCGCTCAGCCGCCTGGCCTTTCGTTGAGGCGTGTGAGGCCGTGGCGAAAAAACTGGAGTAGGCAAAGAGTGCGTAGCCGGGCGACTCCAGTTTCCGCGCTATGCCTATCTGCCTCCTGAGGGCTGAACCGCTACTCATGAGGTGGGCTCCTAGGCCAAGTATGAGATCGTCTCGTCCGGCCTGGGCCATATCCTTGCGGGCCAGCTCCTCGAACCGGGCATGGCTGGTCTCGTAATTCATCGGAAGGACATCATCTATCCAGCCTGAGCGGAGCCAGGTGGGAGAGTCCTGAAGGAACACCTTGCGGCCCCTGCTGAGATCGCGAATGACCGCGGCAGAAATTACGCATCGTGGGCGAGCCGCACGGGCAGCCCTGCTGATATCGCGAACCACTGAGTCAACCGCCTTGCGCCTGAACTCATCCCAGAGGGCTGGATAGCGACTCGGAAACCCTTTCGTTTCATTCCGGAAAGCCCGGAGTGTCTTATTGTCATAAGGCACCTGGCCCTTCTTCTTCGGGTCTGGGAAGACAAACCGTATGTAGTCAAGATGAAGTCCATCAACCTTATAACGAGCCACGAGATCTCCGAGAACAGCAGCCAGGTGCTTGCGGACCTCAGGGTTGCAGGGGTTCAGCATTGAGTAATGCGAAGAGCTCCTCCAGGTCTTCCCATCCCGATCGGTCAGAAACCAATCGGGATGCGTATGGTACAGATGGCTTTTGCTTTTCGGTGGAACCTTGCCCTTCCAGCCGGCCAGTACATTTGCCCAGGCATGCAGCTGCATAGAGTGCTTCCCAGCCTCCGAGACAGCCACGGCAAGAGGGTCGAATCCCGGGTTCCGCCCGCCAAGCTCCTCGGCCCAGGGCTCATGATTCGATTTATAGAAAGCATCGGACCTGCCCCGAACCTGAAAATAGACCCGGTTAAGCCCAAGCGATTTACAGTTTTGTATAATGGTCCGGATATCGCTGGCGCTGCGATAATCCCATCGAGTGACCCAGATAGCCCTGACCTCTTCAGCCTCCCTCGGCTCCGCTGTCGCCTGGAGAGCAACCAGGGTCAGAAAGAGGGCCAGGAAGGCGGAAAATGAATAGCCCCCGGGCCTGGTCCGTAGATAAATTCTAGTAACAAAAGCCATCTCTATATTATCGCCATTTGGAGCTCTCGACTTTAATGCCATCGATGCATCGACATACCTTTTCACGGCTCATGGACATGACGCAGGAGGTGGGATATCGTATGGCTCATCAAATGGATAAACTTAAAATGCCCTCAAGAAACCTGCCTTTGTCCGGACTGCTTATTTCCCTGTTCCTCGCAGGTTGCGCGACCTCCTCGCAAGACCTGCTGCTCGAAGTTCGCAAAGGTGAGACCTACTCGATAATAGACCTGGGCCAGCACCTCTCCGCGCGCGAGGCGGCCGGAGAAGAGTTCAGCAAGGGTGACCTTGCAGCTATTGATTTGCTGCGCGATGTCGCCGGAACCGACCCGGTCGTCGCGAACCGAATGAAGGCCATCGCTGCCCTTGCTGACCTGAAGTCTGTTGAGAACAAGGGCGCATTCACCAGGGCCTTGAAATCGGAATATTGGGGAGTTCGCTGGGAAGCCGCAAAAGCGGTCACCGTCCACCCGGACCCGGGCGCCGTGCCGGACCTCATCTTCATGCTCAAGAATGAGACCGAAAGCGTCATTCTCCTCGACGCAGTCAAGGCCCTCAGCGCCATTGGCGGTGAGGAATCGCTCAAGGCTCTTCTCCTGGTTTATTTCGACCTGACTCCCCGCCACACCAACAATCGAATGAAAGCCCACGCGGCCCTCTGTCAAATTACCGGCAAAAACATCCCATTCGATGATGTTGAGGGATGGCTCGATTACTCCAAGGCGATCCCCCCGGAAACCAAGCCGGGCCCGACCGGAGAAAAGGAGTAGCCTTGAAACGCTGGATGCTGCCCTGCGCCAAGCTTGTCGTGGCGGCCATCCTTATTTACTGGCTCATCGGCAGGGGAGGGCTTCCTTTGTCCGAGCTTTCGGGCCTGGGCCAGGGCTGGCCGTGGCTGCTGCTTGCGCAGGCCCCTTATGCCATCGTCCTCCTGCTGGCGGCTCTCCGCTGGCATCTGCTGCTGAAGGTCCAGGGGGTCTTTTACAGCTTCCGTGAGATCTACTCGCTTGTCCTGATGGGGATCTTTTTCAACCAGGTTCTGTTTGGCTCTACCGGGGGAGATGTCATCAAGGCTTATTATGTCGCCCGGGAGTCCAGCGAACGACGAACCGCCGCCGCCTTGACCGTTTTTATCGATCGGGCGATAGGCCTTTTCGTGCTCATGTCGATCGCCTGCGCCGCCACCTTTTTTAATTTTTCCCTCCTGCAAGAGGACCCCGACCTCTGGAACCTTGCGGTCTTCGTCTGGATCGCAGTAGGGGCTGCCCTCGCCATCACCGGGATCTTCTATCTCTGGATCGGAAAAGACCCCACCGACAAGAAGGCGGGTCTTATTAAAAAATTCGCCCAGATCCTCTTCCTCTATCGATCCCATCCCGGGACAGTCATCAAGGCCCTGCTTATCTCGGGCCTGCTGCACAGCCTGGTCGTCATCACCAACCTTCTCCTTCTCCGATCCCTCCTCCCGCAGGAATGGGCCTCTCTCCCGGCCCTGTTCCTGGTTGTTCCGCTTGCCCAGATTGTCATGGCGATCCCTGTGACGCCCGGCGCCATCGGCACCGCTGAGGTGGCTTACGACTGGCTCTTCAAGCTCGTCGGTTTCCCGATGAAGGGCGCGCTTGTTTCTCTCCTGCAAAGATTGACCTATTGCCTCTGGGCTATTCCCGGGCTCGTGATTTATCTCAAAAATCGCCGGGTTGCGCCCGAAAGCGGCCCACCCGCAGCGGAACCGGCGGAGGAGAACCTCCGGGAAGAGGCCGCAGGCCAGCCCCGGGCCGACCAAACAGAAGACTGACCTTTCCGCTCCCGGGTTGAAGGTCCGGCACTCAGGGCGTATCCTTGAGACTTGGTTATCCATTTTAGAGTTGGTCAGGTTGAATCGATGTTTCTACCCGTATTTATCCGATTGATCGCCTCGATCTTCCTCGAAGGCGCCTACAACCTCGCCTTCCTGCTGCTCTCTCTCATCCCCTCGAGAAAAAAAACAATGCGAAACAAGATGAAGTCCATCATGTGCGTATCCCGGAGCCATCTGCTTTCCCTCTTCGCCCTTTGCGCTCTTTTCGGCAGCCTGGCACTTTCTAATGGCTGCTCATCCTGCGATTCCAACCGGAAGCCTCTCTGGTCGGAGATGGGGCAGACCTTTGATCATCTTCGCGAAAAATCCAGCGCGGCAGAGGAACTCTCAAGGGATCTTGGCATCCTGATGGATCCGGAGTGGGACAGCCTCGCGGAAACTTTCCGTCATCTCCGCGAAAAGACCTCCTCCGCAGACGAATTGTCCGGCGATATCCAGATCTTACTGGATCCCGAGTGGGACGAGTTCATGGACACGCTCTGCAGGCTTGCCTGGTAGGTCCGCAGAAGAACGATCCTCGGCTTCCAACCCCTGTACGGTTATCTTTTGACCCTGCCGGCCACGCTTCTATAATCTCCCCAAGTCTTTCCGGGTATATCAATTTATGCGAACCGTCCAGGCGGCCTAAATCCAGGCAGGTGAATCGTGAGTTTCCATACGGTGAAGATCCAGAGGGTCATCGGCCCAACCCCCAATGGGGCGGCAGTCCTTCTTGGCAATGAGGAAAAAACTTTTGTCATCTTCATTGGCTTTTACGAAGCCGCGGCCCTGATCCGGGAGATCAACAACGAGGTTACCGCCCGGCCTCTTACCCACGAGCTGGTCCAGAACGTCTTCCTGGGATTTGACATCAGAGTGAAAAATGTCGTCATCTCAGCCATTATCGACAACACCTTCTGTTCAACCCTCGTGCTGCAGCAGGAGGTGGGGGAGGGGACGGACGGCGACGAGTGGAATGGCAAAAGAAACGAGGTGCGCATCGATGCCCGGCCCAGCGACTGCCTTGTGCTTGCCCTGAAAAGCAAGGTGGACATCCTCGTCAGCGATGAGGTTTTCTCGCAAGTCCAGGACGTCTCCCAGATGGCCGAGGATGTGGAAAACAGCCTTGCCGGGATGATGGGGCCGCCCAGCTCCGAAGGCGATCTCCCCGCCGGAACAGATAAAGCGTCCATGGTCGTCCCCGACGAACTGCCAATCGATCTTTTCCCCGAAGGCGAAGAGCCCAAAGAAGGTCTTGAGTGGGGGGGGCTGGACATTACCCTTGAAGATGACTCGGCCGAGGGAGGCCGAGATGACGAAGAACCCGATGACTGAAGCTGTTTATCAACCTAACAGAGGCGTATCAATGAACAAGAGTGAAAACTCTCGCAGCACTGCCAGGCGAACCCTTATGCTCCTGGGTGTTGTTTTTGCGTTTGGTTTTGGGCTGGCCGGCGGCTTGCTCTTTCTCGGTTCAGCAGCTCCTCATGGAGCTGGTCCTGCATTAGGCCAGTTCCTTCCAACTGTAGCCGCCCAGTCGGCTGGAGCCCTCGGAGATGGCGAGTTTGCGTTTCTGGCAAATCGTAAACAGATCTGGGCCATCAATAAATCCGCGGGGCGCTTTGCCGGCTACCATTTCCGCGAAGATGAAGACCGAACCATCGAGAGGACCAAGGTTGTCACCTTGGACCAGAAAATATTCCCTCCAGCTGATACGATTTACATGCTCAGCGACAGGAACCTCACCGAGGTCATCTGGATCTGCAATAAGCGAACTGGCGACATCCAGCTCTGGTCCCCGCGGATCGGCGGAGACGTAACCTCCGAAAAGCCGCTATCGACAATGCAGGATCTCCTTCCCGGAAAGTAGCAACTGACAGGGGGCCCCCATGGCCGATAATCAAACGACCCAAAGGCGGGGGAGCTCGGCCTCCGGCAACCCGATGAGGTTGCCCGCAGGCCTCTTCGTGTTGCTTGCCGCTGTAATCCTCTGCGGCTGCAACGCCGCCCCCAAAAGGGACCCGGAGCTCCTGCAGAAATACTTTCCTGATGACTCTCCGGACTCCGCCCTGGTCGGTTTTATATTCGCTGTCGAAACCTCAAGCTGGGATTCAGCCTACTCAAGACTGTCTACGAGCAGCCGGGAAAAGATCAGCCCTTTTGAATTCAAATACGGCCTTCCGCTTGTCAAGGATCCCCGAACAGGGATTCCCGTCATCGAAATCATCACCGGCGCCATCACGGACCGGACCGTATTGCCCCGGATCCCCGGACAATCAAAAAGCATCTCCAGGGTGCAGGTCAACTACTATGGCAAGGACTCTGCCGGGAGACTCGCCGCCTACCTGGTTGTCATCTATTTGAACGATGAGCGGGAACCCGGCGCCGAAGAAGCTGCCTGGAAAATTGACCTTATCAGGACCGCCGAGAAGCTCTCCGGAAACTGACCTGGACCATAAGCTCGAGCCGGTTTCTTTCGCTGCCTGTAGAGGCCTGCAGGCAGCCTGCGGTGAATTCTCCTGCACTACGCCCAGAACCCAAACCTCCCCCACGGGCCGATAATGGTTGTTATGATGAGTTAACGGTGGGGCGGCTGGAACGCCTCCAAGGGCCCCACAGGCTCCTTGAGGGCCTCTATGGGCCCCTGGTTGCCCGAGCGGCCTGGAGACTTGAGCCAAATGCCTGCCGGGATGCTTTCTGGCCCGTGAACAGCTCGAATTGAACCAGCCCCTGGGCTACCAGCATTTCATCTCCACGGATAACTTCTGCCCCCTTTGAAAGGGCGTCCTGGATGAAGCGGGTCTCTGGCGGGTCGTACACCATGTCGAAGGCGAGGGTATCCGGATCGAAGACCTCCCCGGGAACCGGCGATGGATCATCGGCCTTGAGGCCCAACGGCGTCGCATTGATGATAACCCGGTGGCTGTTCCCGGAACCCAGCTCACCAAGGAGTCCGGAGCTAACCCCGAGCTCCTCAGCGACAGCCCCCCCGCGCTCCTTGCTCCGGTAATAGATGGTGGGGCGGGCTCCAGCATCGAGAAGCGCCCGCACGGCCCCCCTTGCAGCTCCGCCATTTCCGAGTATTGCCGCGTCGAGGTCAGCCAGGCTGCCAAGCCGTCGCTCAAGAGGATCCAGCACGCCATTGAAATCAGTATTGTATCCATGCAGAGCCCAGCCGCTTTCACTGGCGACACGAACAAGGGTATTGGCGGCTCCGGCCTGGCTGGCACGCCCATCAACTTCGCTCGCAAGGGCCAGGGCATCGAGCTTGAATGGTATCGTGACGCTCAGGCCATCCAGGCCGAGAGGCTCCCAGCACTCCTCCAACTCGGAGAGCTCAGAGAGATAGATCGGGACATAGACTGCGTTCAGGCCTGCGGCGCGCAAGGCGGGGTTGTGCATCTGCGGTGACAGGGAGTGTTTCACCGGATTGCCAGCGACCCCGTACACCCTGGTCTCGAGATCCAGCTGATCTACCCTGTAGAGATCCGTCAGCTGCTCCACAGGAAGCTGGCCGGGGGCGACGCCGGCCCCATGAGCTCCATAGGTCCAGGGAGCCCCCCTTGACAACGAAAGAATTCTGCTGGGCCCGCCGGCGGCCCCCATCGCGAAGCCGACACGGGCCGCCCCCTCCGCTGGCTTTTGCGCGACCCATTCCAGCATCCGGACAGCATCGCCAAGCCTTCCGGCTGTCGGGACCACCTTGATGGCCGCCGGACCCCGCATCTCCATATCAAGCGTCAGGCGGTCAAGCTCCTCGGCGGTGATCATCCCATCGAAGTCATGCCATGAGAGCAGCACCGGCTTGCCGGCTCCCAGCAACTCCCCGGCCGCCTCCGACCCGTGCTCAACATCCGCCAGGGAGGCGCCCCGATCGAAGGCCTCAAGGCAATAAGCTGCCCGCTCCCGCTCCGTCCCCTTCCAGCCGCCGCCCTGCGACGAATGTCTCGGGGTAACGAGGACTGGCCTCGTCTTCGAGACAGAGGCGACCAATTCGAGCGACTCCTCTCTCGAATCAAAAAGATCCGCGCGCACCTCGACCCCGCCGACTGCGGCAGGAACGGGCTCACGGCAATTCTCTGGAGTAACAACGGCCAATACGCCGCTGAGATTCAGCTCGCTCATTGTCCCTCTTGCCCTCCAGGCTTACCATTTCCGAGCCGAAGCCCGTGGAGCGCCCATTTGCCGAAGGCATCGGTTTCGATATTCACCGTATGACCAGCGGGTAACGTGCCGAGAGTCGTCCATGCAAGCGTGTGGGGAATAGCGGCAAAGCTGAACCAGCCCTCCACCCTGTCGACCTCGACAATCGTCAGGCTGACACCGTCAACGGCTATGGAGCCCTTGTCGAGCATCTGGTCTGTCAGCCCGGGAAGAGTTGAGATCCTGAAGAGCACCTGGTCTCCCTGCCGCTCCATTTCGACGACCTCTCCCGTCCCGTCGACATGGCCGGTTACGTAATGCCCGCCAAAAGAATCCCCGGCCCTCAGGGACCTCTCGATGTTCACGGCATCTCCGGCCCGGAGAGCGCCAAGAGCTGTCTTTTCAAGTGACTCGGGGACCACCTCAAAGCTGACGGCGGCCGAATCCTCGCCATTGTCAAAATCGACAACAGTCAGGCAGACTCCATTCACTCCGATACTCTCGCCCAGCTCGGCATCCCGCCAGGGCTCGTGAGAAGAATCAACCATCACCCCTATCCGAAGGGCGAGTCCCCCGCCGGTGTCTACAGCGGTCTCGACAACTCCCGTTCGCTCTACTATTCCAGTGAACACTTTGCAGCTCCGCTCCGAGTTTCAGCATCTATGCCAAGCTAACTAAATAAAGTGGAAGAAGACAAAGTTATCCTTGTTCGGTTAAAAAAAACCGTCAGAAACAGAGTCCGTAAAGCTCAAAAGGAATTATGCCTGCACCCATAGCCGTAAACCCGCTGGAAGCCCTGGCGGCCGTCACCGGGAAGATCAAGCAAGGAACGGTCGAGCGCATCGACCTCGAATCGGCTGCCGGTCGATATCTTGCAGAGCCGCTCCATGGAGCGGCCCGGTCTGCAGGCCAACCTGCCGACCCCCCCGGCACCTTTCGCGCTTCCTGCGACGGCTACGCACTCCCGGACGGATGCGGAGCCGGCGACCGGCTGTCCCTTCGGGAAGAGCCCCCCGGCCTGGCGGCCCATGATGACCGGCAGATCCCATCCGGCTCCGCCATTCGGGTTGAAACCGGCGCCCTTCTACCAGGCAAGACCTGGGGAGTTCTTCCTGCCGAGGACTGCACATTGCTGGGATCTGGAAAATTGCACATCGAGCGTCTGCCGCAGGCTGGTGAAGGCATCCTCGGCCTCGATAACGGAAAACCCATGATCTTTGAGGCCGGCAGCCTCCTCTCGACGCGCCACCAGGCGTACCTCCTCGCCGCCGGAGTAGAGAAGGTCTGTGTTCACTCTCCCCCGCGTGTCGGCATGCTGCTTCTTGGCGACGAGCTCACCGATCTTAAAACCGACCTGGAGGTCGGGCAGGTTCATGATCTAAACGGCTACTGGCTCAGGGACGCCATTGAGGCCCTGGGGCTGGAGGTCATCCCTCTCGGGATATCTGAAGATGGACCCGCCGGCCTCCAGAAACATCTCGTTCGCTGCCATACTCGCCAGGTGGACGTTCTCATTCTCAGCGGTGGAACCGGGGCCGGTATCACCGACCGTACCGCCGAAGCTATACAGGAATTGAACGGCAATGTGCTCTTCGAAAAATTATCTCTACACGGGTGCGATTCGCTGGTCTTTGGAAAGCTGAACAATATGGATGTCCTGGGACTTAGCGGCCGCCCACTCAGCTGCTCGGCTGCATTCGATCTGTTCTGCCTCCCCCTCCTGCTTGCAAGAAGCGGAGCATCAAAAAGTTATTGGAACTGGGCCGCCGTGACCTACCTGGATGAAATTCTGACCCCTCCTCCCCCCCTGGATAACAGGCCAGAGGACTGGTGTCTTCAGGTCGGAAAGCTAAGTCAAAGTTCAACCGAAAACCTTACACAGCCTATAGTTAAGACCTGGAACCCCGAGACTCTTTTCAGCCCTGTTGCGGCAGGGTCCGAGGGCTGGGTCTTGCGGCCTCCGCAGCCCGAGGGAGAGCCGGTATTCTTTGCCAGGCAACAGTAGCAGGTCTTGTAACCATAAGGTTTTGTGTAATTTTCGGTACGCCCCTTTACTCATCTTCCACCAGCTTGTGTAGATTGACAGTTTCGTTCTATGTCATATAATCGTATGAGCGTCTCGTAATTGAACGAGGAAACCAGCTTCCTCTTGCAGTTTGAAGGACCTTGGCGGCTTCAGGGATTAGCTTGCAATCCCCCAATGTTCCGAAAACAATAAGTCGAGAAGTAGCTGCGAGGAAATGAAGTTTTAAAATCAGACTCCTGTCAATCACCTACAGTGCCGATTGATGGGTGTTGGGAATAAACGGGACCTTAACCCGGTCGGTGCTTTCTTTGGTTTCGCAATTTGCGGAATCAGCTTGAATCGTGGTCAGTAGAACCACAGCCGCCGGAGATAATGATTTGGTCCTGATTTGGAGGAATGAATAAATGAGTGCTCTGGCGAAGGTTTTCGTCGTTTTTGTTTTCCTGCTGTCGATTCTTTTCTTCGGCACATCCGCGACCCTCTATCTCACCCGCGAAGACTGGGCGGCGAACTACGATACATACAAGAAAAGCGTCGAGACTCAGCTTGATGTTCTTGAAAAGCGCACCAGTGACCTCAAAAGCGAGCGTGACGATCTGCAGGATGCTCTGCGCCTCGTGAGTGAGGACGAACTGGCCAAGGCCGGAACGATCAAGGTGCTCCGCAACGAGATCAAGGGTAAGGATGCCCAGATCGCCAACATATCAGCTGAGCGAAACGAGGCGATCAACGCCAAGACGGCGGTTGACAATGTCAACGCCAGCTTGCGAAGCCAGACAGAAACACTCACTACCCAACTGAACGAAGCGCATGACAAACGCGATAGCGCTATCGGCGCCGAGAAGGTCGCGAACGCAGAAAAGTTCCGAATGAAAAGGGACTTGGACGCGACCACCCAGGAGCTTCACGAAGCCCGGGTCGAGTTCAGCTCTCTCAGCGAAAAGTTCGACTCCCTTGAGCTCGCCTACGGCGCTGTGGAGAAAAAGCTCGGCAAGGACGGTATCGAAGCCATTCTGAGCGGCCTTGTCTCTCCTCCGATCGATGCCCTGGTTGAGGAAGTGGACAGCAACCTCAAGCTCGTCGTCCTCAGCGTTGGACGTCAGGATGAGGTCAAGGAAGGCGTCGAGTTTACGATCTATCGCGAAGACAAGTTCGTCGGCAAGGTCCGGGTCAACAAGGTCTACGAAAACCTTGCGGGAGCCCGAGTCCTCTTCACTGCCGAGGGATCCGACATTCGCCAGGGCGACCGCGCCACAACCCGTATCAACTGAGGAAGAGCAGGTTCAACATGGCGAAAAACAGCGAAGAAATCATCGAACGCAAAGAAGCAAGCCCGGTGGCTACCAGTTGCCTGGTCATCGCCTGCGTAGCGATACTTGGAGCTATCTCGCTCCAGATCGCAGAGCTCACCCAGGTGCGCGCCGAATGGAGCCTTGACGAAAAGAACCAGAACCGGGTTCTCCACGTCCAGGACGACCTCGAAGAGATCGAAGCCAAGATCGATGGGATCCTCGACAAGTCCAAGCTTAGCGACACCCAAAAGGCCAAAGATGCCATCAAGAAGGGCGACGATATGGTCGAGAAGGCCAAGGCTGTTGCCAGCGGAGAAGATCTCGTCGAGGAAGACAACGATTCCAACGACGAAGATGCTCCCGATGAGGATGGCGCCGAAGAGGCCCCCGACGAGACCCCTGACGAGGATGGCGCTGCCCCCGACGACTCAGAGCTCGAAGACTTCTGATTAGAAATTAAGCTGATTCCTGCCTGGAATTGCCTTAATAAGTCCTCTAAGGGCTTGAACTAACCCGCTTTTGCACACAGAATGAGTCTGTTGGCGAAAGCGGGTTTTTTTATCCTCATTCGCCATGGACGGGAAGAAAGCCACGCCTGTCTGGATTGCGGAAATTGAAGAGAATTCCGCGGACAAGGCTGACGGCTTTCCCCAACGGATAGAAAAGAAGTGTAGCCGAAGCCGGGACTGTTCCCGGCCTTGGCCCGAGGTTGAGGTAAGCCAATGGTAGTCTCACGACTATTCGGTTTGTTTTCCACCGATACAGCCATTGATCTGGGCACATCGTCCACCCGGTTGTGCATGCGCGGCCGGGGCATTGTCAGCGAGGAACCGACCTACCTCGCTGTGAAGAAAGGCACCACCGAGGTGTTCGACCATGGCCGGGCCATCGGACAGGCGGCCCGGGACATGCAAGGGAGGGCCCCTCAGAGCATCGAAGTGATCAAGCCCATCAGGAACGGCGCCATCTTCGACTTCGAAATGACCAGGATTCTCCTGAAACATTTCCTCCGTTCGGCTGCCGGAGGAAGGCGCTGGAGTTCCCCGCGGCTCCTCATCAGCCTGCCCACGGATGTCTCGGATGTCTCCAAGAACGCCCTCCAGCAGGTCGCAGACCGGGCCGGAGCCGGCAAGCTCTATCTCATCGACCAGCCGCGCGCGGCAGGCCTGGGGTCCTGGCAGCCAATCCACACGGCCCGCGGACATATGATTGTAGACATCGGAGCGGGCACTACAGACATCTCCGTCCTCGCCCTTGGGGATGTCATTGCATCCAGGAGCATCCCCACCGCTGGAGACGCTATGGACGAAGCCATCGTCAGCTACATACGTAAAAAATATAATATCTGGATTTCTCCTCGAACGGCTGAAGAGATAAAAACTCGCCTGGGCAGCGCGCACCCGTGCGCGCCCGCCTTGCCTCCATGCGCATTTTCCGGGCTCGACCTGATGGCGAACGTCCCGCGGGAAATATCCATCACACAGGAAGAGGTCCGGCTGGCCATCGACCCTCAGCTGACCCAGATCGTGGATGCCATAGCCGATATGATTCCAACGCTCGAGGCTGAGCTCATCCGGGACCTGAAAAAAACAGGGATCACTCTTTGTGGCGGGACCGCCAACCTCCCCGGACTGCCTGAGCGGCTCTACGGCTGGACCAATACCAGGGTTTTTGTGCCCAGCGACCCCCGGCTCTCCGTCGCCCGTGGCCTCGCCGCCGCCCTTGACCATTTCGATGAATTACGCCCGCTCCTGGAGTGCCCGGAAGACAGGATCTGAGCTCTTTCGATAACTCCGCCCAGGTTGACATTCAGAACACATGAGAAAAGAAGATAAAGAGAAGTGAAACGACTCGCCAATGGCGGCTCAACCCTGGGCCTGCTCCTCCTCGCTCTATTCCTGGTCTCTCCCCCGGCGGTCAGGCTGGCCATCCATTGCGGCTGGCTTCCAGGAAGCGGCCAGGAAACTCCCCCTGGAAGAGCGAATGCCGAAGAGCAGGCTGAAATCATCGCCTTGCTGCAGAACAGGCTGCAGGAAGTCAACCGGGACCTCCAGCTCATCACCTCCGCAGGAGGGCTCCTCTACGACCCTTCCGGCGGTCCGGGGAACCGAAATGCGGCCCGCTACCGTATAGCCGTAGCAGACGTCTTGCCGCTGTCGACTCCCTCGGCAGGAGAGAGAACGCTCTGTGTGTCATTGTATGGAGCGCCTGTTCTCCAGAAAAATTCAGCCGTTCTTTCCGGGGACCATCTTGTTGGCCGACTCATTGACGAATCCACCGGGTCTGGAATCGGAAGAATCCAGAGCATCCTCGACCCGCTCTTCAGGGTCCGGTTCCGCTGCGGGGAAGACACCGGGATGCTCTGGGGCACCGGGCGCACAGACGGTAACGGACATCCGCTGCTGGAGGTGCACCACCTTGGCAAGCCGCCAGCGTTCAGGGCAGGCGACCCAGTCCTCACCGAAGGCGGCGACGGACGCTACCCCCCGGGCTGCCTTGCAGGGCGAATCCATCTGATGCCCGGCCAGAAAGAACCTCGAGCCATTGTCCGTTCCGGCATCCGCCTTGACTCTCTCAGGCAGGTCACGCTGCTTGAAGACCTGGCGAGAAAAGACCTGGCGGCGCTTGGAGGGGAAAACAGATGAGCGTGCTCGCCGCATTCGGATTTGTCTTCATCATCGCGTCCTTCCAGGCAGTCTCCGGGCCGGCTTACGCCATCTATGGGATCCGTCCTGATTTCATCATCCTGTCGATTGTCACCATTGGCATCCTCCTGCCGCCTCCAGCCATCTACGCTTCCGCCTTTTTCGCAGGAGCCCTCCTGGACGCCCTGTCGCCAGGCGTGGCCGGCCCCCACATGACGGGGTTCCTTCTCTCCGCCCTGCTCATGGTGCGCGGCCGCCGGATGGGGATTGGAGCCACCGCTAAAGGCAAGGCGCTTCTTGTCAGCGCAGGAATCCTGGCTGCCTCGGCTGCCCCCCAAACCGCGAGATGGATCCTCGAGGGGCCTGAACTGGACTCGGCCCTGGTCATCGCGGCGACCTTCGCCTATACAACCTTGTTCGCATATCCCTTCTTCAGAGTGCTGGGCCCCGCCATCTGCTGGGCCGCCCCGCGCCGGAACGACTACGGCATCATCAGAGGGAGGGCATCTTGGCCAGGACTCGGCTGAAACTTCTGATGCTTGCAGTCATTCTCCCGGCCCTTGCCATCTGCTGGCGGCTCTGGTCTTTCCAACTGCACCCTGCCGCTCACCATGAATACAAGATCAGGGCTGAAAGTGCCAAGCTGAGAACCCTCCAGCCTCTCCGTGGCTCCATTCTCGACCGCAGGGGAGACGTCCTGGCTGAAAGCCGCTCCGGCTTTGATGTTCATTTTGTCTATTCTGACCTCAACCCCAGGCACATCGTCATCGAGGTCGTCTGCGAAGAGCTCGCGCGGCTTGGAGACTTCCCCTCCGCGGCCGAGATGGAGGCCGGGCTCGCCGGGAACATCGACATCGGGAAATTAGAATCGCTCCTACGCCAGGGGCTTCCGTTCAAACCGGAATGGATGCCGCTGGCCACCTGGATCCCTCCCGCCGCGGCGGAAAGGATCCGCCGCCGGCTAGGGCCCCGAAGATATTTCCGAGACCACTTCGAGCTCCGGGCCATGGAGGACAAGCCCCTGGAAGCCAGCCAGCCCCATTTCGGTCTCTGGTTCCGCCCCGCCGAGGTCTTCCGAATGGAGCTGACCCTCCGACGGCTATCGCAAAGCATCGACCGCTACGATGCGGAGGGCCTCATGCACCGGCTGCAGTTGTCCCTTCAAAAGATCGAGGCCATGGTCGCCAGGGATATCCGATCCGACATCCAATCCGGGACAGATGCGCTTTTCACCAGGAAGAAGGAAAGAAATTCGCGGCGCATCTTTTACAGGCGGGGACACCTCCTGGCCCCTGGCATCAGCCTTGATTCGGTGTCCAGGATCGAATACAACCCGGACCTCTTTCCGGGCATCCGCATTGTCGATTCATCCAGACGTGTCTACCCCCACGGAGAAGTCTTCGGAGCCCTGACAGGCCATCTGCGCCAGCTCAACAATCAAGATCTCAAGACTCTCGAAGAATCCGGCCGCCTTCTTGACCGCTACCCGAAGGTCTCGAGCGCCGAAGCGTTCGCGGTCCTTCGCCAGGAAGCGCTTCGCCCGAACGATGTCGTGGGAGAGGGAGGCCTTGAAGAACACTACGACCTTTCTTTGCGCGGCGAATACGGGATGAGGCTCCAGCAGGTAGGGAAAAATGGGCGCTCGGGGAAGCTCCTGGCTTCTCTCTCTTCCACCAGGGGAAACGACATCCACACCACCATTGACAGCAAGCTCCAGGAGCTTCTTTACAGGCAGCTCTGGGCTGAATGTGCCCACCATGGACACGCGGCTGCCAGCGCTGCGCTCATGGAGATTCCCAGTGGAGCCATCCTTGCCTCAGCCGCCTACCCCGGATACGACCCCAATCGAATTCGTGATGCGAGCTACCACGCAGAAATGAACGCCGCCCTTGGGCACCAGACATCGGACTGGCTGCTTGACCGCCCCCGCAGCAAGGCCCTCTACCCCGGATCCATCTTCAAAATTGTCACGGCGATAGCCGCGCTGGAAAATGGCGCCGACTGGGAGGGGGCGGTCGATCCTCTTCGTAAATACGAATGCCTGGTTGGAGAACAGAAGCCATTCTCAATGCGCTGCGCCAGTCGTTACGGCCATGGGCATCTCAATCTTTACGAAGCATTCGAGGCTTCCTGCAACAACTACTTCTATTACCTTGCCGCCAGGCATCTCAGCGCCGAAAGCTTCAACCAATGGGCTCGAAAGCTTGGCTGCGGAGACCTGACCGGGATCGACCTTCCGCCGATGGGCGGATCTTACGACCGCGGTTTTCTTAAGAATCCAGAGGGAGTAAAAGGAGAGAAGGCTCTCTGCATGTATGGAATCGGCCAGGTCCAGGTCCAGATGACCCCCCTCCAGGCCCTGCGAATGGTAGGAGCCGTCGCCACCGGACTCAAGGCGGCGCCTCGGCCCTGGCTGGTTAAAAAGAAGACACCGGACAAAATTCACACCCGCAACAAACGCACCGCGGCAATTATCCAGGAATGTATGAAGCGAGTCGTCAGCGACCCTCGCGGCACAGTGCATGGGAAGTCTGGTCTTGAAGATTTTAATTTCGCGGCCAAGACCGGGACGGCTCAATACAAGTCCAACACTCCACGCTACCATTCGTGGCTGGTCGGTTACGGCCCCCTGCCCAAGCCCTCGATCGCCTTTGTGGTTGTCTGTGAAAAAAGCCGGCTCCAAGGAGGAGATGCCTGCTCCCCCATCGTCAGGGAACTCATGGAATATCTTGCCGCAAAAGATCCTCGCTTCCGCGCGAACCAGGAGGGCCCCGCCAACTCCAGCGGCGAAGCCGGAGGCGAGAGACGATGAAGACGGGCCTGCTCAGCAACCGCATGATTCGCTGGCACCTGGCAGCCATCAGTCTCTGCCTTTGCGGCATTGGAATCCTTTTCGTTCACAGCACAATGCGGCTTGACGGTGAAGCCTTTCCCGGAAAGGTAGCCTGGAGCCAGATCATCAAGGTCTGCATCGCCTTTGGCGGGTTCATCGTCGTAAGCAGGGTCAACTACCGGCTCTTTGAACGGAAATCTTACACTCTCTACGGCCTGGTTCTTTTCGGCCTTTGCATCCTCCTCTGCCTGAAATTTCTCCGAGGAGACCCCTCGGCCTCCAGATGGTTCCGCCTGGCACTATTCGATGTGCAGCCCAGCGAGCTGATGAAGCTCGGGCTGATCCTTTGCCTTGCCCGGTACCTTAGATACCGCCAGGACCAGGGCGGCCCCCGGGGACTCCTCATGCCCTGCCTGCTCACCGCGGTCCCCATGGGGTTGGTCATTCTCCAGCCAGACCTGGGCACAGCCCTGGTGCTCCCCTGTATTCTGCTCGCCATGGTCTTCGTTGCCGGGGCGCCCTGGAGATATGTAATTGCTGTTATCGCCATTGCAGCCCTGTCGATACCTGCTGTCGGGATTTTTGGGGACAAGGTCCCGCTGTTGAAGCCTTACCAGCTCAGCCGAATTACAGGCTGGCTCAATCAGGACCAGCCCTCAGTCCGCCTTCGCGAGGCCTACCAGCTGGATCAGTCCAAGGTCGCCATCGGCAGCGGAGGCCTTACCGGCCGAGGTTATGGCCGGGGCGACCAGAATGTTCTCGGCAACCTGCCGGCAAGACATACTGACTTTATCTTCAGTGTTGTAGCTGAAGAATGGGGGTTCCTTGGCGCCGCACTTCTCATCCTTCTGCTCACGGGCCTTGTACTTCTCTGTTTCAGCGTCGCCATGAACACGGAAGACCCCTACGGAAAACTCCTGGCGGTTGGGGTTGGGGCATCCTTTGCCATTCAGAGCTATCAGAACATCGGTATGACCATGGGGCTGACTCCCATCACCGGCCTGCCCCTCCCCTTCGTAAGCTACGGTGGCTCAAGCCTGGTCAGCTCCTATGCGGCCCTGGCCCTTGTCGCCCGCGTAGCAACGCAGAGAGTCAGGGTCCTCTCCTCCCAGGAACTCGAACCCGCAGCCTCTCCGACTCCTGTCCCCGCAGTGGAACCTCACCGGGCAAAAAGACTGGTTGCCATTTGGCGGGATTGACCCCGGCCCGTTCAAAAAAATACCCCTCCGCAATGAGGGTGCGGAGAGGTAAAACGAGGAGAAAAAAATGCTGCTTGTGATTCCACCCGCCCATCCCTGGGCAGAAGAAAGGCTTACCTGAAGAGGACAGAGATGCTTCTGTCCGCCCGAGATCTTCTTTCGATGACCCCTTTGGAAATCAAACCGATCGCAAGGTTCCACCCGAAAGAAGGGTGCCCTCGGCTATGTCTTCAGATCCGCAAGGCAGACGATATTACGCAGCCGCCTAGGTATGAACAAGCCTATTTTTGGTAAATGTTTGTATCGGGCCTTCCGCCTGGGCAAAAAAAAAGAGCGCCAGCAAGCTGACGCCCTTCCGTAAGAAATGAAGCAAGTTTTAAGGAGAAGTGGGGTATTGAACCTGCCTCCCTCGACCCTACAGAGCCAACTGGAGTTATCCATTGGCTCAAAAGGAGGCTTCCTCCCTAAACTCTCAGGCTCCTTCCTATCTCACACCTGACGGTGCAAATTCCGTATTTTCAATATGTTCCACGGGCCAGGCCCAAGTGCATTCCTTCGAACGCAAGGTTACTTAAAGCAAGCCTTATTCCAATCGCTTCAGGAAAGTCGTTTTTACGTAAGTCATTACAGTTAAATACCCTGTGGCTTTACTGTTCCGAGGCCTGGCGTGGCCCTGAAGCTCTATAACGGCTAGTATTTAGTCACTATCGGCGCCTCGTTCTTATAACCTCTGATTTCTAAGCATTTTATATTTGTGGTCATCTTTTAGCTAAATCAATGAAATGGCTAAATTTATACCGCTTCGCCTCCAACCCGAGTTACTAAATGATGAGCTTTTCTTCTTCATTCGAGCACCGTTTCATAGATAATTCGGACCCTTGTGAGAAATTAAGAGAAGGTCGTCCCTTCATTCACCCAATCACTGGAGAATTAAATTGGCGAACATCAAAGGCAACGCGGTTATCGGTCAGTCCGGCGGCCCCACCTGCGTTATCAATGAAAGCCTGGTTGGCGCAGTCCTTGAATCTGCAAAACATGAAGCGATCGGACATATGTACGGAGCCCGCCACGGCCTTGAGGGCCTCCTTACAAACGATTTAATTGATCTTACGCAAGAGACTCCGGAGACGCTCGAAAGAGTCGCCAGGACGCCCTCAGCCGCTCTTGGCTCTGTCAGGAAAAAAGCCAGCGAAGAAGACTGTAAAAAGCTGATCAAGGTCTTCAAGGAAAACGACATCCGCTATTTCTTCTATATTGGCGGAAATGATACCGCCGAGACGGCCAACATTGTTGATGAGCTGGCTCGAGGTGAGGATTACGAGTTCAGGGTCTGTCATATCCCCAAGACCATCGACAACGACCTCCGGGAAACAGATCATTGCCCCGGCTACGGAAGTGCCGCTCGTTTTGTAGCCCTGGCCCTCATGGGTGACAACCTCGACAACACCGCACTCAAGGGAGTCAAGATCGACGTGATCATGGGCCGCCACGCAGGATTCCTGACAGGCGCGGCTGCTCTAGCCCGCCAGAATGAGACCGATGGCCCCCACCTGATCTACCTTCCCGAGGTAGCCTTTGATGAAAATCGATTTGCAGATGATGTCGCTGGCTGCCTTGACCGGCTCGGCCGCTGCGTTATCGCCGTATCCGAGGGAATCACCAGGGAAGACGGCAGCCCGGTTTACACCAGCGGCGAAAAGGATTCCCATGGCAACGTCCAGCTATCAGGCACTGGCGCGCTGGGCGATTACCTTTCCGGAATCGTCAAGGAGAAGGTCCCTGCCGCCTCCAGGGTTCGGGCTGACACTCTTGGCTATATGCAGCGCTGCTTCCCCAGCATTCGCTCGGAGGTCGACGCCGCCGAGGCGCGCGCTGCCGGAGCCTTTGCCGTTCGATCCATGGTGGAGGGAGAGCTCTCCAGCGGCACGGTGTGCATCCGGCGAACCGAAACAGACGGACGCTATGACTCTGAAATGTTTATCACGGAGCTCAACAAGGTGGCCAAGCACACCAAGGAGATGCCGGCTGAATTCATCAGCGAATCAGGAAACGATGTAACCCAGGCATTCCTTGATTACGCCCGGCCCCTCGCGGACGACCTCCCCGTAATCGGGCGCCTTGGAACCGGAAGCTAACCAGGGCCAACGGGCGCGCTCCATCGCAGATGAAGGCAATTTAATGAGCTCTCTCCCACACGGAATCTTCCCCCCGCTCGTCACCCCCTTCAGAGATGAAGTCTTCGACGGGGAGGCCTACACCGCCAACATAGAATCGTTAAACGGAACCCGCCTGGCGGGATACGTGGTCCTCGGGTCAAACGGAGAGAGCGTCTACCTGGCTGAAGACGAGGCGGTCCGCGTCATTGAAGCCGCGGCCGCAGCAAGAGCTCCTGAGAAGGCCCTGATCGTCGGCACGGGACGGGAATCAACCCGGGCCACCATAGAAGCAACCAGCAGGGCCGCGGCAGCCGGAGCAGATGCCGCCCTCGTAGTCCCGCCCTCCTATTACAGGGGAGCCATGACCCCCGCTGTTCTTGAGGCTCATTACCTGGCGGTGGCCGAGGCGGCGGAAATCCCGATCCTTCTCTACCATGTCCCCAAGTTCTCACCCATCGTATTTCAGGCGGAGATGGTGCGTCGACTGAGCTCTCATCCGGGGATCATCGGAATGAAAGACACGTCGCAGGACCTTGTCTTCCTTACAAGCTGCCTTGCTGGCTGCCCGCAGGATTTCCTGATCTATGTTGGCACCGCCAACATCCTGCTGGCAGGACTGACCCTCGGCGCAGCCGGAGGAGTCCTGGCCCTGGCCAACATAGCCCCGAATGAGTGTGTCGAGCTTTCTGACCTTTTCACCGAGGGGGACACCACGGGCGCCAGGACTCTCCAGCAGAGGCTCCTCCCTGTCAACCAGGCCATCACCGCGGGCTATGGCATCTCAGGTCTTAAATACGCCCATGACCTGCTTGGCCTCGCCGGAGGCGAAACCAGGAGGCCGCTGCAGCCTCTCTGCGAAGAAGACAAGGCGGCCCTGAAAGAAATTCTTCGCGACGGCCTCGGCCGGCCCTGATCAGTCTCGCCCGGCCAAGTTCGCGACGGCCTCTGCAGCACCATCGGATTCCCTGATGCGATAGATCTTTCCCGCTGCAAGGTTCTTGAGAATGGACCTCTTTCCGGATGGCCAGCTGACCTCCAGGTAATCCAGCCGGGTTGATTCCCCAAGCCCGAAATGCGCCCTGACATCCCGCGCCGAAAGATAGCCTCCCCCTCGCCCCACACGCCTGAGGATCTTCCTCTCCCCAACCTTCCCTACAAGCATGGCTCCAATCCCTTCACGATTGCTCTGGGTGCCCACCAACTCCACAAGAAGCGAATGAGCATCACCTCGAGACTGGTTTTCCAGGAAAACAGGCCGCCCATCCTGGACGGTTACGACAATGTCGATGTCGCCATCTCCATCGATGTCCCCCTGAGCGGCACCTCGATGCGCCCTGGCCTCCATGGCTCCAGGGCCGACCGAGGACGGGACCAGCCGAAAATTACCCTGGCCGTCATTCAGGTAAAACAGGCACGGCTGCAGATAGCTCAGGGCTGAGTTCAGGTCCGCCGCATCGGGATGTACATGCCCATTGGCAATGAAAAGATCGTCATCTGAATCGTTGTCGAGATCCGCGAAAAAGGTACTCCAGCCAAGCGACATGAAGGACTCTCTTCCAAACCCGGAGCCTGCCGAGGCATCGCGGAATTCGGCGCCGCCGACACAACGATAGAGTGCGTTTTGTTCCTGGGAGTAATTCGTCACGAAGATGTCAGCTCGGCAATCCCCATCGACATCGCCGATGGCGACCCCCATTCCTGCCTGCCCCTGGCCTTCCGGCCCGAGCGATGCGCCGGCGGAAAGCGCCTCCTCAACAAAGCCTTTACCTGCGGTATTCATCCAGAGAAAATTCTCCGTCGTGTCGTTGGCGACGTAAATGTCAGGTCTCCCATCCCGATTGAAATCATCGACTGCAACGCCAAGGCCGTACCCCCCGGACGCCGCCTCGAGCCCGGCCTCACCCGAAACCAGCCTGAAATGCCCACCCCCCTCGTTGTGATAGAGCCGGTCGGAAGCGGGCTCGTAAAAATCCGGGCCGCAGGCAACCCTCGCCCCCCCCTCAATGCAGGGTTCCCCCGAGTTTGGAAGATCACCCAGGTCGAGCTCGACATAGCAGGCCACATAGAGATCGAGCCTCCCATCCAGATCATAATCGAGGAAGACGGCACTGGTGCTGAGGCCGGGGTGATCGACTCCGGCCTCGGAGCTCACCTCAAAAAATCTCCCCTCCCTGTTTTCCCACAATCGATCAGGGCCCCAGCAGGAAAGAAACAGGTCTGGATCTCCATCGTTATCGTAATCCCCCACAGCGACCCCGGTCCCCCAGCCATTGAATTCAATCCCCATCTGGCTCGTGAGATCCCGGAATGTCCCCGCGGAACTCTGCCTGAAAAAAGCTACCCCCGGACCCTGAACAACCCGGCCGTCTGCGAGAGTTCCGGCATTAGCGAAGAACAGGTCCAGCTTCCCATCGCCGTCCGCATCGAGCACCCCGACCCCTGTCCCGATATTCTCGACAATCACCAGCTTCTCGGGCCCTCCTGAAACCAGGTTCCTGTTCAGTCCCCGCGCCATCGCCACATCGACAAAGCGAACTTCCTCCGGGCCCTTTGCGGGCTCCTGGGGAGAGCAGGCCGCCAGGAGCCCGCAAAGAACCAAGGCCGCCAGGAGCCTTCCGGAAATCAACATGGACAAGCTACTTCCGGGCATGTTTCCGTATTAATTCTCTGAGCTCTGAAACAGCTGGCTGGTTACCAGGCGACTGGGTGATCACCTTTCGATAGTGAAGGGCAGACTGGGCATAGGCGCCGGCATTCCGCAAGGCCCTTGCGAGCAGCAACCTTCCCCGGACGGACTCCCGATCCATCACAAGGGCCCGCCAGGA
>DCKY01000229.1:44078-50619 GCA_002320775.1 Planctomycetes bacterium UBA1662
GCATCGTCCGGCTCTCGCCTGCATCTCTGCGATAACAGATTCGCCTTCCGCGTACGAGTCTTCTCAACTTGTTGCAGATCTTTGAATCTTCTCATGGCCGCCGCCGCGCCCGTTTTGTCCCCTTCCTGGCCCAGGCTCCTGGCCAGCGAGAAGGCCGCCTCCAGGTAATCGCTGTTTGCGGCAAGCGCGAGGCGGAACTGCTCAGCCGCCGCCCCATGCCTGCGCAGAAGCAGGGACGCCCTCCCGGACAGGTAGCGGACCTCCGGGGTGTCGTGTTTCTTACCCAGCGAGGCGATGGCCGCCAAGGCCTCGGAGGCCCTGTCGAGAGCGAGCAACGCTCTCACGCGGTAAATCTCACCGTAATAATCCAGGCGCCCCGCTTCTGACAGAACTGCAAGGTGCTCCGCCGCGTTCCTGTAATCGCCCCGCTCAAACAAAAGGACGGAGAGCCTGAAGGTTGCCCCGGGGAAGCCATCCTTCCCCGACAACGAAGCCAGGATCTTTTCCGCCTCAGCGGTCTCACCCCTGGAAGCGAGGACTTCCGCCAGGACATAGCGGCAGCGGGAAGACCGGCTGGCGCTGGGAGCAAGCAACTCGAGAGCTTTGCCAGCCCTCGTGAAAAGTCCCATTGAGAGGTAACACTCAGCAAGAGCGAGAGCCGCCGCTTCGTGCCCCCTTCCTTTTTCCCCGACCTGGAGCGCCTTCTCGAGAGTAGAGATGGCGGCTTCGTAATCCCCTGAACGAATCAGAGCCTGAGCATCCACTGGCTCCCCCTGTCCGGCAAAGCGGAGCAGGCCCGCCAGAATCACGACTGCGGACATCATGTACTCTTTACCCGCGGCCCCGGAAGTCGACGGGCCGCGTCTTTCTCGGCAGCCTCGGTGTACTTAAGCAGTCGCTGCGACATCTCTTCCCAAAGCGGCCCATCCTCATCTGCGAGAAAATGTAACGCCATCTCCTGCGCATCAACGGCCTCCTCATGCTTTCCAATAAGGTGAAAAGCCTGAGCCATCGAATCGTACATTCTTGGACTCTTTTCGGCGGACATGGCTGATGCCTTGAAATATGAGGCTGGCTGTAGTGTTAATATACATCGAAACTCATCCGGTTTGACAACCCTGGACCTTTTTCGCCGCGTCAACAAGGTTCCCTCCTTCTTCTTTTCCTCTTGCCCGGCGACCTGTAAACTGACCCTGTTATGAGCAAACAGCACAAACTCAGCGTACTGGCCGAGCTGGTCAATGGGAGCCTTGACGGAGACCCCGATTATTCCATCTCCTCCCTGTCCTCGATCGCCAGGGCGCAACCCGGCGACCTCAGCTTCCTGGACAACCCCAAGCTCGCGGCGGAGCTCGATACGACCAAGGCCGGCTGCGTGATTGTCCCTGCGGAGCAGGAGGCTCCCGGCGCCCTGAATGTCATTCGCGTTGATCAACCAGTCGTAGCCTGGGCTGTGATCCTGGAGCTCCTCCATAAGCGGAAACGAATATTCGAAACGGTCTCCAGCGCCGCCTTTATGGGAGAAGGGGTCACAACGGCGGAAGGCGTCGGGATCGGCCCGGGAGCATGGATCGGCGATGGCGCCAGCATCGGCGCCCGCACCGAAATTTTTCCCGGAGCGACCATTGGGCCCGGCTCATCCGTTGGTGAAGACTGCATCATCTATCCCGGAGTTCACATCTACCATGATTGCTCCATCGCCAACCGCGTCATCGTTCACAGCGGAGCGGTGATTGGCGCAGATGGATACGGTTTTGCCCAGGAGAACACCGGAGACCCCGCTGAGCCAGTTGTCCACCGAAAGATCCGGCAGGTAGGCGATGTCGTCATTGAAGATGATGTGGAGATTGGGGCGAACACAACCATCGATCGGGCTGCCCTGGACTCCACCGTTATCGGCAAGGGCACCAAGATCGACAACCAGGTGGTCATTGGACACAACGTCACCACCGGTCGACACTGCCTCCTCATCTCCCAGGTAGGAATCGCTGGAAGCTCCACCCTGGGCAACTACGTCACCCTGGCGGGGCAGAGCGGCGTGAACGGCCACACATCCATCGGTGACGGAGTGATTGTCGGCGGCAAGAGTGGGGTCATGCAGGATATTGAGGGCGGCCAGGGGCGAGTCTATCTCGGCATTCCCGCCCGTCCCGCACTGACCACCAAGAAGATCTATGCGCTGATTGACAGGCTCCCCGAATACTCGAAAAAGATAAGAAATCTCGAGAAACGAATCGTTGAGCTCGAGGGGAACCCGGGCGAAGCAACCTGATCAGGCCATCCCCTCCAGGATCGCGTCAAGCCGCGGGGCGAGATCACGCCAGTGATATCGCCCACCAACCTCTCGCATCTCTTCAGCCAGGCCTTCAGGCCGCTCACGAAGGAAGCCCTCCAGCATCTCTCTCAACTCACCAAAGTCGCGATAGAGACAGCTGGAATGGAATTTTTCAGGGAGGATCTCGGGATAGCTCAGCTCCCTTGGCAGCACCGGAATGCAACCGAGATAAAGAGCCTCGACAATCGATATGCCGAAAAATTCGTGGGCGGCCGTCGACACCACAATGCTGGAACTCGCCACAGCTGCATAATACTCCTCCTTGTTTTCAAAGAAACCAAGATGCAGCAACCGCTCCCCAAGAAGGGCCCTGATGTCTTTGAAGGCCGGGTAGGCCCCATCAAAAGACTCCCCGCAGATAATCACGCCAAAATCAACACCCCTGTCCACAAGAGCCCCGAGGGCCTCAACAAAGACTTCGGGCCGCTTGTCATATTCCCATCGGTGGTTCCAGAGTATCACGGGCGGCCCCGATGGTTTCCCGGCAGACGCGCCCCTGGCGGCATCGTGCCCAGCGAAATCAATCCCCACAGGAAACACCTCTGAGTTGCCATGAACCCGGTCTGCGAGATCGAGCGGAACCCCGTCAGACATCAGAGAGAGCGCCTCCCCGGTTGAGTCAAGAAACTGTTGCCGGTGAAATTCCGAATTGAACAAAACCCTGTCAGCCGCAAGGCAGGAACTGAGGTTGATCCACCCGTAATCGTGATCCCCCTTGGCGTGCTTGCTCAGAGGGTAGCTGGCCTGGTATTCATGGAAATACAAAACGGCAGGAATGTTTCGAAAGGGCTGCGGGCAGATCGCCTTCCAGTCGGCGAGGTTGAGGAAATCCGTGGCAAAGATGACGTCAGGGTAATCTTCAGGGGCCATCCTGGCTGCGAGGTCCGCAAAATGATACGCGGAGCCCCGCATTCGCCACTTCCACTTCCTCCCCGGCAGGGACCAGATTTCCACGCTGTGCCGGGAGTATTCAGAGAAACCTTCCAGAAAGACGCTGTGGGAAATATTGTAGTAGGGCTCAAGGGCGAGTATTTTCAGCTTTTCAGGCATATTGATCACCTGGCCTCACAGGATGTTGTCGTGGCCGGAATTTTGGCCCATGATATATCCAGAATCATGACTGACTCCAACAAAACGCCCAAGAGTCCCGAGGAACTCCAGAAAGAGATCCAGGATTTCATCAAAGACAAGTTCGGCGGAGATGTCGTCACCTTCCCCGTCGGCCCGGACGCCATGGGAGATCCTCCCAAGGATGAGAGCCAGGAGGAGGAGCTCAAAATCCCCGAGGCAGTTCTCGACTTTGACATGACCCCCACCCAGGTAAAGGCCTACCTCGATCGATTCGTAATCGGCCAGGACGAAGCGAAGAGAACTCTCTCCGTGGCGGTCTGCGACCATTACAATCACGTAAAGAGAGCCCTTGGCGGTCGAAAAGAAGACCCGGGAGGCTCCCTTGAAAAGACCGCCTCCGCCCGCGGGCCTGCATCGGATTACGTAAAACAGAACGTCATCCTGCTCGGCCCCACAGGAGTCGGAAAGACCTACCTCATCAGAATCCTGGCCCAACTCATCGGCGTGCCATTCGTCAAGGCGGATGTGACCAAGTTTTCCGAGACGGGCTATGTCGGAGGAGATGTCGATGACCTTGTCCGGGAACTCGTGCGCTCCGCCGATGGAAACGCCACCGTCGCCTCACACGGGATCGTCTTCCTTGACGAGATCGATAAGATCGCCGCCGCCCAGAACCCGCAGGGACGAGACCCCAGCGGCAGGGGAGTCCAGGTAGGTCTCCTCAAGCTGATGGAAGAGACCGAGGTGAACCTTAAAAACCCCATGGACATCACCGCCCACCTGCAGGGAATGATGCAAGGGGGAGGCCCGCAGGGGCCGAGCACCATCAACACACGCCATATTCTTTTCGTGGTCAGCGGCGCGTTCTCAGGCATCGATGAGGTCATAGAAAAGAGGCTCAGTGAGCACAACATCGGCTTCGGAGCTTCCACCCAGAAGGTCGAAGCGGATGAAGAAAGCTCGATCCTCCAGAGTGTGAACACCCGCGATTTCGTCGAGTACGGCTTTGAGCCTGAGTTCATTGGCCGGCTGCCTGTCAGGGTGGCTCTCGACGAACTCACCGACAACGACCTCTACAGGATCCTCCTGACCTCGGAGGGGTCCATCCTCAAGCAATATCGTCAGAGCTTCGAGGACTACGGCATCGATATTGCGTTTGAAGACTCAGCCCTCCAGGCGGTGGCGAGAAAAGCGGCCGACGAGAAGACCGGCGCCCGAGGGCTGATGAGTGTCCTCGAATCCTGCCTGAGGAATTTCAAGTTCAACCTCCCAGGCACCCGCATCGACAAGCTGGCTATGACCGCCCACCTGGTGGAAGACCCCGGCCGGGTACTCGAAGAGGTCCTCGAGGATCCCGCGGCCGCGGCCACCAGCTACTACGTCTACGTTGCCCGGGAATTCGAGGCGGAGTTCGCCAGGCGCCATGGAGTCATGTTGTCGCTTGACGATAACGCTGTCCAGATGGCTGCAGGCAAGTCCACAGAGCAGAGCCTCTCCGTCAAGGATTACCTCTGGGGAGTATTCAGCGACCACGCAGACTTCCTCCAGAAGATCTGCGAGAAAACAGGGAAGCTCGAACTCCCTGTCACGGAACAAATCCTTGCGAGCCCTGGAAGCGGAGCTGAGTCCTGGTTCGACGATTAGGCTGGGGAAAGAGCCCGTCCTCCTGCTCAGACGCACCTGGTCTTCCATTTTCCCCGGCGAAACCAGAGTATCAGCAGCACGCCCTTGATCGCTGCAGTCGAGGCGATAACCCACCAGATGTCCGAGACCTCGGCTTTTTCTCCCAGGGTTACCCAGGCCGCAAGCGGGACCCGGGTGGCAGTAATCGACGCGCTCAGGAGCATCGGAGAGAGGGTGAGTCCAGCCCCGCTGAAGGCTCCCCCGAGCACAAGATCGCAGGACTGGAAGACAAGGCTCCAGGAGGTGATCTTGAAATACAAGGCCGCCTCCCTCACCACCTGCTCATGATCTGCAGCCTTGCTGTCTATGAACCAGGCGGCAATATGCTCTCCGAAAAAAAACAGGGCCCCACCCCAGATCAAGCTGAGAACCGCACACTGAGAAACTGCTCTCCAGGCCAGCTTTTCAGCAAGGTCTGTCCGGCCCTCCCCCATATACCGCGCGACAAGACTGGATGCCGCAGCGGAATAGCCGGTATAGAAAACCCACGCAAGCCCCTCGCCGCGATGCCCAATGGACAGAGCCGCAACGGAGGTCGGCCCGCCTGTAGCGGAAACGATCCGTGCAAGAAGAAGATAAACCAGGGAGAAAAAGATCCCTGCCATGGCTACAGGCTGGCCGATTCGAACCAGCCGCCGCAGCACCGCAAAATCCAGGCCGAGCCTTCCCGGCCTTGAAAGGGGAGTGTCCTCCCGAAGCCGAAGCTCTTCATCCGAAGGCCTGGCCGGCGCGAGCAGCCCTCTCTTTTTAAGAACCCACAACATGAGAAGCGTGCTTGCGCCGGAACAGATCACGGTGGCCCAGGCCGCGCCCTCAACCCCCATCGCCGGAAGCGGCCCCAGGCCGAATATAAACACGGGATCGAGAACTGCATTCAAGGCCAGCCCGACGAGACCCATCAGGAAAGGCGTGCGGGTATCTCCATGACCGCGAAAGATTCCAGTGGCCGCATAGCCCAGAAGGATAGGAAGCCCCGCGCCCCAGTACACCCTGACATAAGGCGTGCCCACCTCCAGAAGCCCATCGCCGGCCCCAGCGAGCTGAAAGAACAATGGGGCGAGAAAATAACCGGCAAGGGAACAAATTCCAGCCAGCCAGATGGCGCCCCGAAGCCCCTGGCTCCCGGTGTAGCAGGCGCCCGCGAGCCGGCCGGCGCCGCAATAACGGCCGACGATGGCTGTCAGGCCGACAATTAATAATGACCCCAGGGACCCGTAGATCCAGACCGTAAAGCTGGCAATCCCAAGAGCCGCGACACCAAGGGCCCCATCTGAGCTCCAGCCGATCCAGGCGGTGTCGACCCAGGTATGAGCCAGCGCGGTCAGCCCCGCTCCGGCGGCTGGAATGGCAAGGGAGAGAATCTCGTTGTCGGCCAGATTGCTTTTCTGCTGAGTCGTCACGGGGTAGACTCTATCCCTGATGAATCAAGACATCGAATTGAAAGATATCAGG
>DCKY01000229.1:51010-61485 GCA_002320775.1 Planctomycetes bacterium UBA1662
CAGTGGTACGTAGCTCTTTTTTCCAAGGCTGTCACCGGTCTATTTAACCAGCTCGGCCTTACCGAGGAATACTTCACCCCTGGTGAATCAGGCACTTTCGCCCTCCGCCAGTACATCAACTACCTTGCGGAGGTAAGGCCGGGTGAGACCATCTCCATCCACACCCGCCTGGTGGGGAGGTCTGAAAAGAAGATTCACCTGGTTCACTTCATGGTCAACGAAACCCGCCAGGTTCTATCCTCCACGCTGGAGACCATCATCTCGCACGCGGACCTCAAGCTGCGAAAAACCTCCCCCTTCCCGGTCGAAATCGCCGCCAGGATAGACCCCCTGGTCGCCCTCTCAGACGGTCTCGAATGGGAGCCTCCGCTCAGCGGAACGATGCGGGCCTGAAATACCGGTCAGCCCCGAGAAGTCATGTGATGCAGAATGATACCGGCGGCCACTGATACATTCAGGGAGTCAGCGCCGCTGGCCATAGGTATGCAGGCTGACTCGTGACAGATGTCCGTCAGCTCTTCCGGCAAGCCGGCCTCCTCGTTCCCGAGAACCACGCACCAGTCATCCGCCGGAACGATTCCGGACAGCGGCAGCGCTTCCGGATCGGCCACCGCGCCGACCAATTGGACTCCAGGCGCAGCGCAAAGCTTCTTGAGATCCGAGACAACGGCGCCGCACCTGTAGACGGGCAGGGTAAAGGCCGCCCCCATTGAAACCCGGATGCACCTGCGGGAATAGGCATCGGTACACCGCTCTCCAAGAATCAAGGCGTTCAGGCCAAGGCACCTGGCTGTCCGCATGATGGAGCCGAGATTTTCCGAATCCGTAATTTCCGGACAGGCAACCGCCTTGAGAGCGGGGCGGCCGGAGCCGAGGAGTTGATCGAAACCCAACTCTTCGGGCCTCTTTCCGCAGCCAAGCACCCCCCGATGAAACTTGAAGCCCACGACGTTTTCAATCTCGTCATCATCGAGAACAAAGACCGGAACGGAAGCCGGCAGAAGCGGGCGAACCCGGTCGATTTTACGTGAACTGACCAGCACCGAGACGACCTCCAGGGCGCTCGAGAGGAGCCTTCCAACAAGGTGCTCGCCTTCGACGATGAAATGTTCAGCGCCAAATTCCGATCTGCCCTTCAGGTCCCTGTAGGGACCCAGCCGTTCATCCCCTGCGGAGTCCAGATCAAGAACAGCCAAGGGAAAGCCACTTGTAGAAGCCGCGGGAGGCGCCGATCATTTCTCCGGCGGCTTCAATTGGTAGCGCGCCTTCCCATCTTTGCCGTTCCAGACGTGAAGAACGCTATCGTACCCGCCGGCCACAACGACCGCGGCGTCAGGGGTCACACCGATGGAATACATATAGTCGCCTGCCCCACCCAGGCTGCGGAAGTTGTTTCCATCGTTGGCGCGATGCATCGCGACCTTCTTGTCGCCGCTGCAGGAGAGGGTTTCCTGGCTGTCACCGATAAAGCTGATTGCGCTGACCTGCTTGGAGAAACCGCCGATAGTTCGCTTGACCTCGCCGCTGCGGAAATCCCAGATCTTGATCACGTTGTCTGCCCCGCAGCTGGCGAGAATATTGCCGTCTGATTGCCAGCTCACCCCAAGCACATGAGCTGTGTGTCCCTCGTAAAACCGAACCCGCTCACCGTCAAGCGCCTTGAAGCTCCTGGCGAACTTATCCGCCCCGCCGGTGGCTATGTACTCCCCTTCAGCGGAGTAGTCGACTGCAAATACGGTGTCGCTATGAGCATCCTCAAGCCGCCAGACCAGCTCTCCTTTCTCAAGGTCCCAGACAGACAGCTCTCCTGTGCGGGAGGTCTCACCACCGCCCGCGGCCAGGCGCTTTCCGTCAGGACTGAAATCTATGGAAAGAATCCGGTCGACGAGCGGACTCTCCCCATTCGGGGAGCCCAGGGTCTTGTCTAATTCCCAGCGCCCGATGGGGTCAATGTGCCGCATCGAGCTTTTGCCCAGGCAACACACAATCCCCTCCTCGGTTGCGGCAACGATCCGGCCTTCGCCCTTGAAACTGTGCAGCCCGGCCCCTGTCTCGGAACTCCAGGCCACCATCGTCTTGTCCTGCCCAAGCGTGTAGAGATAATTCCCATCAGCTGAGAACGTCAATCCGGCGGTCGGTTTCCTGGCAGCAGCCTCGGCCGCCTTGGCGGCGGCAACCTGTTCCCCTGGAGCGACCGCCTTGGCCTCCGCCTTCTTGATTTCTTCATCGCGGGACTTCAGCTGATCCTCAGCCTTCTTGATATCCTTGCCGCTCTCCACGAAGGTTCGCTCTGCCGAATCAACTGAGGACTGCGCCGCCTTGGCTTCCTTGTCCGCTTTTTCGAATTTCTTTTTATCCCCGCCTTTTTTCGCCGCTTCCAGGGCCTTGTTCTTGTCATCCCTGGCCTTGGTCGCCATGGCAATAGCTCCCTTTGCGTCCTTGGCTTCCTTGGCCGCCATCTCTATTTTCTTTTTGTCCCGGCTTTTCTTCGCCGCCTCGATGGCCTTGTTTTTTTTATCACTGAGGCCGGAGGCCTTCGCCACCGCCTCAGCGGCGGCCTTCGCCTCATTCTCAGCAACCTTGAGCTTCTCCTTATCCTCTCCCTTCCTGGCCTCTTCGAGAGCCCGGGACTTTACTTCACTGCTCTTGGCTGCCTCGTCTAATGCCGCCTTCGCGGCCTTGGCTTCATTTTCAGCAAGATCAACCTTGGCCTTGTCAGGAGTATTTTTAGCCGCCCCCAGCGCGGCATCCTTCTCCTGGCTGGTCTTTGTCGCCAGCTCAAGAGCGGCTTGAGCTGCCTTCGCCTCCTTCTCGGCCGTCTCGACCCTTTTCTTGTCCTCTGCCTTGACAGCCTCTAACGCCTTGTTTTTCTCATCCCGGGTCTTCTTGACCTTGGCGAGATTCTCCATGTTTTTTTTCTGGGCGTTCTTTTTGCCCTCCAGATTCTTCACGTCCCCTTCCCGACTTTTCTTCTGAGCAGCGAGACGCCCCTCCAGAAGCTTGAGGTGGCGCTCCTTGCGAACCGTGGTTCGCCGCAGGGCAGGGTCGTCCTGAAGCTTGGCGACTTCCTTGCCATCGGCAAGGTTCCAGAGCGTGACCACAGGGGTGTCCCCGGCTACTGCGACCCGGGCCCCGTCCTTTCGGACAACGGCCGCTCGCACTGGCGACCCGTGCTTGAATTCCCGGACCTGCTTCCCCCCGGGCGTGTCCCAGAGCCTTACGGTCCCATCTTCGCTTCCTGAGAGGAGCTGCCCGCCAGCGCGGTCGACACTGATCACGCAGGTGATCCTTTTCGCGTGCCCCTTGAGCTCCTTGATTGGAGCTGGAGAAGCCTTCGCGCCCTCTTCACCTTCTTTCGTCTCCTCGGCCGACCCTCCCACCCCTGGGATGGCCCACAAGAGAACAGTTCCATCCCCCCCGCCGGTCGCGACATTCACATCTTTGGCAAGATAGGTAACAGCGGCGGCTCCGGACGGCAGCGCGATGGACCCGGTCTTTTTTGAACCCTCGACACTCCAGAAATCAAGCTTGCCTCCCTTCGAAAGAGTACAGAGAGACTTCCCATCCATCGCGAGGCTGAGAGAGATGATCGCATCGGGAGCCGCGGGGATCTCCCCGAGAAGCTCGCCGGATGTCTTCTGCAGCCTCACCTTCCCATCTTCATGCCCTGTGGCAAGAACTCCGGCCGCCAGGCTGACGTCGAGGCAGACAACATTGGCCGAGCCGGCCTCGAACTCAGCAAGAGAGACGCCCTTACGATGCTTCCAGATTTTAACGCAACGAAAGCCTCCGGATGCGAGAGTCTCGCCATCCGGGCTGAAAGCAAGACTCTGAACACTGTCGAGATGCGCGATTCCCGGCCTCTTGTAGGGCCCAGCCTCAACAAGCGCAGAGTCTGTAAGCCTTGTGATCTCTCCGCCGGAATCAAGCTCGTAGAGGAAGACCTGGTTCGCCCTCGCACAGGCGGCAATCTTTCCATCGAAACGAACAGCGGTAGCGTAAATCGGGTTGTGTCCGGCCGGCAGCGGATGCCACTCAACAGCGACGGGTGAACTCGAAACGCCACCGCTCTTGGCCCCCTGGTCGATCCACAACGCCATCAATCCGAGCTCTTTCGATGTGAGCGGACGGGCGCCAACCTTGTTCTTCTTCGGAGGCATAATCGGTTTCGCCTGGTGGGCCGCCGCCTTCATAAGAATACTTTCACCGCTTTTCCCGGGGACGACAATCGGACCGTCCTCTCCACCCTCGAGGATCGCCTTGACAGACTCCAGGTTGACGTCCCCTCGCGCCTTGGTAGAAGAATGGCAAGCGACGCAATTCGACCTCAGCATAGGAAGAATCTCGCTTTGAAATAAAACCGGGTCTTTGCGGTCGATCTTCTCAATCGAGATGGCCTCCTGGCCGAACAGCCCTCCCTGGTGAGCCAGGAGGAAAACGGACACCCACAAAACCTGCCTGCAAATCACTGATGAGCGAAATAGAGTCGAGAGCATATTATTTCTTTTCTTCCACCTTCTTGGGTTCTTCCGGCGCTTCGATAATTAGCTGGAAATTGCCTTTAACCGTGTGGTTTGCGCTGCCGAACTTACCAGTCGCCTGGAGTTCTATATCATACTTCCCGGGAGGAGCGGTCTTCTCAACCTGGATCTTCAACAGGGAATCCGGCTTGCCCTTGGCCACCGCGGCGCCTGCGACCTTGACGCCCTTGACATCTTTAAGGACGGCCTTGATCTTCACCTCTTCATTGAAGCCGTAGAGCCTCTGGAGCTTGATCGGCAGATCAATGGACTGCCCTGCCGCCACCTTCAGTCCGCCGGGAGCGAGTTCGCCCTCGAATGCGAAGGCCGCCTGGGTGATCTTGAGTTTGATCGGAGCAGAGTAGATGCCGACCTTCACCTTCTTTGGTTTCGCGGCATTGGACAAACCATCTGCATCCTTCTTCGCCGCGGCAAGGACCTTCTTGGCTCGCTCTTCCTTCTCCCTGGCATCCTTGGCCTCCGCCTCCGCCTTCTTAAGCGCCGCATCTGCGGCTTGCGACGCATCCATGGACGCCTTGTGGGCACTCTCAGCCTGGGTAAATTTCTCGGAAGCCTCCTTGCCCTTTGCCTCGGACGCCTCGGACGCCTTTTGCGCATCTTCCTTGGCTTTCACCAACCCCTGGTCTGCAGGATTGCTGTTCATCGCCGCCTCTGCGGATTTTAACTTCTCAGCCATCGCCTTGCGATTGGCAGAGGCCGCCTCGTTGACCTTTTTTGCGGCCGACAGAGCCTCGGTTTTCTTTTTGACCTCGCCCTCCGCCGCCGACTTCTTCTTCCTGAACTCATCAGCGGCCGTCTTCTTTTCTGTGTGAACGACCGAGATAGATTTCAGAATTCCGCCCATCTTCTCATGACGCTTCTTTGCTGCGTCCACAAGAGCCAGGCCTCTCTTGTATTGAATCTCGGTTTTGCATCTGAAGTGAAAGGCCTGGGGGCCGATGGGAGCCCCCGGCTTGATCGTGACCTTCACCTTGGCTTCCGTCTGCTTGTCGTTCACGGTGAAGTTCTTCAGTTCGACATTCGGCGGCAGATTGACCGCGTTAACTGTAATCTTCCCTTGCGCGCCTGCCCCCCGATGCACCTTCAAGGCGAGCTCGAGGCTGCCGCCATGAGCCATCTCGTTCTCAGGCGCTGACGACTCAATCCTGAAAGGGCTGGGCTCCGCACCGGAAACAGCCATCCCCACTCCGGAGGTCAGCCTGGCCTTCGAAAGTCCCGACCAGAGCAGCGTCCCATAGGTTACCTCACGCCGGACCTCTTGATCTCCCAGGCGCGCCTTCGCGAAGACCTTCAGAACCCCTCCCCAGTCAGCGGCCTCCGCTCCAGCATGGAGCAACAGGGTTGTTGAGCCCTTGCCCGCGGGTATCTGCCCTTTGCCTCCCTTGATGAATTCCGGAAGGCCTTCAAACTCGAGGTCAATCGCCCCGGCATAACCATTCTTCCTGTCGACATAGGCGATGTATCGATCCGATCCGTTCCGTCGCAGCAGAGACCCCCAGACCCCGGGCTTGTTCTTCTTGTCGTCCGGATCGACCTCCGGGTATCCGGGCAGGAGGACGACCTCGAAATCAGGCGCGCTCTTGCGGATAACGAGGCTGTAGACATTTCGCGGGTCAGCACGGCTGTCGCTGTACAGATCCCGGACGAGAACGCGATAGCGATTACCCTTCTTGACGGTGATCTCACCAAAAGGATCATCTGAAACAGTACCGAAATGCCCGCCGCCGACATTGGGCAATCCATCGTCCTGGAACTTGAGTTCCTTGACGGTCTCCTTGCCATCCTTATCGACAATCACCTGCTGAATCACGTAGGCCGGGTCGGTCCCCAGCCCGAGACGCTGCGACCTGACCTCCACCTTGAAGACCCCATCCTCCTCGGCTGCGAATTCAAACCAGTCGCGGTCGCCCCTGGGATAGAAGCGCCCCGCCGCCTCGCACGGGACCTTCAGAGCCGTAGCCTTCCCTGGTGAATTATTCGGCTCCGCCTCGGAGAAGACAGGGTCGTTCGCCACCCACAGGTAGGCTCCATCCGAAGCTCCAAGATCCGGCTGAAGCACATCCGAATAACGCTGAAGGCCAAAGTCCCTGGATTCTGACAAGGCGCCGGAACTGCCGGGCTCACTAGGAACCTTGACCTTCCGAACAAGCTTCTCGGGAATAATTCCATTGAAGGCGAACTCAGGCGCCGGCTCCCCTCCGGGAAGGTTCCTGCCGAGGAAAAGAAATTCAACCTCGCTCCCGGCAACAGCGCTGGGAGGAAAGATCGTGTCTACATGCGGACTGGCCGAGACCTCCAGTCGATAGAAATGATTCGCCGACCCCTTGTACAGAAGGTCACGAATCTCGACGACCATCGGGCCGTCATCCGCGACTGCGACATCGACCAGGGCGTCCCGCCGCTTATCGATCCTGCTCCGGGCGATCTCAATCCCCCTCGAATTATAGACCGTAAGAAGAGGCATCAGCTGAGAGTCAATGCGTGAAGCAAGGCACTCGATAACCACCCGCGTGCCCCCAGGAGCCTTGAATTGGAAAAAGTCCCTGTCGCTGGCTGCCTGGATGGAGCCGTTGACCACACAGGCAAAGGGGATCGGTTTCGCTTCGGCCAGGCTGTTATTGCCCTCCTGCTCAAGCACTTCTTCCATAGAGCTCACGACGAAACACCGAGGATTCGTCATCCCGAAATCTCCAACTGCTCGGGCCTCATAAACGCCTGGCGGAACATCAGCTCCAATGTTCAGAGTAAAAAGGCCCGGCTCGACCCCGGGCTCTTCGTTGAGAAACTCAGCATAAGGACTCGCGCTCTTCCTCTTTGCCGCAGCCTTGATCCCGGGATGGGTGAAGATAAGTGATTCGACCCCATCGAGGTCCGCCCCGATAAGACGAATAGCCGTCTCCTTCCCAGTCTGCGCGCCGAGAGGGGAGATCCCCCATAACCGAGCCTGCGGCATTTGAGAGAAGGCGATCGAGGTGTGCAATCCATCAAATACAAAGAACGCAACCAGGAGTAAGAAGATTCTGTTTTTCATAGTTCTCTTCGCCACAGACCGATGGCCGGGCCGATAACAGCTGGGTTGAAGTAGATCGCAGGGGCAATATTGCAGCCGGGGAGACTCGAAAGAAGCGGATCGGCTCCCCGGTAACCAGGGAACAGCCTCAATGATTAAAGAGGAACTCCTTGGTGTTCAGGAGGGCCCAGATAATGTCCTCATAGGCCGCCTTTTTTTCGCCCTTCCCCAGGTGGGCAAGCGCCAGGTTCACTTCTTCACTCTGAGGCTCCCTGGAATAGAACCAGAGGTAGAGTTCGCGCAGTTTTTCCTGCTCCGTACGTTTATCATCACGGCTCAGGAGCCCGGCTCTGCCCTTCTCATTTGAAATCTTTCCTAACACCTCCTTGGAGTTCAGAAGGTGTAGACTCTGGGCCAGGTTCGCATCGTTTGAACGCTCGCATTCACAGGCGCTGTCAGCCATCGGCTTGCCGAAGACAGTCAGGAAGTAGTTTTTCTGACCGGCATCGGGCAATTGAATGGCCCTGGTGTCGGGAGGAACACCGCCAAAACCGCCCGTCGACTTGGTCACCTGGTTGAGCGCGTCGTAGAGCACCTCGGCATTGAGCCGGCGCGGATAGAAGCGGGAAAAGTTCTGCTTGTCCCGAACATTGTGCTCGTTGGGAATAGAACTCAACTGGTAGACCTTTGACTGGCAGATCGTCCGCACGAGCTTCTTGAGATCAAACTTGCTGTCGATAAACGACTTCGCCAGGGCCTCAAGAAGTTCGGGGTTACAGGCCGGGTTTGTGACCCTCATGTCGTCCTCGGGATCCACCAGCCCCCTGCCGAAGAAATGCTTCCAGTATCGATTGACCAGAGCCTTGGCGAAAAACGGGTTGGCCGGATTTACCATCCAGTCGACAAGGGCCTGGCGAGGATCGGAATCAGGCGCAAGATCAAGAGGCTTGCCGCCGAGGCCGGCAGGAGAAAGAGTCTCTCCCGATCGGGGATTCTTGGCGCTGGCCTTGCCCCTGTTGTGGAAAACCCTCTCCGCATCAGCAAGTCCGTCAGGGTTTTTCTTACGGCCGATACGACTGAAGAAAGCCTGGTAACTATAGTAATCCTTCTGGCTCCAACGCTCGAACGGGTGATGGTGGCACTTCGCGCACTGGATCCGCATCCCGAGAAACAGCTGGGCCGAATCCTCGACCTGCTGGTCGGTCTTGTTTACCGATCGGTACCAGACAACTCCCGGGTTGCTTCGCAGGTCACCGGATGCGGCAACGACATTCCTGACAATCTGGTCATAGGGAGCGTTCGTGTGAATCATCTCTCTCAGCCAGTCATGGAATGAGAAGGTGCCCAGCTCATAGCTCGCCTTGGTCTTCTTGTTGCGCAACAGGGCCGCCCATTTATTGGTGAAATAATCGGCGTAGCCCCCGGACTCGAGCAATCTCTCAATGGCCATGTCGCGGCGCGTCTCTGTATCATCGGCTGCGAAGGCCTCGGCCTCCTCGGCCGTGGGCAGGCGGCCCGCGATGTCGATGGTGACCCGCCTGATGAAGGTCTGGTCATCACAAGCCTCCGAGGGAGGCATGCCAAGAAGCTTGAGTTTGTTAAAAACGGCTGTGTCGATGAAGTTCCTGGGCTCAGGGAGATTTGTGACCTCCACGCCAAGAGGCACAGTGGACCTGAAAACTCCGACCTGTCCCTGGTAACGCACCATCACCGCGACATCTCCGCTGAGGTCGTAAACCTGGACGCGGCCCTTCAAGTCGACCTCCCCCATCTCCTTGTCGTTAACCTCGAAGGTGGCCATCGGGGTGACATCTTCGTAGCTGCCATCATTATAAAAAGCAATGACCGACAATTGCTGCATGGAGCCCTTGGGCATTTTTCGCTGAGGAGGAAAGACCTCGACTCGCTCTACACGGAGGTCTGCGGCATTCCCATACGGCATCCCCTGTCTCATCCAGCGGTGGATGATCCGGTACTCATAGCTCTCCTCGCCAAATCGTTTCCCGCCGCCATGAGGTGAAACATTGAGCGCCTTGCGAAGAAGGAGGCTCAGCCCGGGAGCTGCCGGCGTGATCCGCCGCCCCCGGCCTTCCTTGACCAGGTATTCATGATCCTCAGTCGGGTAAAACCCGAGCAGGCTGAGCCGGAAGCCGTTCTGGCCTCCGCTCTTGCCGTGGCATCCGCCGCCATTGCAGCCGTGCTTGGTAAAGATCGGGACCACCTGGTTGGGGAAATTGACAACTGGCTGATCTACATAGTTCTCGACCTTCAGCTTCTTTTCACCGATGACCGGCTTGCCCCCCTGCCCAGCTGCGGCAACCCGGACAACGACCTCGCCATTCGCCACTGGGGTGACGAAACCCCGGCTGTCGATCTTGACCACTCCCTCCGGGACGCACTCGTAGGAAACGCTTGAGCTGATGTCCAGCGCCCACCCATCGGCCGTTTCTCCGGTAACCACGAGCTGCTTCCTGGCATCGGCGCCGCGAAGGAGGTCGCTTCCCGGCGGGCCAACAGCCAGGGCCGTAAACTCATTTGCACCAGCAGGCGAATCGGACCCAAGCAGGAGCCCGGCGAAAACAATTGTGAGTGTGTATTTCATTTTCATAGCTATAAACAAACCTGGGTTGGACTCCTCAGATCACTTCTTTCAATGGTTCATATTGTCTGTCAACGAGGTAATGCGGCCGACCCGACAGGTCCGTGGTCGTAGTAGTTGCAGGATTGATTCCCAGCTGGTGGTAAAGAGTGGCGTGAACATCCTGGAAATGGACAGGGCGATCTTTCGCCTCCTCTCCCAGTCGGTTTGTAGACCCGATCACCTGCCCGGTGCGCATTCCTCCACCAGCCAGCATCGCACAGGAAACCTTGGGCCAGTGGTCACGGCCGGCAGCCTTGTTAATCTTTGGTGTACGTCCGAATTC
>DCKY01000229.1:61867-80143 GCA_002320775.1 Planctomycetes bacterium UBA1662
GCAGTAACACCCTGGTCAAGCATGGGCATGTCCTCACGCCCTCTCGTGAAATTCCCTCCATGCCAGTCCCAGCGGCTGAAGGCAAGGGTGACGCAACGGACGCCGGCTTCGACAAGCCTTCGGGCCATCAGGAACTGCTCCATGAGGCGCGGTCCTCCGTCGGCAACATTGCCGGGCTTGCCCTTGCCGTAGCGCTCTCGAATCTTGGGGCTTTCCTGGTTGATATCAAGGGCGCTGGCGAGCTTGCTGGAGGTCAAGATCCCGAAGGCCTGCTGGGAGAAGGCGTCCATACCCTCCATCAGACCAGTGGAATCGGACACTCGGCGAAATCGGTCAAAACTGCTAAGAAGACTTCTGCGACTGGAAAGCCGCTCAAGGCTGACCCCCTCAAGGACCATGTCGGCCTTTCCCGGCCCGGAGGGCTTGAAGGGTGAATGAGGGATGCCCAGGTATCCGGGCTGCCCGGGATCAGACCATGGCTTATGGCCCATGGCGGGCGCCATCCCGACAAAGGGAGGCATCGAAGGATTCACAGGCCCCTCAAGCTTTGACAGGACGGATCCCATGGCCGGCCATCCCCCGGGGGGCTGGTTACTATCGCTGCGCCCGACATTGCACTGAAAAGAATTGTGCCCGACAGCAGCCCCAACCATGGAGCGAATGATGACGAACTTGTCCATCATCTTGGCCAGCCGGGGGAAATGCTCACAGATTTCAATTCCCTCTACGTTAGTTGGAATCGGACTGAACTCTCCCCGGATCTCGCTCGGAGCATCCATTTTCAGGTCAAACATGTCCTGATGGGGTGGGCCGCCAGGCAGGAAGATCATAATGACCGCCTTGTGAGGCGACATATTCCTGGCTGAGCCCTCTACAGCTTTTTTCTGCTCCTCTTCAGCTTGCAGGATTTGCGGTAGAGACAGCCCCCCCATGGCGAGGCTACCGATGGAGAGGAAGCTCCTCCTTGGCATCCCGTCGCAAAAACCGTTATCCGCCCGATCCCCTAAAATCGTCAGCATATTTAGTCTCCACACTTATACAAGGTAGTAGACGCTTTTGGGATACCTACCGAACCGCTAGCAGTATAAACGGCCTTGATTGTGTTGTTAAGCCTATTCTTATCGGCAGTTAAGCTGTTTTAAGCTATTCCTGCAAAAGCTCTGGCTCCAGCTCAAGATCCCATAAATTTTTATTCAGGAAAGATTTATGACCCAGCGGGATTTCTCACCAAATATCATAATTTCCCATGCTTCGAAGGAACCCAAGAAAACATAAAAAGAGCGCTCTGCTGACCTGCCGTATTTGCGGGCTCTGGGAGCAATTTTGCGTATGCAAGCTCCTGCCCCGAATCAAGAGCACGGCCCAACTGCTGCTCATACAACATTCATCGGAACTGCTCAGACAGAGCAACACAGGCCGACTGGCAGAGAAAATGATCGAACCCTGTGAATTGGTCTCGTGGGGCTCCAGGGAATTCCCCTATCGAGAGGAACTCTTGAATAACCCATCCCGAAACTACCTCGTTCTCTATCCTCGAGCCCACAACAGACCCCTCGTCCCTGCCGACATCCAGGGTCCGGCAGGGGAAGAAACCAGCCTGGTCCTTCTCGATGCAACCTGGGCCCAGGCAAAATCCATGTCCCGGCGCATACCCGACCTGCAGAGGCTCACCTTCGTCTCCCTGCCGCAATCAGCCACCCCCGTCTGGAAACTTCGGCGCTCTCCAGGCAAGGGCCTTTGCTGTACCCTAGAGGCAGCCATCAGAGCCGTGGAGATCTTCGAGGGAGAGGCCCATGTCAAGCCCCTTGAAATGGCCCTTGAGCTTGTCATGACGAGAGCCCTTCATATGCGCGGGAAGCTCAACAAGCTACAGATGGAAAAAACTTGCGGGCCCATCCTGGAATTCCTCAGGTCACTTTAATTTTTCCAGGCGGCCCATCGTCTCAATTTCATCCATGATCATGAAGTTGCGAGCTTGACAGGCTTGGCACAATCCATTCATTTATCCCTCGGCCTTCCGATGAACGGAAAGCGGTGACGAAATATATTAGAGGGAGCGACCCTTGAGAGACTTCGAATACAAGGCGCCCGCGACGATCGATGAAGCCGTCACCCTGCTTGCTGAGCGGGGCTCCGAGGCCAGGGTCCTTGCCGGCGGGACAGACATTATAGTTCAACTCCGCGAAGGCCTGAAAGAGGCCGGCCTGGTTGTTGACGTAAAGAAGATACCCGAGCTCATGAGCTTGACCTGGCGCGACGACGGAGGCCTCGACATCGGGGGCGCCGTTCCGTGCCATGTTCTCTACAACGACACGAAGGTCGTCAACGCCTATCCGGCCATCACCGACTCTGCGAAAATCATTGGCGGCTGGCAGATCCAGGGCAGGGCAAGCTTAGGTGGAAACCTTTGCAACTCATCTCCTGCCGCTGACAGCATACCTGCGCTTATAGTAGAAAGCGCGGCCTGCAGAATCGCCGGACCGGAAGGAGAAAGGCACGTCCCCGTGCAGGAATTCTGCACGGCGCCCGGGGCCAACGTGCTCACCGAAGGCGAGATGCTGGTTTCGCTGGCCCTCCCTCCCGTCGGCGAGTCATCGGGATCGCGCTACATGAGATTCATTCCTCGCAACGAGATGGACATCGCCGTCACCGGCGCCGGCGCCTGGCTGCGTCTTGGCGAAGGAGGCGAGACCGTCGAAGAGGCCCGCCTCGCCCTTTCTGCGGTGGCCCCAACGCCCGTTGTTGCCGACGAGGCCCAGGCCTGGCTGCAGGGAAAACCCGCCACAGAGGAATCCTTCGCCGAGGCCGGCGATATCGCCCGCAAGGCAGCGGCCCCGATCAGCGACATGCGAGGACCCGCCGACTACCGGACCCACCTTGTCGGTGTGCTGGTAAAGCGAGCCCTCAATGGCGCCCTTGGCCGGGCTCGCGGCGGCGACCGGAATCCAGTGACCCCTTCAGGAATAAACCTTTGCTGAAACACCGAGCCTGAAATCAGGTTGGAGCTTTGACTAATGGGTAAAAAAATACACGTCAGCACGACAATTAACGGCGAAGCGGTGGAATTCCTCTGCGAAGCCCGCCAGAGCTTTCTTGAGGTCCTCAGGGACACTCTTACGCTCACCGGCGCCAAGGAAGGATGCAATAACGGCAATTGCGGAGCATGTACAGTTTTAATGAACGGCGTGCCGGTAGACTCCTGCCTCGTCCTGGCAGTGGAGGCCGACGGCGCAGAGTTCGAAACAGTAGAGTCCATCGCCACCGAGGAACATCTGCATCCGCTGCAGGAATGCTTCCTTGAAGGCGCGGCCCTTCAATGCGGAATCTGCACCCCCGGGTTCCTGGTCTCGGCGAAGGCCCTGCTGGATAATCAGCCTGAACCCACCGAAGAAGAGATTCGCTTCGAGCTTTCCGGCAATCTCTGCAGGTGTACCGGGTATGACAAAATTGTCCGCGCTGTCCAGACCGCCTCCGAGCGAATGAAAGAGGTGAAGTGATGTCGGAAAATTTCAACCACGCCCAGATCATCAAAGACCCCGAGGATAATTACAAAATTCTCGGGACACGCCCGGTGCGTCACGATGGTGTAGACAAGGTGACCGGCAGAGCTGTCTACGCGAATGACGTCCAACTCCAGGGGCTCGTAGAGGCCGCCATACTCAGAAGCCCGGAAGCCCACGCCCGGATCCTGTCTATCGACACATCCGAGGCTGAAGCTCATCCGGGGGTCCTGGCCGTAACCACCTCAGCGGATTTTCCGGACCTCGGGGACAAGGTCGCCAACCTCGGCGAAGGCCCCGTCAACCTGGCCCACCTTGCAGCCAATTGCCTCGCAAAGGACAAGGTGCTCTACAAAGGTCACGCTGTGGCTGCGGTCGCAGCTCAGAACGTACACATCGCGAGGGAAGCCCTCGACCTGATCAAGGTCGAATACGAGCCGCTCCCTGTCATCACCGATGCCCTTGAAGCCATGAAGGATGGAGCACCGCTGCTCCATGAGGGGCTGCTGACCAACCTGGTCCCTGGAGGAGGAAAGGCCGAAACTCCGAGCAACGTCTCAGACCACCATCATTTCAAACGCGGCGACACCGAGGCCGCCTTCGAAGCCGCGCATATCGTCGTCGAGAGAGAATTCACAACCCAGACCGTCCACCAGGGTTATATCGAACCGCATGCAGCAACAGCCCATTGGAACCAGGACGGCCAGCTCACGGTCTGGGCCTCCACCCAGGGGTCCTTCAGCGCGCGCGAGCAGACCTCGGAGGTGCTCCAGGTCCCGATCTCGAAGGTAAAGGTAATCCCCTGCGAAATCGGCGGGGGCTTCGGTGGAAAAATCCCGGTCTACCTGGAGCCTGTCGCCGCGGTGCTCAGCAGGAAATGCGGGCGCCCGGTCAAGATTCAGATGACCAGGGATGGGGTCTTTGAGGGAACCGGCCCCACCCCGGCCTCCTTCATGAGAATCAAGCTCGGTGTGGACGAAACCGGCAAGATGACAGCCGGCGAAGCCTGGCTCGCCTACGACACAGGAGCCTTCCCCGGCGGCGTGATTGGCCCGGGCGTCATGTGCGTATTCAGCTGCTACGACATCGAACACGCCAACATCGACGGCTACGACGTCTGTGTCAACAAGCCATGGACTAAGGCCTACCGAGCTCCCGGTTCCACCCACGTGGCCTACGCGATCGAGTCCGTAGTTGATGAGCTCGCTGAAAAACTCGAGATGGACCCGATTGACCTGAGGCTCCTGAATGCCGCGAGGGAAGGGACCAAGAGAGTCGATGGGCCCGTCTACCCCCGAATCGGCTTGATTGAAACGCTGGAAGCCGCCAAGAACCACGATCACTACAAATCTCCCCTTGAAGGCCCTAACCGCGGCCGAGGAGTAGCCGCCGGCTTCTGGTTCAACATCGGGCTCAAATCAGCGGCCACGGCCCATGTCAACGCAGATGGAACCGTCACTCTCCTGGAAGGGTCCACCGACATCGGGGGGACTCGCACCTCCATTTCAATGCAGCTTGCCGAGACCCTTGGCATTGCCGCCGAGGACATCAACCCTAAGGTCGCCGACACAGACAGCGTTGGCTACACCGACATCACGGGCGGCAGCCGGGTCACCTTCGCCACAGGACTCGCCGCCGTCGAGGTGGGAAAAGACATTATTTCCCAGATGAAGGGGAGGGCTGCCAAACTCTGGGAATGCGAAGCCGCAGATGTGGAGTTTTCCGACGGAGTCTTCAGCCAGGAAGACAACTCGATCTCTTTCAAGGAACTCTGCGCAAAGCTGAACACGACCGGAGGTCTGATCACCGCCAGGGCTTCTGTTGACCCGCAGGGATTCACCAACGGCTTCGGTGTTCACATTTGTGACCTGGAGGTGGATGTCGAGACCGGCAAGGTGCAGATCCTCCGCTACACAGCCCTCCAGGATGCGGGCAAGGCGATCCATCCGAGCTATGTAGAAGGCCAAATGCAGGGCGGATCAGTCCAGGGAATCGGCTGGGCTCTCAACGAGGAATACCTCTTCGATGAAAAGGGCCATATGCTCAACCCCACCATGCTGGATTACCGAATGCCTACAGCCCTCGATGTCCCCATGATCGACACCGTGATCATCGAAGTCCCCAATCCGTCCCATCCATTTGGAGTTCGCGGCGTTGGCGAAACCCCCATCGTTCCCCCTCCGGGAGCGATCGCCAACGCGGTAAAGAACGCCACAGGAATCCGAATGACGGACCTTCCAATGTCTCCTCCGCGTGTTCATTCAGCGATAATGGAAAACGGCAACGGAACATCCTGACAGGTTCAAGCGAGATCACGATGGCGATTGTACATGTACCGCCTCAAATGCAGGAGTTGACTGGAGGGTTGGCCGAGGTGGAAGCTGAAGGAAACTCCCTTCGCCGCCTGATATCCAATCTCGACACAGCCTACCCCGGCTTCAAGGACCGTCTCATCAAAGATGACCTGGTCGCTCCGGGACTCGCCATCTCCATAGACAACGTTGTCACCTCCAGGGGCATCTTTGCCGAGATCTTAGAGGACAGCGTGGTGCACATCGTTCCCGCCATCGCCGGCGGGCACTGAAGCCTCTCCGCCTCCTTTCCACCTGACTTCTACCAAGCCCTCCTATAAGCTCTTCTTCAGGTCTCCCTACCTGGAACGTCAGGAATCATGAACATCGAAAACCAAATCTTGAGGTCGTGCCTGGTCGCCCTGGTGCTTCTCCTTTCACTGGGAGGAGGCACCTCGTCAGCGCAGGACGCGCCCGCGGCCATCGAAGGTCTCATCAGTCAAACCCGCCAGTCTGTAGCGGCGATCACATCCTCCGGCCGAGATGGGGAGGCCTCCGGAGTTGGAAGCGGGTTCTTTGTCGGCTCCGAAGGCTACCTGGTAACCAACTTCCACGTGACCGGCGAGGGGAGACCCTTCACCATCACGTTGCCCGGTGGAAAAAAAATGGAGCCCAGGGAGATCATCGCCGTTGACCGCGAGGCCGATCTCATCGTTGTTAAGGTGGAAGGCAAAGCCCCGGAGGGTCTCAAGCTGGGCGATTCAAGTATGATACGAACCGGCCAGAATGTCCTTACCGTCGGAAACCCTCTTGGCTTGAACAATAGCGTAGCCAGAGGGGTGATCGCTGAAGAGCGGCAGCTCGAGGGACGCGCCATGATCCAGGTCGCCATGCCGATCGAGCCCGGCAACAGCGGCAGTCCCCTTGTCGATGAGGACGGCCGGGTCATCGGCATCATCGCGATCAAGTCCGCCCAAAGCCTCGGCTTTGCCATCCCCTCCAATGCCCTGAAGCGCCTGCTGGCAAATCCGGACCCCATGGGCATCAAACGCTGGCTTCGAATCGGCTCACTCGACAAGCGGGTATGGGAGGTGGCCACCCCCGGAGGCAACTGGCGCCAACGAGCAGGACGACTCATTTCCAGCGGCACCGGGACGGGATTTGGAGGCCGGATGGTCTGTCTCTCCACAGCCGAAGAGCCAGGGGAAACCTTTGAGCTCTCTGTTGACGTAAAACTCGAAGACGAAGCCGGGGCAGCCGGGCTCGTCTTCCACTCCTCCGGCAGCGACAGGCATTACGGGTTCTACCCAACTAACGGCGCCCTGCGGTTGACTCGATTCCTTGGGCCGACCCTGTTTGAATGGACGGTCCTGGCCACGGTACCGAGTCCTGACTACCAGCCGGGCGAATGGAACAACCTCCGGGTCAAGATCCAGGCCCATGAGATAACCTGTTCTGTAAACGGCACCGAGGTCATCAGCCTTGAGGACCAGGAGCTTGGCACCGGGCGGGCAGGACTCTGTAAATTCAGAACCCCATCAGCTGAATTCCGACGGTTCAAGATAGGAAAGGAGATCCCATCCGCGGTCCTTGCGGCTGGGGATCGCGAGAAAGTTCGAAACCTGGCCTCGAAGCTTGACCCTCGCAGGCCTCCTGCTCCCGAGGTCGTCGAGAGCCTCGCGGGTTACGGCGCCCCGGTCATCAGAGAGCTGAAGGCGAGGTCCAGGGAGCTTGAAAAAGAAGCCTTTCGCATCAAGCACCTGTCCACCCTGGTACACCAGCGACTGATTGAAAAATCGCTCGCCATGATCCTCGGCAAGCCCGGTGACGACTTCAACCTGGTTCACGCCGCCCTGCTCCTCTCCAAGGCTGACAATCCGGACCTGGAAACCGAGCCCTACCTCAGGCTCCTTGACCGCTTTGCCGCGGAACTCAAAGACCGCCTGGACGGAATCAGCGCACCGGGCGAAAGACTCCAGGGCCTGATCAGCTATTTCAACTCTGACCTGGGCTTCCGCGGCAGCAGGATGGAGTACTACAGCAAGGCCAACAGCTTCCTGAACGAAGTCATCGATGACCGCGAGGGCCTGCCGATCTCGCTTGCCGTTCTCTTTATTGAATTGGCCAGGAAGGCCGGCATCTCGATCGAGGGGATTGGAGTCCCGCGCCATTTCATTGTCCGGCACAAGCCGCCGGAGGGGAAGGCCTCCCTGATCGACGTATTTGATAAGTGCAAGCTCATAACCCTCGAGGACGCATCCAGGCTGAGCGGGGCCAGGCTGGCCGAGGCGGATCTTGTCCCGGGCAGCAAGCGGGACATCCTTGAACGAATGGTTCGAAACCTGATCAACGTTGCCACCCTCGAGCAGGACGTCCAGGCCCTGATGCGGTACCTCGACCTGGCCCTGGTCATCCGAACGAACTCCGCCATCGACAGGTGGCAGAGAGCGGTTCTCCGGTCACGCACAGGGCAGCCCGCCGGCGCGGCCAGCGACCTCGACTGGCTGATCGAAAACCATCCCGAAGGAATCGACCAGGGCAGCGTCGAATCCCTTCGCCGCCGGCTTCGAGCCCAGGGCTTCTAGCTCCCTCCCCCTGCCTGCTGCAAGAGGCCGCCCGGCGAAGAGCTCATCAGAAAAGAGATGAAATTTTTTGCTGTCGCCGTAAGCTCTCTGCCCTTCCTGACGACAATCCCCACCGGACGCCGGAGCTTGACTCCATTGAGCCGGACCTCTGAAATGATCCCCCGCTCCACTTCCCGGGCAACGCTAGGGGCGGGCAGGATGCTCACGGCGGTTGAAATATCAAGAGCCTGCTTGATGGTCTCAATATTATCGAACTCACTCAGGATGTTGACCTGGATCTCATTTTCTCTGAAGAACCGGTCCACCTCCCGCCGTATCCTCAGATCTTTTTCAAAGGCCACGAAATTAGCGCCGACGAGGCGATGCGCGTCTATTTTTCCTGTCTTGGCCAACGGATGCCCCGCTGGACAGGCCAGGACCATCTCCTCTTCCAGCCAGGGGGTCACCTCCACATGCCGACTACTTCGGGGATACGACATCACCCCGACCTCGGCTTCATCGTTGAGTATAGCCTCGTAGACTTTTACTGGGTGGTAGTACTCAAGCCGAACGGTCGAACCTGTGTTTTCCTGCATGTAGCTGCGAACGAAATCATCCAATGTATGGAGCCCGACGGAGTAGATAGAGACAACCCTGACCTGCCCCTCGGCCGAATTTCTCTTCCTCCTGATCTGGTCCAGGACTCCACGATACCCCGTAAGCAATTGCTGGCAGCCCTTGTAGTAGAGCTCTCCATCCTCGGTGACCTGTAATGGGCGGTAGCTCCGGTCGAGAAGCTTCAACCCAAGGACTTGCTCAAGATGGGCTACCTGCTGACTGGCAGCGGATTGAGAAATCGACAGGCTCTCGGCACCTTTAGAGAAGCTGCGCCTCTTAACGACCTCACAGAACACCTCGATGGCCTGGAGATTTAAGCTGGATGTTCGGTCACGTGAAATTTCTGACATACTTTTAATAAGCTTACCTTATATAGAGCTTATTTCTAATCCAATTGACTAATTCTTCAACGTATGGCAATCTTGGTGATCCAATCGTATTTCGAATCCAGGCATACTTTGCAGGAGCACCCACCATCCAGGGCTGCTCCATTTTTTATCATTTGGCCTACCTAAACTATGACATTTAAAGGCTTTCCAAAAAAGACCGGCCTCTACGACCCCAGCAGCGAAAAAGACAGCTGCGGGGTCGGCTTCATAGCGGACATCAAAGGCAGGCGAAGCCATCAGATGCTTCTCGATGCCAGGGAAATGCTCGATCATATGAGCCATCGTGGAGCCTGCGGTTGTGAAGCCAACACCGGCGATGGCGCCGGCTTCCTGACCGCGCTACCGCATGAATTCCTGGCCCGTGTCGCTCGGGAAGACCTGCAAAAAGACCTGCCCGATCCGGGGAAATTTGCCGCCGGAAACGTCTTCCTGCCGAAAGATGAAGCCCTCCGACAGCAGTGCAAAGACGTAGTGGCCTCGATTATAGAAGCCCAGGGACAGGAACTTATCGGCTGGCGTCGAGTGCCTACCAGGCCGGCGGAGGCGGACATCGGCCCCTCCGCCCTGGCCAGCGAACCCGTGATTGAACAATTATTCGTGGCCGCCTCCGATGAGCTAGAGGGAGACGGATTCGAACGGCAGCTCTACGTCATCCGAAAACAATCCAGCCGCCAGCTCCGTTCCATCGACCATGAGGAGGCGAAGGACTTCTACATCTGCAGCCTCTCCACCAAGGTGATTATCTACAAGGGGCAGTTGATGAGCGAACAGGTGGTCCCTTACTTCCCCGACCTGGAAGAAGAAGACTACACCAGCCACCTGGCCATGGTCCATTCACGCTTCTCCACCAACACCTTCCCCTCCTGGGACAGGGCGCAACCCAATCGATTCATGTCGCACAATGGAGAGATCAACACCCTGCGCGGCAACATGAACTGGATGGCGGCGCGAGAGGGCGTAATTGAATCAGGCCTCTTCAATGGCGACCTTGAAAAATGCTTTCCCGTCTGCGAGCCCGACTGCTCAGACTCCGGAACCTTCGACAACGTGCTTGAGTTCCTCCTGATGGCAGGAAGAACACTGCCGGAGGCCGTCATGATGATGGTGCCCGAGGCATGGCAGAACCATGAGTCGATGTATAAGTCGAAGCGGGACTTCTATGAATATCACTCAGCCCTGATGGAGCCGTGGGATGGCCCGGCGTCCATAGCCTTCACCGATGGACATTTCATCGGCGCTGTGCTCGACAGGAACGGCCTCCGCCCCAGCCGGTACTACGTAACCCACGACGACAAGGTCATCATGGCCTCCGAGGTTGGCGTGCTGCAGGTCAAGCCGGAAAACGTCAAGTTCAAGGGCCGGCTTCAGCCCGGCAGGATGTTCCTTGTAGATTTCGAGCAGGGGAAAATCATCGATGACAATGAGCTGAAGCGCGACCTCTCCGTCCGCCGCCCCTACGGAGAATGGCTTGAATCTGAGGTCCTCGAGCTCGACAAGCTGCCCTCAATGGAACCGGAGACGAGTCTTGCCGACACCGACCTGCTCAGCAGGATGCAGGCCTTCGGCTATACCGTCGAAACGCTCTCCTTCATGCTGGTGCCCCTGGTAACAGAAAAGAGAGACCCGGTTGGGTCCATGGGGAACGACTCGGCCCTGGCCTGCCTGTCCGACCAGCCGAGAATGATCTACGACTACTTCAAGCAGCTCTTCGCGCAGGTGACCAACCCGGCCATCGATTCAATACGGGAAGAGATGGTCATGTCGCTGGAGTCCTATATCGGCCCTGAAGGAAACCTGCTGGAAACTTCAAAGGAGCAGGCCGCCAGGCTCAGGGTGCCGCACCCCATACTCACCAATGGAGAGCTGGCGACTCTGAAAAAAATAGATCACCGCGGCTGGAAAACAAAAACCATCGACATCACCTACCCCCGCGGCGATGGGCAGGATGGGCTCACAGACACCCTTGAAAGAATTTCCGGTGAGGCGGAAGAGGCCATCGACCACGGCTACAGCCTCGTGATCCTTTCCGACAGAACTGTCGGCCCGGATCGTATCCCGGCAAGCTCCCTCCTCGCCTGCGGCGCCGTCCACCAGCACCTTGTCAAGCAAGCCAAGCGAACCAGGATTGGAATTATACTCGAGACCGCCGAAGGCCGAGAGGTTCACCACCACTGCCTGTTGATTGGATACGGAGCGGATGCGATCAACCCCTACCTCGCCTTTGAGGCCCTCCGCAAATGCAGCGACGACGGCCTCTTCCCCGATGGCTACACCGAAGACAAGATTGTTGAGGGGTACCGGAAAGGAGTCGCCAAGGGAATGCTCAAGGTCATGGCGAAAATGGGGATCTCCACGCTCCAGAGCTATAAGGGGGCGCAGATTTTCGAGGCGATCGGGATTCGGGACGAGGTTATCGAGCGCTGCTTCAACGGCACCGCGAGCCGGATCCAGGGTGTTGGCTTTGACGTCCTGGCTGCCGAGTCCCTGAGAAGACACGAGGTAGGGTTCCCCTCCAGCGAAAACGTCGACCCGGGCGTGCTCAACAACCCCGGCGAATACCACTGGCGCGCTGGCGGCGAACGACATATGTGGAACCCGAAGAGCATCTCTGAGATCCAGCTGGCCGCCAGGGAGAACAGCACCGACGCCTACAGTCGTTTCTCAAAGCTCGTCAATGAAAGCGACCGGAACCGGTGCACCCTCAGGGGGTTGCTCGAATTCGACCCCGAGTCCGGCCCCGGCTCCATACCGATCGATGAGGTCGAGCCTGCCAGCGAAATCGTGAAGAGATTCTGCACCGGCGCCATGAGCTTCGGCTCCATCTCGGCGGAAGCCCACGAGACCCTGGCCGTGGCAATGAACCGCCTTGGCGGCAAATCAAATACCGGGGAAGGCGGGGAAGACCCCAGGCGTTTCGTTCCGCTGGAGAACGGAGACTCCAAGAGATCAGCCATCAAGCAGGTAGCATCAGGCCGCTTCGGAGTGACGATCTGGTACCTCACCAACGCGGATGAACTGCAGATCAAGATATCCCAGGGTGCCAAGCCTGGGGAGGGAGGCGAGCTGCCCGGGCATAAAGTCGATGAGATCATCGCCAGGACCCGCTATTCAACTCCCGGAGTCGGGCTGATCAGCCCTCCGCCCCACCACGACATCTACTCCATCGAAGATCTCGCCCAGCTCATCCACGACCTGAAAAATGCCAACAGGGAAGCTCGAATCAGCGTAAAGCTGGTCTCCGAAGTCGGCGTCGGAACCGTCGCTGCCGGCGTTGCCAAGGCCCACTCGGACCACATACTCATCAGCGGCCACGATGGAGGGACCGGCGCCTCGCCCCTCACCAGCATCAAGCACGCAGGCCTCCCCTGGGAGCTTGGGATTGCCGAGACCCACCAGACGCTGGTCCTCAACGACCTCCGTTCACGTGTTATTCTCCAGACAGATGGACAGCTCAAGACTGGGCGGGATGTAGCGGTTGCCACTCTTCTTGGAGCTGAAGAGTTCGGCTTCTCCACGGCCCCCCTGATTACGCTCGGGTGCATCATGATGCGGAAATGCCATCTGAACACCTGCCCGGTCGGCATCGCCACCCAGGATCCCGAGCTTCGTGAAAAATTCACGGGCCTGCCCGAGCATGTTGTGAACTACCTCTTCATGGTAGCCGAAGAAGCCCGGGAGCACATGGCAAGCCTGGGGTTCCGCACCATCAACGACATGGTCGGGCATGTTGAGTGTCTTCGGCCCGACGCAGCCATCGAGCACTGGAAAGCCGACGGCCTCGACCTCACTCCGCTGCTGGCCCCTGCTGAAAAGCCGCACGAAGGTGTTGACGTCTACTGCACTGTCGCGCAGGACCACGGCCTTGAAGATGCGCTGGACCAGGAGCTTCTCGGGCTCTGCAAGAACGCCATTGAAAAAGCCGAACGTGTCGACCTCGAACTGCCGATCATCAACACCAACCGCACCGTTGGAACCATCCTTAGCAACGAGATCGCCAAGTCCCAGGGGAAAGACTGCCTGCCCGATGGCACCATCAATATCCGGTTTACCGGCTCCGCCGGTCAGAGCTTTGGCGCCTTTCTTGCCGGCGGGGTTACGCTCGAGCTTGAAGGAGATGCCAACGATTATGTCGGCAAGGGACTGTCCGGCGGCCGGGTGATCATCTACCCCCCGAGCGGCTCGACATTTGAAGCCGAAGAAAACATCATCGTAGGCAACGTGGTCCTCTACGGCGCAACCAGCGGAGAGGCCTATTTCCGCGGCCGCGCCGCTGAAAGATTCTGCGTTCGGAACTCCGGAGCCCACACCGTCATCGAGGGCGTTGGTGATCACGGGTGCGAATACATGACCGGCGGCCGGGTTGTCATCCTCGGCCCCACTGGAAGAAATTTTGCGGCTGGAATGAGCGGAGGAATCGCCTACGTATTCGACAACGATGATGATTTCATAACCCGCTGCAACCTTGGGATGGTTGTCCTTGAGAAGCTCGAGGCCCCGGATGACATTGCAGAGCTGAAAGGCCTCATCGAGAAGCACCAGCAACTCACCGGCTCCGCCGCCGCCGCCCGGGTGCTTGACAGCTGGGAGGAGTCCCTTCCTAAATTTGTAAAGGTCATGCCCGTCGACTACAAACGCGTCCTCGAAGAAAACAAGGCCAAGACGGGCGCTGGCGCCTGATTTAAGCGAGCTGCTGATATGGGTAAAGTAACAGGTTTTAAAGAGTTCAACCGGGAAACGGTCCCCTACACCGACCCGGCCGAACGGGTAAAAAACTACGAGGAGTTTCTCGTTGAAGTGCCTGAGGCGCACCTTAAAACACAGGGTGCCCGCTGCATGGATTGCGGCGTTCCTTTCTGCCAGTCGAGCACAGGCTGCCCGGTCGACAACCTGATTCCGGAATGGAACGACCTCGTCTACCAGGGTCGCTGGAAAGAGGCCCTCGATCGGCTCCACAAGACGAACAACTTCCCTGAATTCACCGGCCGGGTCTGCCCGGCACCCTGCGAGGGGGCCTGCGTCCTCGGGATCACCCATCCCGCCGTGACCATCAAGAATATCGAAAACGCGATCGTTGACCGGGGGTTCGCCGAAGGGTGGATCAAGGCGCAACCGCCGGCCGAACGAACAGGAAAGAAGGTTGCCGTGATCGGCTCCGGCCCGGCCGGGTTGGCCTGCGCCGCCCAGCTCAACAAGGCGGGGCACCTCGTCACAGTCTACGAGCGGGCAGACCGGATCGGAGGCCTCCTCATGTACGGTATCCCCAACATGAAGCTCGACAAGGAGACGGTCGATCGCCGGGTGAATCTTCTCCGGGAAGAAGGGGTCGAGTTCATCACCAACGCCCATGTAGGCAAGAATGTCGCCGTCGAAGAGCTCCGAGACGCCAACGACGCCACCGTCCTCTGCTGCGGCGCGACCACCCCGAGAGATCTCCCCATCCCCGGAAGAGAGCTCGATGGCATCCATTTCGCGATGGAGTTCCTGACCCTGAACACAAGCAGCCTGCTTGATTCCGGCCTTGAGAACGGAAACTACATTTCCGCAAAGGGCAAGGACGTCATCGTTATCGGCGGAGGGGACACGGGAACGGATTGCATTGGAACTTCCATGCGCCATGGCTGCAGCAGCCTTGTCAACTTTGAGCTATTGCCCCGGCCCCCGGAGGCTCGAGCCCCGGACAATCCCTGGCCGCAATGGCCGAGAATTTTCCGGGTAGATTACGGCCATGCCGAGGTTGAGGCAAAATTCGGGGACGATCCCAGGGAATACTGCATTCTCAGCAAGGAGTTCATCTCCGGCGAAGATGGCGAGGTCAAAGGAATTCGAACCATCCAGGTGGAATGGGCAAAGGACGAATCTGGCCGCTTCCAGATGAACGAAATCGAAGGCAGCGAGAAAGAGTTCAAGGCGGACCTCGTCCTCCTTGCAATGGGCTTCCTGGGTCCCGAAGAGACCCTCGTCAACAAGCTTGCGATCGAGACCGATGACCGCAGCAACTTCAAAGCCGACTACGGCAACTATGCCACCAGCATCGAGGGAGTCTTCGCTGCGGGAGACTGCAGGAGAGGCCAGTCCCTGGTGGTCTGGGCGATCAATGAAGGCCGGGAAGCGGCCAGGGAAGTGGACCGTTTCCTGGAGGGCTCCACTGCTCTCCCCTGAGTCATCAGGCGCTTAGCAGGCCGCGAGCCTTCAACTTTTCGAACTCGACGATCGTAGCCCTGATCCCGTCCTCTATGGACGTATGCGGCACATCTCCGAGAAGAGCCTCGAGGCCTGATTCACTGCAATCCCACGCAACCGGAACGGGGCCTCCTTCACAATGCAAACGGTTGGCCGCCTCGGGAATCTCGGCCTCAACAAGATCGAGAAATTCCCTCACATCATGAATCTCACCGGGAGTATTCAATGCGAGAGCCCCGGCCTCGTGTCTCTTCGAGGCACAGATGAAATCATCGGCGATATCCTGGATATAGTTAAAGCCGGTAACACCTGAAAACGGGACCGTGAACTCTTCGCCAAGAAGAGCGGCTCGAATAGCCTTCGTCGGCCCGCTCGTGATGCCCACCTCGCGGCCGACCCCGTAGACTGTCAACGGCCGGAGCCCCACGCTCGGAAGACCATGTTCCTCCCAATAGAGCCTGGCGTTCCCCTCGTTGCAGAGCTTGAAGACGCCGTATTGGGTCCTTGGAGAATGAGCCGCATTGTCGGCGATCTTATGCTGGTAGTCTTCCTGGGGACCGGCCACAGCCGCGCTCGATGCGTAGACAACACACCCTGCCCCGCCCTCCTGGCGCCTGGCCGCCTCGAAAACATTGAGTGTCCCCGTGACATTCACCTTCGCCCCGAGAACGGGATCAGACTTGCAGGTCGGAACCTGGAGTCCGGCCAGGTGAATGATCCTGGATGGTTGGACCTCCTCTACGAGCTCCTGGACAAATTCACCAGAGCTGATATCGCCAAACCTGATATTCAGCGAGCCAATCTCCTCTTCGCCAAGCACCTGGCGAAGCACCCGGTCATCGGGCTTGAGATCGGTCAGGACAAAGGATGCCTCTTCTTCCAGCAGTCGCCTTGCTATCCAGGCGCCGAAAAAACCCTGGCCTCCAGTAATCAGGTACTCGAAGCCCATCAGAGATAAGTGTTGATGAGGTTCTCGAGCATCTCCTGGCGCCCGCTCACATTGGGCTCCACATCACCCTTCTCGAGCATGTACTGCTCGAGAGACGCAAAGGAAGCCTCCCCGCCTTCGATCTCCGCTCCAATGCCGGAATCCCAACTGGAATACCGCTCTGTTACAAATCCATCGAGAATGCCTTCAGCGCGAATCGCAGCGGCGATCTTGAGGCCGCGGGCGAAGGCGTCCATTCCGCCAATATGGGCGTGAAAAAGGTCGACCGGCTCAAAGCTTTCGCGCCGGACCTTCGCGTCAAAGTTGATCCCTCCCGGCACGAGTCCCCCGTACTTGAGAATAGAGAGCATGCAGCGAGTCGTCAGGTAGATATCCGTAGGAAACTGGTCGGTGTCCCAGCCAAGCAGCAGGTCTCCCGTATTGGCATCAATGGAGCCCAGGAAGCCCTGGCTTCCTGCGTATTCAAGCTCATGTTCCATCGTATGCCCGGCGAGAGTCGCATGGTTGGTCTCGATGTTCAGCTTGATATGCTCCTCGAGACCGTAGCTCCGTATGAAGTTGATGCAATTGGCGGAATCAAAATCATACTGGTGCTTTGTGGGCTCCTTGGGCTTCGGCTCGAAGAGGAACTGTCCATCAAAACCAATCTCCTTGGCATAGCCTACCGCGAGGTGCATAAAGGCCGCGAGGTGATCGACCTCCCGCTTGAGATCTGTATTGTAGAGGTTCTGGTAGCCTTCCCGACCTCCCCAGAAAACGTAATTTTCTCCTCCGAGTTCCTTGGTGACCTCGATCGCCTTCTTCACCTGGGCACTTGCATAGGCGAAAGCATCGGCATTGCAACTGGTGGCGGCCCCATGAACATAGCGGGGGTTGCTGAAGAGGTTGGCCGTCCCCCACAGCAGCTTGATCCCCGTCCGCTCCTGTTCTTCCTTCAGGAGGGCTACAACCTGGTCAAGGTTAGAATTTGACTCGGCAAGGGTCGCTCCTTCAGGCGCGACATCTCTGTCGTGAAAACAATAGAAGTCGACCCCGAGCTTTTCCATGAACTCGAAAGCCACCCGGGCCCGGTTGAGGGCGTTTTCTACAGAATCGCTCTCGCCCTCCCAGGGACGGATCGCGGTTCCCACGCCAAAAGGATCGGCTCCGGCTCCCCGCATGGTATGCCAATAAGCGACACTGAAGCGAAGATGCTCGCGCATCGTCTTGCCTTCAACGACCTCGTCAGGGTTGTAGTGATGAAAGGCCAGGAGGTTTTTTGACTCCGGACCCTCGTAAACAATTTTTTCGACTTCTGGAAATGCTGACATGCCACTGATCTCTTGTTGTTTGGTTGATAATCCGCGAGCCACACATACTGCCAGAACCGTCGGCGGCGGGCAAGAGCCTGCAGGGACCTGCCGTGTGGCGCAAGCCGGCAGCGGAACCGCTCGGTCAGGCAACGATGTCGTGCAGCACGTTCCCGTGAACATCCGTCAGTCGCATGTCACGGCCGCTGAAGCGATAGGTGAGCTTCTTATGATCCATCCCGGCCAGGTGCAACATCGTCGCATGCAGGTCGTGGAGCTCACACTTGTTTTCAACCGCGCGATACCCGTAATCATCCGTGGCCCCATAGATGGAGCCGCCCTTGGCTCCGCCGCCGCACAGAAAGAGTGAGAAACCAAAAGGACTGTGGTCCCGTCCATTGCTGCCCTGGGCAAACGGAGTCCGGCCAAACTCCCCGGTGAAAACAATCAGCGTAGAATCCAGCAACCCCCTCTGCTTGAGGTCCTTGATCAGGCC
>DCKY01000229.1:80476-83495 GCA_002320775.1 Planctomycetes bacterium UBA1662
GGCTGGTCTACGGCCCTTGCGTTGTCTCCATGGTTTTTCCGAATATTGCCGTGAGCGTCCCACCTGTCATTCCCGGAGATCCTCGGACAGGTCAACTCGATAAACCGAACCCCCTTCTCCACCATCCTCCTTGCGATGAGGCATTGGAGGCCGTATGAGCGGGTTGGGCCGTATTTGGATTCAAGGCCATACAACTCTCTGATCTTCCGGCTCTCCCCCTTGATATCAACGAGCTCAGGAACGGCCGATTGCATCCTGAAAGCCATTTCATAATTGGCGATGGCTGATTCGAGCTTGTCGACCTTGCCAATGTTTTCAAGCCCGCCCGCGTCAAGCTTCTTCATGAGAGCGATCTTGGAGCGCTGGATCACATCGCTGGTCTCGCGCCGGCGAATGTTAGCCAATGGCTTGCTCCCGGCCTTGAAGATAGAGCCCTGGTAGGCCGCGGGCAGGAAGCCGCTGTTGAAATTATCCATCCCCCCGGATGGGATCAACCCGCCATTGAGGATGACATAGCCGGGAAGATCCCGGCATTCACTCCCAAGGCCATAGGTTGCCCACGCGCCCATGCTTGGGCGCCCCTGCACACCAAACCCGGTGTGCAGAAAAAAGTTGGCCGTGTTGTGCTCGGAAAATGGCGCTGTCATAGAGCGAACGAGCGCCAGGTCATCGGCGCAGGTCGCGATATGAGGAAAGAGCCCACTGACATCCATCCCACACTGGCCGTATTTAGCAAAGCCCCAGTGAGAACGGTAGACTGTCCCGATATTGTTAAACTGGGTCGGCTCCATCTTCAGGCTGAAGGGCTTGCCGTGCTCCTTGTTAAGGCGAGGCTTCGGATCAAAGCTGTCAACCTGCGACACGCCGCCATCCATATAAAGAAAGATGATGCTCTTGGCCTTTGCCTCAAAATGCGTATTCCTGGGAGCAAGCGGCCCCTCCGCCTCAGCCCGGCAATCCTGCGAGAGCAATACGTCCAGCGCCAGGGCGCCGAATCCGACCGAACTGTTCTTCAGCATCTGGCGCCTGCTGAGCTGGCCTTCTAAATATCTCCGGCAATGCATTGATTCAATAGCCTGGTTGGCGGGGTGTTAATTAATGAAAATGAATTCTTTGACGTTCATCAGTGTGTGGAGAAGGTCTTTCCAGGCCCGGGCTCTCGAATCCTGAGGATAGAGCCGTCCCTGCTCCTTCAAAAACTCAACAGCGGCCGCGACCTCAACCGCGCGAGGCGCGCGATGAAAGGCCGTTCCATAGGCCTGGCGCAGAAGGGCTGTGTCATCCAGACCATCCTGGGCAAGAAGCCTCTTGCTCCAGATGTCAACCTGCTGATGGACAAACGGGTCGTTCAAAAGGATCAGAGCCTGCGCCGGAGAATTTGACAGCACCCTCTTGCCCATGGTCATGAACGGCACCGGCCGGTCAAAGGCGAGCAGCATGGCGGGCAGGTGGTTTCTCCTGACCTCGGTATAGATGCTCCTTCGGCCATTGCCATCGACGGGGCCGCTTCCACCCGGACTCCGGTTGCCGCGCATAAACTCGGTGATATGAACCATGACCCCCTTACCAAACAGCCTCCTGTCGAGACGTCCGGAAACGGCCAGGACCTTGTCACGAATAGCCTCAGCGGGCAGCCTCAGGATCGGCATTCGATGCAATCGCTTGTTTTGCGGATCCAGCTCATTGCCCTTTTCCTGCGGGGTGCTGGACATGCCATAGGTCCTGGAGATCAGGATCGTCCGGATCATGTCCTTGATGGACCAGCCATTTTCCATGAACCGGAAAGCCAGCCAGTCAAGCAGTTCCGGATGCGATGGCGTCGAACCCATGACACCGAAATCATCGCAGGACTCAACAATCCCCCTTCCAAAGAGGTGGTGCCAGATCCTGTTGACCATGACGCGGGCCACCAGGGGGTTGTTCCGATCCGCAAGCCTGCGAGCCAGGTCCAGGCGGCCGCTCCCCTCCGAAGGAGTCCCGGGCTTTTTACCCGGAGCCTTGAGGGCCGTCAGTATCGCTCGCTGGACTGTTTTCGGGGATCTGTTTTTATGGTTCCCCCTGATGTGGAGAGGTTCATTTTCGCCGTTGCCATCGAGCAGGGCCAGTGTTCGCAAGGCTCCCGGGATGGACTTTTCAATCTCGGCCTTGCTCTTTCGATAGGCTGAGACAATCTTCACAAGCCCCCCGGAATCAACAGCTTCAAACAGGTCTGTTCGCTCAAGCGCCCAGTTCAACAGCCTGGCATGGTCGCCCCTCTCAGCTGTCTCACCGGCGCCCGGCGCGAGAGCGCCCAGGCTGGCGGCCAATTGAGCCGACAGGGCCCTGGCCAGGCCCGGCACCTTGAGGTCTTTGAGACTGGCGATGCGCTGAAGTGCCACCTTGTTGACCGGGGAAGAGTCGACAGGCGCCCCGGCGTTGAATTCAACCCTGCCAACCGCGAAATTTTCGCTGAAATTGCTGAACTCGATATGAACTCTATGCCCGAGATAATTTCGAACCGGGTGGGAATGCCAACGCCAGGTCTTTGGGTCTCCCTTGATTCTTTTCCTGACACCGCCATGAAGCGGCCCATGAACGGTTCTATGAGAATCGACAGCCAGGAAGGCCTCGCAACTGCCCCTGACCCTGTACCAGATCGTGTCGCCAACAACCTCAAAGGTAGGCGTGCGAAGCATTCCGTAGAACTTCCGTGAGGCTTCATCCGCATCAGCCCTCCCGGTCGGAACGAATTCCTTGACCGGTCTCCCCTCGCTCCCGATCAACAGGTCGCCGCTGGCCAATGGAGCAGGCCCGAACCGGTGCCCACTGACAATCCATTCTTCCCGGCCAGGCCTGTTGTAGTCGACAACCAGGTCTTTGCTCTCCGACCACTTGCGTTCGACCTTCTGGTAATTCCTCTCTCCGTTCTTCACATTGCTGATGACCTTTCGGCCCGCCAGCTTGCCCTGGTGCTCTCTTTCCGCCCTCTCAAGCTGCTCGACAATGGAAGAGCGAACCTTCTCTGCGCCTGCCGCATCGG
>DCKY01000253.1 GCA_002320775.1 Planctomycetes bacterium UBA1662
TTTAAAGCCACAAGCCATTTTAATTAAAAGACTTAAGGCCCTCCTGGGCGGTTCGAAGTTAACCTTGCAATCGGAGGCCTGAAATTCCACAATTCAAACGAACGTTTGAATTAACATGGAACGCCAAGCACTCCACCCAACGAAAGATCGTCTGCTCGATGCCGCCGAAGAGCTCTTCAGCGACCGCGGTATCGATGCGACCAGCCTGCGGGCCGTCACCAGCGCCGCCGGGGTGAACCTTGCATCTGTCAACTATCACTTCGAATCCAAGGACGGCCTGGTCAGATCCGTTTTTCTCAGGCGCCTTGAGCCGCTAAACAACGAGAGGCTCGAGCTGCTCGACGCGCTCGAGATCACCGCGGCCGGAACGGCCATCGAACTCGAAGCGATCCTCGATGCCTGGGTCCTGCCCGCCCTGCGAATGGGACAGAGCCCCGAAGGCAAACGATTCAAGCGCCTCCTGGGCCGGATCTACAGCGAGCCGGGCGACAGCCTGCAGACATTGCTGCGGGAGCTCTTCGGCGAGATCCTGCAGCGCTTCAGCGCCGCGATCGGCCGCACCCTGCCCGAGCTGTCCGCCGAGGAGCTGATGTGGCGCGTGCATTTCATGCTCGGCGCTATGATCCACACCGTAGCAGACCAGCCATCCATCAGGGCCTTCTCCGGAGGACTCTGCGACCCGTCTGACATCGAAGGTGTTCGACGGAGGCTCATCGACTTCGTCGCCGCAGGACTTCGGTCTCCGCCGGCGAAAAAGACGACGGGGCAGAGCCCGGGAACGCGCAAATGAAAAACCTGCGCCGACTCATGCTGCTTACGCTGGCCTTCTTGCCAGCGGCCTGCGCTTCCTCTCCCCCGACCGAAACGCCGGCCCTCGGCATCCCGACCCCCGGCGGGTGGACGGCTCCTGGAAAAGTCGATGACGGCGCTCCCTCCAACGACCCCGGCTGGTGGAAAACCTTCGGCGATAGCGGACTGGACACAGCCATCGAGGAATGCCTGCGCAACAACCACGACCTCCGGATCGCTGCCGTGCGAGTGGACAGGGCCGAGGCCCAGGCCATCAGCAGCGGAGCCGACCGGCTCCCCACCCTCCGGCTCCAGGCCGACGGGGCAAAATCACAGCGCAACTTCATCGGCTTCCCGATCCCCGGCATGGACGGAATTCCCCGCAACCGCTTCTCCAACTACGGAGCCGCGCTCAATCTGAGCTGGGAGCTCGACATCTGGGGGCGGCTGCGCTCAGCGAAGGCCGCGTCTCTCGCTGACCAGGAGGCCGCGCTGGCCGACCTCCACGGCGCCCGGCTGTCCCTGGTCGGACAGACCTGCAAGGCCTGGTTCGCAGCCCTGGAGGCCACGCGCCAGGAGGAGCTTACCGCCGCGACCGTCGAAAACTACGAGGCCAGCGAGAAGCAGGTGCGGGAGCGCTATGAACGCGGCCTGCGTTCCCCCCTCGACCTGCGCCTGGCCCGGGCCAATCTTGCCACCGCGGAGGACAACCTCGAATCCACGAAAATCCGCAAAGATGGAGCCTTGCGCCAGCTGGAAATCCTCCTCGGCCGATACCCCGCGGCGGCCCTGGAGGCGGCCACCGCCCTGCCGCAGATCCCCGGCGAGGTGCCCGCGGGACTTCCCTCCGAGCTCTTGTCAAGACGGCCTGACATGCTCTCCCTGGAACGCCGCCTGGCCGGCCAGCGGGCCCGCCTGCGACAGGCGAAGGTCTCCCTGCTGCCGAGAATCAGCCTGAGCAGCTCGACGGGCACCAGCACCAACGAACTCCGCGACATCGTCAACCAGGACTTCTCGGTCTGGAGCCTTGCGGCGAATCTTCTGCAGCCTATCTTCCAGGGAGGACGCCTCCTCGCGGGGATCGACCTGGCTGATTCAAACCTGCGCGAAGCCCTGGAGGCCTATGCCAAGGGCGCCCTGCGAGCCTTCGCCGAGGTCGAAACAACCCTGGCCCTGGAGAACTTCCTGGCGCGCAGGGAGGCGGCCCTGTCCCGCGCTGTAGAACAATCCCAGGCCGCCCGCGACCTGGCGGAGGACCGCTATGCCCGCGGCCTTGATGGAATCATCACCCTTCTCTCCGCCCAACGCGACGCCTTCCGTTCCGAAAGCCAGCTCCTGCAGGTTCAGCGGCTCCGCCTCGACTCCCGGGTGGACCTTCACCTCGCCCTCGGCGGCGGCTTCTCCCCGCCTTGGCCCGAAGGCCCCACCGTAGATACGAACGAAAGACCATGAAACTCTTATTGAAAACCCTGCTTCCAATCGTCGTCCTCCTCGCCGGTGGCGTGGTCTTTTTCATGCTCTCGAGCGCCCGCAAGCTGCCCAGCACCCGCCCTCCTGTTCGCGAGCTCCCCGCGATTCGAGCTCTGAAGCTCGAGGCCCGGGACCTCCGCGCCTCCATCAGCTCCCAGGGAACGATCCGCCCGCGTACCGAGAGTACGCTCGTTCCCCAGGTCTCGGGAGTCATCACCTGGGTCTCGGACTCCTGGGCCAGCGGCGGCTTCTTCGCCAAGGATGAGACCCTCCTGAAGGTCGACCCAAGCGACTACGAGCTCTCGCTCGCCAAGGCCGAGGCCTCCGTAGCCCAGGCCGAGCTGCGGCTGGCACGTGAAGAACAGGAGGCCGACGTCGCCCGCAAAGAGTGGGAGAGCCTGCTCAAGCTCGACCCGACCATGGAGCGCAAGCCCTCGCCGCTCTTGTTGCGCGAGCCACAGGTCGCCGAGGCCCGGGCGGCGCTCAACGCCGCCCGCGCGGGCCTCGCCAAGGCCAGGCTCGACATCTCGAGGACGGAAATCCGGGCCGCCTTCGACGGGCGCATCCGAGAAACCTTCGCCGATGTCGGACAGTTCGTGAACCAGGGAACACCGGCCGCCAGGGTCTATTCGGTGGACTATGCCGAGGTGCGCCTGCCGATCAACGACAGCGACCTCAGGTTTATCAACCTGCCGCTGGCCTACAGGGATGACGCATTGCCTGAAACACAGCCCCTGCCCGAGGTCCTGCTCTACGCCCGTTTTGGAGGCAAGGAGCTGGAGCCCTGGAAGGGCCGCATCGTTCGCACCGAGGGAGCCATCGACCCGCAGAGCCGTATGGTCCACGCCGTGGCCCAGGTCCCCGACCCCTACGCGCGCTCCAACCCGCAGCGCCCGCCCCTGGCGGTCGGCCTCTTCGTCAAGGCCGAGATCAGCGGCAGGACCTTCAAGAACATCGCGGTCCTCCCCCGCAAGGCCGTAAGAGAAAACGGACGGGTCCTTGTCGCCGAGAAGGCGAAAGAGGGCGGGCACCGACTCATCAGCCGCAAGGCGGAGGTGATACGCCTCAAGGGAGATGAAGCGATCATCGACCTCGGGGCCTCGGAGGTCGCCGGCGGCGACCTCATCTGCATCTCTACCGTAGAGGTGTTCAGAGAAAATATGGCCGTCACCCTCGATGCCTCCGGGGAGACTGAATAAGAGTCATGCTCAGCTGGTTCGCTAGAAACGGCGTCTGCGCCAATCTCCTGATGCTCCTGATCGCCGTCGCCGGCCTGGTGACGCTCTCGGAGGTCAAGCAGGAGGTCTTCCCCGAGATCTCCACCGACAAGATCCTGGTGAATGTCGCCTACCCCGGCGCCGCCCCCGCGGAGGTGGAAAAGGGCGTCTGTATGCGCATCGAGGAGGCGGTGGATGGTGTCGCGGGGATCAAGCGCCTGAACGCGACCGCCAGCGAAGGCGCCGGGACCGCGACCATCGACGCCCTGCCGGGCACCGACATCAAGACCCTCCTCGAGGAGGTCAAGATGCGGGTCGATGCGATCACCACCTTCCCGGAAGAATGCGAGAAGCCTCTCGTGCAGGAGCTGATCCTGCGGCGGCGGGTTCTCGAAGTAGCGGTTCATGGGGAGGTCGAGTATTCCTCGCTCAGGAAGGCGGCGGAAAAGGTCCGCGATGGCCTCTCATCCATCGACGGCGTCAGCCTCGTACAGCTCACCAACGCCAGGCCCTACGAGATCTCCATCGAGCTCTCCGAGACAGCCCTCAGGCGGCACCAGCTGAACTTCGACCAGGTCGCGGCGGCGGTGCGGCGCTCCTCGCTCGATCTGCCGGGCGGCTCGATCAAAACAGGGGACGGCGAGATCCTGCTGCGCACCAGGGGACAGTCCTTCAGCGGCTCGGAGTTCGAAAACATCACCATCCTGACAAAGCCCGATGGGACCCGGGTCAGGGTCGGAGACGTCTGCGCCGTGCAAGATGGCTTCGCCGACACCGACCAGGAAACTTTTTTCGATGGGAAGCCGGCGATCATGGTCAGCGTCTTCCGGGTCGGCGACCAGAACGCCACCGACATCGCCGAAAAAATCTCTGGCTACATCGAAACCGAGGCCGCGGGACTGAAGCTGCCGGATGGGCTGAACCTGACGATCTGGCAGGATGACTCCAAGGTGCTCCGCGGCCGACTGGACCTCCTGATCCGAAACGGCCGGGCGGGCCTGATCCTCGTCTTCCTGTCCCTGGCCCTCTTTCTCAGGCTGCGCCTCGCCTTCTGGGTCGCCCTCGGAATCCCGGTCTGCTTCCTCGGGGCCATCGCGCTGATGCCCCTGTTCGGCATGTCGATCAACGTGGTCTCTCTCTTCGCCTTCATCGTGGTGCTGGGAATCGTCGTGGACGACGCGATCATCGTGGGAGAGAGCATCTATCGTTTCGAACACAGCGGGCGCGCCCGGCTCGATGCCTCGATCGAGGGCGCGCGGCAGGTTGCGCGGCCGGTCATCTTCGCCATCCTGACGACTGTCGCCGCCTTCTTTCCGCTCCTCACGGTGCCCGGCAGCCTCGGCAGGATCATGGCGGTCATTCCCACCATCGTCATCTCGGTGCTGATCTTCTCTCTCATAGAATCTCTCCTTATTCTTCCCAACCACCTCTCCCACGGCCGGCAAAAGAAGAAGAAGCGGCGGGCCAACGCGCTGACCGCCGCCTGGAGCGCCGTCCAGGGAGCGGTCGAGCGCGGACTGGCCTTCGTCATCGATCGCTTCTATTCTCCCCTGCTAGATTTCTGCCTGCGCTGGCGCTACCTCTCCGTCGCCGCCAGCCTGGCGATCATCCTCGCGACCAGCGGGCTGTTCATGGGCGGCTGGATCCAGTTCCATTTCATGCCCAAGGTGGACGCCGACAATGCCGTCGCCTTTGTGTCCATGCCCCAGGGCACTCCCGCCGAGATCACCAGCCGCGCCATCCGGAAGCTGGAGGCATCGGCCCGCAAGCTCGAGGCCGAGCTCCGCGCCGAAGGCCACAGCGAGGGCAAGGGAGTCTTCCGGCACATCTGCAGCTCCCTGGGAGGGCTGCCCTTCCGGGAGGCCCAGGGCAACCGCGGCGGCCGCTCGGGCGGCTTCTCCGGCTCACACCTCTGCGAGGTGAATATCGAGCTGGCTCCCGCGGAAGAACGCACCGTCAGCTCCAACGAGGTCGCCAGGCGATGGCGGGAACTGACCGGCCCCATCGCCGATGCGAACGAGGTCACCTACACCGCGTCGTTCTTCAGCACCGGAGATGCCGTCAATGTCGACCTCGCCTCCAGCGACCCGGAAGCGCTGAATGCAGCAGCCGCGAGGCTGAGAGCGGAGCTGGGAAAGCTCAAGGCCGTCCACGACATCACGGACTCTTTCCGTCCCGGCAAGCGTGAGCTCCAGCTGCGCATCCGCGAAGACGCCGAACACCTCGGGCTCTCCCAGGCCGATCTCGGCCGGCAGGTGCGCCAGGGCTTTTATGGCCTCGAGGCCCAGAGAATCCTCCGGGGACGCGACGAGATCCGGGTCATGATCCGCTATCCGAAAGCTGAGCGGCGCTCCCTAGGGGACATCGAGAACATGCGGGTCCGTACACGAGACGGCTCGGAGGTCCCCTTCACAAGCGTAGCCAACATTGAATACGGCCGCGGCTTCGCCTCGATCAACCGGGCGGACCGGCGCAGGATCGTCACCGTCAAGGCGGATGTCGATAAGAGCGCCTCGAGCTCGAACGCCATCAGCTCGATGGTCGAAGAGAAGATCATGCCCGGCATCCTGGCTGATTTCCCAGGCGTGCGCTACTCGATGGAGGGGGAGCGCCGGGAACGGATGGAATCCCTGGGAGGGCTCAAGAAAGGCTTCATTCTCGCCCTCTTCATGATCTTCATCCTGCTGGCGATCGCTTTTAAATCCTATCTCCAACCCCTGATCATCATGTCGGTCATCCCGCTCGGCCTGGTCGCCGCCATCTGGGGGCACATCTTCATGGGAATGGACATGACGATCTTCTCGATGTTCGGGCTGGTCGCGCTGACCGGGGTCCTGGTCAACGACAGCCTGGTCATGGTCGACTTCATCAACACCTCCCGCAAGGCCGGAGCGGGACTCTTCGAGACCATCGTCGAGGCGGGAAAGGTGCGGTTCCGGCCGATCCTCCTGACATCGCTGACCACCTTCGCCGGCCTGACACCCCTGCTGCTCGAGCGCAGCATCCAGGCCCGATTCCTCATCCCGATGGCGGTGTCGCTCGGATTCGGAGTTCTCTTCGCGACAGCCATCTCGCTCGTGATGGTGCCGGTCGGTTACCTCATTCTAGAAGACGTCCAGGCCCTGGGAAGAAAGCTTCTCCCCTGGGGGCGGGATGAAGAAGAAGCCGAAGGCCCGGAAAAAGAGCAAGGGCCGGGGCCGCACCAGGTCTCGATGCCTGGAACAGCCCCGCCCCCTGGGTGATTCGCGAACGCCGGGAGGATTACTCCGCCGACTTGACGATCCCGATCACGCCCTGTGAAATCCTCGCGCCGGCGTTGCCGGTCGGCTGACCGCCATCGTCAACCTTCGCGTGAATGATCACTCCTCGGCCGACCACCGGGTTGTGCAGACCGGCCACCGAGATGTTCTTGGCGACAATCGTGTAGCTGGCCGCGCCGTTGGCATCGGCCTTGAGGTTACCGAGATCGCCGGCGTGGCGCTGAGCCTTTGCCGGGAGACCATGATCGTGCCCTTCGGGGTTGTAATGACCGCCG
>DCKY01000102.1:0-8023 GCA_002320775.1 Planctomycetes bacterium UBA1662
GCTCGAGCGCAGCATCCAGGCCCGGTTCCTCATCCCGATGGCGGTCTCACTCGGATTCGGAGTTCTCTTCGCTACGGCCATCTCGCTCGTGATGGTGCCGGTCGGCTACCTCATTCTCGAAGATGTCCAGGCCCTGAGACGGAAGTTCTTCCTCTGGTGGCGGAAGGAAGAGACCGAAGACCCTGGAAAAGAAGCAGGGCCGGGGCCGCGCCAGGTCTCGATGCCTGAGACAGCCCCGCCCCTTGCGTAATTCGCAAACGCCGGGAGGATTACTCCGCCGGCTTGACGATCCCGATCACGCCCTGTGAAATCCTCGCGCCGGCGTTGCCGGTCGGCTGGCCGCCATCGTCAACCTTCGCGTGAATGATCACGCCGCGTCCGACGACCGGGTTGTGCAGGCCGGCCACCGAGATGTTCTTCGCAACGATGGTGTAGCTGGCCGCGCCGTTCGCATCGGCCTTGAGGTTGCCGAGGTCTCCAGCATGACGCTTATCCTTCTCCGGAAGGCCGTGGTCGTGACCTTCGGGGTTGTAATGACCGCCGGTGCCCTTGCCGTTGTCGAGACGCGTGTCGCCATATTGGTGAACATGGATCGCGTGCTGGCTGTCAGGTGAGAGCCCTGTGATGTTGGCCTCGACCTTGACGCCATCCTTGGTCTGGGTAAACACCACCGTGCCGCCCGCCTTGTTGCCCGCGGTGGGGTGCATGACCGCCACGACCTGCGAGAGACCCTTCCACTGCGAGCCATGCTTGTGATGAGAGCCGGAGGTTCCCATATGAATAGTTCCGGTACAGGCGGTTCCTGTACAGACAACGGCCAGAAGCAGAACAGCGAGACAGCAGCGTGAGAATGACTTCATGGTCAGGCTCCTTAATGTGAGTAAAACTATTTCCCAATGACTCGGTGAATGCCCCCCCGAAAGGAGGGACCCGCCATGTTAAGTCTACCGGGGCGATGAAAACAAGGGGCCTGCCTGCCTCTCAGGCCAGATAGCCGAGCTCGGAGAGGATCGTGCCGCAGGCCTCCTCGACCTCAGCGACCTGGTCGGGGGTCAGGTTTTCGCGATAGCGCCCGATCCGGCGGGAGTGGTTGTCCACGTAGTGGCGCACCTGCTTGAGGGCGTGGTAGGAGCCCTCGGTCTCATCCTGGATCTTCAGACAAAACTCGGCGACGGCCGCGGGAGCGTCGAGGCCCATGAAGGCGAGCGCCTCCTCCGCGATGGCGAGAGGGCTCTCCACCAGGCTCTCATAACGAAGCTCCAGGTAGCGGTCGCCAAGACGGGCACCGTCGGATCGGGCTGTCTCCACGGCGATCCGCCACTGGTGTGCGCAGCGGATATGGTTCTCCTGCGGATAGCGCTCCAGCAGCTCTCGCCAGCCGGGAACCTGCAGATGGCCCCAGCCATCACCCCGGTTGCGGAACATGAGGGATGCCGCGGTGTCGCGGCCATCTCGAATGATATGAACGAACCTGCCCCAGGGAAAGAGCGCCGCGAGAAAGGGCAGGCGCAGAACATGCTTCGGGTTCTTCTCGAGCAACACCTCGCCAGGCTCTCCTCTCAGGTGGCCGGAAAACTCCTCGTAGACCCGGCGCGCCAGCTCCGGGTCGGCGGCGGCCTCCTCCAGCCGGTGATCAGCCCCCTCCTCGACGATGGAGTTCCAGGTCGGGCTGAGCTCAAAGAGGTAGGTGACGGCGGGATGGGAGGCGAGTGCCTCGCCGAAGATGGATGTCCCCGACCGGGCGCAGCCCAGGAGAAAAACCGGGCGCGGGATCAGTCTGCGCCCCAGGCCCAGGACGTCGTCTGGAAGGGTAGATATTTCTGCCATTTCTTTTCCACGTAATCCGCGCTGGGGCCGAACTCACGCATGAACTCTTCACCCCAGCGGCGCTTGATCTTTGAAGAGCGCTCCCGGCGCTCCACGAGTCGCCCCTCGGAATCCTTGAACTTATGCCACGCGTAACAATCGAGAGCGTAGCTCTTATGCCCCCGCTCACGCGCGGCGAGGCTCAGGTCAATTCCATAGCAATGAAAGCCCGGCAGCCCTGCGTCGAATTCGATGCCGTTTCGGCGGCGCACGCCCAGCAATTGTTCATCCAGCGATTCAACTTCGTGGGGAAGGGGCCCCTCGAAATGGTAACCGCTGGGATCCGACCAATGACCTCTGAGTTGTTTCTTCTCTCCCGCGATCACGCCCAGCGCCCCGACCGGACCGATGACGCCCCACTGCGGATCCTGCTCCTCCAGTTCCCGCAGGCCGCAGAAGAACCTCTTCTCCCAGCCATCGTAGAGATAGAGATCCTGGTGGACGAAGAGAACCAGGTCATTCTTCGCCCTGGCGAACGCGTCACTGTAAAGCGCGGAGATGCTCTCATAGCGCGAGTTGCCGGGGTTCTCCACCAGCAGAAGCTCGTGGCGGCCGGCGCGAGCGACCGGCGAGGCCAGGAAATTATTGCGCAGCTCCTCGTCATCGTTCACCGCGACCACGAAGGTGATGTTCTCCCCCGAGACGACCCCTTCTTCGACCAGGTTCTCATGCTCAAGGGGATCGTAGGCGACGTTATAGGAAAAATCCCGGGTCGTATCGTTTCTTCGAACGCTGATGCGCTTGAGCGGGTAGGCGTACTCCGAGCGCACCTCGATACTGCAGGTGTCGTAGCTTTCCCTCACGCAATCTTCGTTCCAGTAGAGGTAGCCGCGGTCTTCGCCGCAGAGCCGGCGATGGGGCGGCAGATCGAAAAGGAAGCGGCCGGGAAAACCGGCAACCGCATCTCCCAGGAGGGTCAGGATGGTAGGAACAACATCGATTGTTGAGCAGGCGTGGGTTTCCCGCGCCGGAACCTCGTAATGCGCCCGGAGCACGGAAGGCAACCAGATCGCCAGGGGGACGTGGGTCAGGTCGCCATGGAGGCGCCCGCAATGATGAACCCGGCCGCGCTCGGGCTCGAAGCTCTCCCCGTGATCGCTCATGAAGACGACAATGGTCTCCTCGAAATCCACCAGCTCAAGAACCTCCTCGAGGCGTCTGTCGTAGCTCCGAATGCCCGAGTCGTACTTGGCTGTGAGCGCTCGCTTCTGCTCCTCGAGCCCGACCCCCTCCGGCGGCTCCCGCCAGATGTCAGGGCCATCTCGCACCTCCCGCAACGCCGGGTGGATCCCGGCATCGAGCCAGTCCGATGTCTCGAGATAATAATCCCGCCCCATGTGGTAGTCGTGCACCAGGTTGCTGTGAAAAAAGAGAAACCAGGGTGAGTCGCTGTCCTTTCGCTGCCCGAGGAAATCCCGGGCAAGCTCGAAGGGGCGCTCATGGTCTTCGCGGTGCACCCACTCGTAGCTGTCAAAGCCATCGTCCCAGCCGAAGGAGCGCCACTTGGCCGGGCGGCGCTTGAAGCCGAGGCTCTCGAGATATTCGGAAGAGATCCTGTCAGAGACGACATTGCCGTTGTTGGCGATCCCCGCCCTCTCGTAGCCGTCGCCAAGGTAGTCGCCGAGCTTCGGCTTCCGAAACCTCTGGTTGTGATCGCAGAGCCCGTGCCCCTCGGGAAGCTGGCCCGTGATAATCGAAGCGCAGCCCGGCAGGGTCCAGCCCACAGGCGAATGACAGTCTGAGAAAAGAGTGGCGCCTTCGAGCCGGTTGCCAAGCAGGGGCATGGTGTCACGGCCATAGCCGTAAAAAGGCAGATGGCGCGCGCTGAGGTCATCGACGACCACCAGCAATACGTTAAAGCGGTGGCGGCGCTCCCCGGGAGAATAGGAAAGCTGTTTTGAGGAATCTTCGGGACTGGGCATCTGGCTTATTCTACTTTTCTTCAGACGAATCTCAAAGGCACCCTATTCATCCTCTGTCCCGTTCTTTCCAGCGGCGCCATCGAGGCCTTCTACCTTCCTCTCAAGGCTTCTCAGGCGGTCATGCAGCCTCAAGAGCCCCAGGAACACGCCCGCAGCGAAGGCGATTTTTAACAGGTCCCAGAACATGGCAGGCCTCCATTGTTGAATATCTTCCGGCAGCGAATCTCGTGAGAATACAGTGCCGGCATCCACCGGACCCTTGCCCTCGAGGCTTTCATTCCGTAGATTCTGCCAGATTAGTTGTCTCTTCGCCAACCACAGCAAGGATGTCCCCATGGTCCATCCAGACCGCTACTTTGATCCGGACCCGGCTATCCGCAGGCTGGCCTCCAGCCTGTACCACTCCGTCGCCGGCCTGCCGCTGGTCTGCCCGCATGGGCATGTCGATCCCCGCCTGCTGGCTGAGAACGAACCTTTTCCCGACCCGGCAAAGCTGATCATCATTCCCGACCATTATATTTTCCGCATGCTGTATTCCCAGGGGGTCCGGCTTGCGGACCTCGGGATCTCTCCCCTTGATGGCGGCCCCCACGAAGAGGACTCCCGCAAGATCTGGCAGCTCTTCGCTGATCATTACCACCTCTTCCGCGGCACCCCCACGGCCGGCTGGCTTCAACACGAATTCGAAACCGTCTTCGGTATCGAGGAGCGGCTCAGCAGCGCCAATGCGATGGAGATCTACGACCGGCTCGCCGCCAGGCTCGCAACCCCGGAGTTCCTGCCCCGCGCCCTCTTCGACAGCTTCAACATCGAGACGCTCTGCACCACCGATGCCGCCACAGACGACCTCGCCTTCCACCGCCAGATTGCCGAAGACGACTGGGCGGGCTGCGTGCGCCCCACCTTCAGGCCGGATGCCGTGGTCAACATCCTCGCACCCGGCTGGGACGTAGAGCTGGAAAAGCTGGCGGAGGTGAGCGGGCAGGAGATCTCGAAGCTCAGCGACTATATCCGCGCTCTCGAAAATCGCCGGGAACATTTCCGTTCACTGGGGGCGACGGCCACCGACCATGGCGTCTTCAGCCCCTACACGGTAAGCCTCGGGAAAGCCGAGGCGGAGGAGCTCTTTCAGAAGGCCCTGCGAGGCGATGCCGATGAGGAAGATGCGAAGCGCTTCACCGGCCACATGCTGATGGAATTTGCCCGCATGAGCGTCGAGGACGGACTGGTCATGCAGCTCCACCCCGGCTCCTGGCGCAACCACAACACCTCGCTCTTTGAAACCTTCGGCGCCGACATGGGCTGCGACATCCCCGTGGCGACCGACTACACTCGCAACCTGCAGCCGCTGCTGGCGCGCTACGGCGACCATCCCAATCTCACCCTGGTGCTCTTCACCCTCGATGAGTCCACCTGCTCCAGGGAGCTCGCGCCGCTGGCCGGACACTACCCCTGCCTGCGCCTGGGGCCGCCCTGGTGGTTCCAGGACAGCCGCGAAGGCATGACACGCTTCCGTGAGCGCGTGACCGAGACCTGCGGAATCTACAACACCGCCGGCTTCAACGATGACACCCGCGCCTTCCCATCGATCCCCGCGCGCCACGATGTGGCCCGCCGTATCGACGCAAATTTCCTCGCACGCCTGGTAACCGAGCACGTCCTCGAAGAAGACGAGGCGGCGGAAATGATCATCGACCTCGCCTACAACCTGGCAAAAAGCACCTACCGTCTCTGAGGAAACGGCCGCCCGCCGGAATGGCCTAATTCGCCGCGGCGCAGCTCAGCTGGTCCCCGGTCTCATCAACCCCCTCCTGGGGGAAGGGTTCTCTCGGCGGCAAGCCGCCCTGGAAGAGATAAGAGAGGACGTAAACCGGGTCGGTAATATTGAGTGACCCGTCATCGTTTGCATCGCCCGCATCTTCGCAGGCAAGCGCCTGCCCTTCGCCGACAAAGAGATAGTTGAGCGTGGCGACGGCGTCCGAGATATCGACCGCCGAATCACCATTCGAGTCGCCTCGGACGAAACGAACAGGCGCCGTGACGGCATCGAGCACAACCACCGGCAGATGACAGTGATAGGCCTGGACCTCCGCATCGTAGTACTCGTAGACCCGGCTGACCGGACCCTCGGAGCGAACCGGGTAAAGAGCGCGCATCTGGAAGGAGAAATCAACCGCCTCCCCGCTTGCCAGGCTGTCGATGTAGATAATCACGCTCCGGCCGGCGACATCGACACGACTCGCCGTGCCCGCCTCGATCAGCGCGTTCAGGCTTGATCGCAGGGGCAAGAAGCCCGTCGGCACCCCGATGTCGGCGATCACCATGCCGGTGTTCTCCTTGGCGCCGGTGTAGACCATCCGAACCCGGGCATCGAGAATATCATCGACCTCGATGCCCTCGCTGTCGTAATCCACTGTGATCTCCATGTCTCTCGGCGGCGGCAGCTGCTCATCAGGAAGGTTGAACTTGCTCGCCACCTGGAAACCTACAGAGCCGTCTCCAGCGGCGCGCAGCCGCAAGGGTCCGGCCCCGAGCGGCAAGGTGAAGGTGTGCAGCAGGTCGAAGTTGTCTTCGTTCACCAGGAGGCTCTCGAGAACATTGTCGCCATCGAGCAGGCTGAGGGACAGAGAGATGTCCCGGCGAACGGTCCTCGCGGCCACGAAAAGGGCCCGGATCGCCACCACGGTGTCCTGGGTTGAGCCTCCATAGCCTCCTATGGAATTTCTCTGGGTGGTTAGCCAGTCGATCGCCGCCGCCGCCTGGGGCCTCCCCGAAAGGAGCAGGGCCAGCGCCGCGTAGCCGGTCGTCTCAACCGGGTAGGGCTCCCAGTGAAGACCCGTCCCCTCGCCAATCGCAAGCTCGAGCAACCGGTCCACGACGTCCTCGGCGACCTCCTCGTAACCAGCCACCGCTTGCAAGGCCACGGCCGCGATGGAAAGAGAATAGGCGTCGTTGTTGACCCGCGAGCGGTTGGCCGCGAGATACGCTGCCGCCTGGTTAATCGCGCCCGTCACACTCTCCGCCACCTCGACACCCTCGGCGTAATCAGTCAGCGCGCGTGTGACATAGGCCGCCATCGAGTAGGCGTTCTCCAGGCCGCCATCCATCTCCCGGTGGATCAGGAAGTCATCCGTCCTGAAGGAGCCATCCTCGTTCTGCCGTGAGACCAGCATCCCGGCGCAACGCGCGAGCACTGCCTCATCAATGTCGCGGACCTCACGAGCGCCGGCAAAGGTCGAGAGCACGAAGGCGCTGAGCCACAGGCTGCCCTGGGGCCCTCCGAAGGCCGCGAAGCCGCCATCGTCGCTCTGGTAGGTCAACTCCCTCTGGTAGCCGGTGTTGACGAAAAATTCCGCCTGGATACGAATCTCGGGACTCAGCTCTCCCACCTCACGCAGGTACTTCAAGATCTCGATGTCCGGAGCCAGGAAGATCATGTTCTGCTCGCCGCAGCCATAGGGCATCTGCAAAAGATCAGCGATGTTGTTCATGGTCTGGGCGACCGGGCTCGGGGTGATGTTCAGATAGGCGCGCTGCGAACCGTTGATCACGTCGGGTGGAAAGGTGGGGGCGAGCTCGACGGTCTGCCCCGCCTCAATCACGCTGTTGAATACCCGCTCCGCCGGGGTCCCCTCGGCAACCACCTTGATCGACTTGCGCACCGCATCGACTCGCTTGGAGCCGGATGCCGTAATCTGGATCTCGTATTCGCCCACCTCGACCGGCCGGATCGGAAAATAGACCGCCTTCGCGGAGCCGGCGGGCACCGTCACCGTCGCGCCCGGGCTTCCGAGCAACTCGTACCATTCACCCTCCCCAAAGCTGAGGGAGACCTCCTGGTCGCTGTCGAGGTAGTTGAAGACGTCCACCTTGACCGGGAACTCCTCCCCACGCGTCACATCGTAAGGCAGAGACGGATCGACGAAGAATTCCTGGAAGGCGGTCAGCTCGGCCTCACCGAAGCCGAGCCCGGAAGGCGAGGTTCCGACCGCCGAGAGCTTCCAGCCGGTGATGTTGTCAGGCGCCTCGAGCTCGACCGTAAGCCGGCCGCTCTCATCGGTAAAGAGCATCGGCTCCCAGACCCAGGTCTCGGGGAAATACTGCCGGACGCGAACCGCCTCGCTGCCGCCCCCCGCGGGGGCCCCCGCGGGGACCCCTCCATCCTCGTCTTCGGGCCCCGCTGCCACGGGGGGAGCGGGGAACGGGCCGAAATCGTCCACCGCCTCCAGCCAGTC
>DCKY01000102.1:8348-8543 GCA_002320775.1 Planctomycetes bacterium UBA1662
CGCTGAAAATCCTGCCCGCGTCGTACAGTGACATTGTCGCTCGCCGCGACACCGAGGCCGACGCCCTCGATGACATCAAGGGCTCCGGAGCTTGGCGGCCGCTGAGGGCCGCCCCAATCCATGAAAGGCCCGCCGCCGGCGGGCGGGCCGCCCCCCTCCTCTTCGTGGATCTCCGCGCGCGGCTCCAGGAAGCGG
>DCKY01000193.1:0-196 GCA_002320775.1 Planctomycetes bacterium UBA1662
ACACCAGGACCAGCAGCATCTGCAGCATCGCCATATCGGCGCCGATGCAGACGCGGGGGCCGCCGCCGAAGGGAATGTGCGCATAGGGATGTCGATCCCTGGCCAACTCGCTCTCAAACCGATCCGGGTCAAAGGTCTCGGCATCCGGCCAGAAGTCCGGATTGCGGTGCGCTCCATAAATGTAGGGAATCACCAT
>DCKY01000193.1:488-1160 GCA_002320775.1 Planctomycetes bacterium UBA1662
AGGATTACGGTGCGTTCCATAAATGTAGGGAATCACCATGATACCAGCGGGAATGTGGATTCCGGCGGCCTCATCTTCCTCCTGGGCGATTCGGTCTATCATCCAGAAGGGCGGGTAGAGGCGCATGGCTTCGTTCAGCACCTGGGTCGTGTACTTGAGCCCGCGCAGAGCGGCAAAGTCGAAGGGACCTTCGCCTGCCACGCTCTCAATCTCAGATCGAATCCTGACGATACACTCGGGGTGTCTCGCCAGCAGGTAAAAGGTCCAGGCCAGGGCGTTGGATGAAGACTCATTGCCGGCGATGAGGAGCTGGAGGGTTTCAATCAGGAGCTGGCTGTCCTCCATGGGTTTGCCCGTATCCTCGTACGGCGTCTCAAGCATATGCCTCAGCATGTCGCTGCCGCCCCCACCCTCGCGGCGCCGGATATCGATGTGCTTCTCGATCAGGCTCTCCCCCTCGCTGCGGATCTTTTGATAATACGCCGTTTTTCCGCTGAGACGGAACCAGGGGATCAGGTAGGGCTGGACAATCTGGCGCAGGATGAAGCTCTGAATATCCGAGACGGCCTCCGCTATGACCTGGAGCTCCTGGTCGCTGATCCGCCGCCCAAAAAGCGACTTTCCGATGAGCGACAGGGAGACCTTGACCATCTCCTGGTAGATGTCCACCGG
>DCKY01000193.1:1249-1418 GCA_002320775.1 Planctomycetes bacterium UBA1662
GATGTGCTTCTCGATCAGGCTCTCTCCCACGCTGCGGATCTTTTGATAATGCGCCGTTTTTCCGCTGAGACGAAACCAGGGAACCAGGTAGGGCTGGACGATCTGGCGCAGGATGAAGCTCTGGATATCGGACACGGCCTCCGCGATGACCTGGAGCTCCTGGTCGCTG
>DCKY01000193.1:1547-1837 GCA_002320775.1 Planctomycetes bacterium UBA1662
AACGATTTTTCGAGCCGATTGGTCAGGAACCCCGTGGCCAGGTGACGTCGCATGCTGAGCCATCTCTCATCATGGCTGTTATGGAGTCCATGTCCATTGAACTCTCTCATGCGCTTCACCTGGATATGGGACTTACGGTAATTCGCCTGGTTCTTGTGAAGCACATGCTGAATGAAATCGGGGTCCGTGGATACGATGGCTCGCTTGACTCCAGCAAAATGCAGCGTAAAGGTCTTGCCGAGCTGCTTTCGATACTTCTCGAACACCTGAATCGGGTTACGCATCAGGGC
>DCKY01000193.1:2232-8464 GCA_002320775.1 Planctomycetes bacterium UBA1662
GGGGCAATTCCTTTAATCCGAGCTCAGGTTCACCAGGCGATGCCCATCTTCGACAATCCCCTGCCCCCGCATGAAGCCAAGGATGCCCGCGACGACATCATCAAGATGCGGGTCTTCTTTGCCGTGCGGAGCTTGTTGGCGAAATCGCTGAAAGTTGCTGTTGTCGTAGCGCTTGAACTCCATGGCGGTGATGTTGCTCACCGAGCGCACGAGGAAGTTCAACAAGGGAAAGAGCAGGTCGTCTTTACGACATCTCTCAATGACCTCCGGGACGAACTCATCCAGCGTGAAGTTTTCAAAGTCCTGCCCGGTGAGCCGGGCCAGGATCGTCGTGATATCGAGCATCGTGGCGTGGGTATCCCGGGTCACGTGACAGGTCGTACCCAGGCTCCCGGGAAGCGACGAAATGGCGACAATGTTGTCAGCGGCCAGGTCCGCGGGAGAAAAGCTGACCTGGTTTTCAGCCGTGGTCCCGATTCGGTGCTTGAGCATAAATGCGAGCAGGCGAATCGAAATATCAAAATTATGCCCCTCCCCGGCGATGGAAGGACTCAGGAGAGCGGGTCGAAAAATCCGGGCCTGGAGACCGTGCCGCATAGCCCTCAACACCACCTGCTCGGACACCCACTTGCTCTGGCTGTAACCAAAATCAAGGTGCTCCATGTCGGGGTTCGTATCCGTCTCGAACAAGGTCTTCTTAACAGACCAGCCAAACACGAAGGTCGTTGAAATATGATTCAGGACCTTCGCCCGGTCGCTAAGCGCAAGGCGTATGACCTCGTGGGTTCCACCGACGTTCGCCTCACGCATGGCCTCATAATCGGACAGGTAATTGACCATGGCCCCATTGTGGTAAATCTCCTGCACCTGGCGTGACAGCAGCAGCCAGTCAGCCCGGCTCAGGCCGAGGTTCGCCCGGGCAAGATCGCCGCACACCGGTCGTACCCGCCGCTCCCAGGCGAGGGGCTTCGTTCCAGGAGGGCCCCCTACGGCCGCAAGCCCCTCGCGCAAGCGCTCCATACCGGCGACCGGATCCTTTGCGCGAACGAGCACAAAGACCTCAGACTCGCATCGCTCCAGGATGCTCTTGAGAAGGAACGGGCCGAAGAAGCCTGTGCCTCCCGTCAGAAGTATCGCGCCACGGGAGGCCTCCTGTGATGAAGCCCCGGCCAAAAGTTCGGAGGGCTCGAATCGAAGGCGCGTGTCAGCGCGCATCATACGGGCCTCCAGGCCCTGGTGTTCGCGCTGCAGCTTCAAGACTGTACGTTTAAAGCGCAGCTTCGCCCGGGGCGCTGCCGCCGCGACATCCTCGAGAAGCTCGAATAACTCGGAAACGGCGATCTTGATGAGAAGCCGCAAATCGACCGCACCAGACAGATCGTCATCGCCCCGGGCTTCCAGCTCCGCCTTCAAATCGTGAGCAAACTCGGCAATGCGTAAGGAGTCGAGTCCCACGTCTCCCAGCGTACCGGTCTCTTCACCCGTGAGTCCATATCTCTGAAACAGCTCGCCAAACGGCCCCACAGGAGCGGCCCCTGCTTTCGAGCCGAAGACTTCAGCCGCGCTCCCCGGTGTACCCCGGCGCACCTCGCCGACAAGCTCCAGCTTGCCCGCGAGCCAACGCTCGCGAGCCTGGTGCCGGGAGATCTTACCCGAGCTGGTCTTGGGTATGGTCTTCGCCCGGATGTAAACGAACAGATCCGCTCCAATCCCGAGGGCCTGATGGAGCTTGCTGTTCAGAAGATCGGCATCAGGAAGACGCCTGTCGTTTCGGAGCTCGGCGACCACCACGAGCTGTTCGCGGCCCCCATCATCGCAGGCGAAAGCCGCGACGCAGCTCTTGCGGATTGCGCGATCCTGCTCGACGATCATTTCGATGTCCTGCGGGTAGTAGTTGAGGCCGCGAACAATGATGAGATCCTTCGTCCGTCCGCAAATGTAGAGCTCACCGTCGCAGAGAAAGCCAAGATCCCCACTGCGAAGCCAGGTCGGCGACTCCTCGCCATCTCCCTGGAGCTTCGCCTCGAAGGTCGCTCGGCTGAGCTCGGGGCGATTCCAATACCCCCTGCACTTGCTCGGCCCGTTGATCCAGATCTCACCGATCGACCCCTCCGGGAGCTCTTTGAAGTCATCCTTGATATCAACGATCTTAACCTCAGTGCTCCCCAGGGGCTCTCCACAGCTGACCAGGCTCCTGGTCTGCGTATTCCCGGCCGGGGTTGACACGGCAACCGCCTCATTCTCAGTGAGCCGTTCGGCATCGAATGCCTGAACTGTGCGGCCGTAGTTCGAGACCGCGAGCGTGAACTCGGCAAGACCGTAAGCTGAAAAGAAGCTGTCTGGGTCAAGGCCATAGGGCTCGAACCTGGCTATGAAGTCGCGATAGACCTGGGCACGAACCGGCTCCGCCGCGGTCATCAGGAACCGCAGCGAGCTCAGGTCAAGCTTTTCGAAGGCCTCAGGCGGCAGCTTCTCTGTGCGAAGAAGGCAATACTCGTAGGCGAAATTCGGAGCGGAGGTGGCCGTACCTCCAACTTTGCTGATGGTCTCAAGCCAGAGGGTCGGAGACTGAATGAAGTCCTGCGGCGAAAATCCATAGGTGGTGCCGCCTTTGAGCGCGAAGAAGAGGTAATACCCGATCAAGCCCATGTCGTGATATTGCGGCAGCCAGGACACCCCGACAGGCTGGTGGTCGACAACGGCATCGCAGTTCTCCAGAAGGTTTTCGTGGGTCACCATGACGCCTTTGGGGTTGCTGGTAGAGCCCGAAGTGTATTGGAGAAAGAGAATGTCCGAATGCGCCTCGGAAATCGTGGCCGAGACGTTCTTCTCGGCGTCATTGCTGACGATCCACTGCATCCGGGCGAGCGGGTTCCCCTGCGAAGAGAAGGCCGAGGCCTGGTTACGGGCCTGGCTCAATTTCATCGACCAGAAATAGGATCGCTCCGTAAGCACAGCGGATGCGCCGCAATCATTGGCAATGAAATTCAGCTTGGCGAGAGCCGCCTGGAATCCTCGCCCAGTCGGAGGGTACGCCGGGACCGGAATGAGACCTATACGCGCGCAGGCGAAGAAGGCGCAGATCATCTCCAGCCCAGGCGGATAAAGAAGAAGCACGCGCGCACCGAGTTCCATCCTGCCGGCGCTTTGAAGATGCGCTGCGATATCGGTCGTGCGCCGCAGGAACTCAGCGTAGGTGTAGGACTCGGCGGTGTTCCCGTGGCGGTCGAGAAACGCGTAAAGCAATCGTTCCGGATGCTGCTCTATACAATGATAAAGCGGATCTAAAATGGTGCGCATGGGAATCGGGTGTCTCCGACCAGTTGCTGGCTCCACAACCGGTAACATCGATGTCGCCCAGGGCGGGAAGCAGCGGAGAACCAGCCCAGCGTACACAAAGCGCCACAGACCGTGATCGTTCCAGGCCGCCACTCCATGACTTTGAACCCCATTAATAAACCAACGAAATAAAAATCAGCTTATGCGATATCATGCGCGCTGGCAAGCAAAGGGTGGGTCTAACACCCATCCTTTGTTTTTACTTGTCGGGGAATGTGGGGTATTGCGGTCCGTCCCAGCGAATCGTGCGGAGCTCGCGATCACCACCCTTCCAGCCGGGCGCCACATCGCATGGCCCTACCTTGATCCGGGCCTGCTTACCACGCCAGCTCCGCACGAGCCCGGCTTTGCCCTCGAAGGAGATTTTTCCCGACTTGAAGGAGACGGGGTCCAGGTCGAGAAAGATCGTATCTGTCCCCCTGGGGGTCTCCACCTTCATCGCCCGGCCATCGGCCAATGGCGTGACACGCGGCGACCGCTCCGTCTTCAGGCGAGGATAGAGCACCACCGTCACGGTACCGGCCGTCTTTACAGCCAGCTGGATGTGGTCGGAGTGGACGGTCGGCTTCGCCCCGGCGGGCCGCACGAAGATCACGTCCATGTCGACGTCCTCGGGACCCTGCAGCGTGACGCCGGCGGCGGTCGGCACGATCTTGCCGCCAAGGAAGAGCCGCCAGATAGTCGGCACCGACCCGGCATCCAGCGTATCGGCGACGACGAAGTAGTTGGGGCCCAGGGGATCGGTATCCTTGGCGAACGCGATCTGCCGCTGCCACCCGCGCCGCTTGCCTCGCACATAGTCGAAGACCGGCGATTTGCTGAACTCGTGGATCGCCATCACCCGCTCCCCGTTATAGGTCGAGGGCTTACCGGGCATGCTATGTGCTGCCCGCGAGTCCTTGTTGCGGCGATTCTGGTAATCGTCCTCGGTACACAGCTCGCGTCCCTTGCCCCAGACGGTAATACTGCCCGAGTCGTTGAAGTAGTGCGAGTGGTTGCGGCCGGCGATCAGGTACAGCACCGTCTCCCGGTCGGAAGCGATGGTGTTGCGCAGCAGCACACCGGTTTCTGAATAGACCGCACTGCCCCAGGACGGCGGTCTCGGCTGCAGCCCGCAATTGCTGAAGAACCTGCGGAAGCCCATCATGCCCGGATAGTAGCTGAGAATGCCGGGCTGGTTAAACTCCCCCTGCTCCTTGTGCATCCAGGCCATCCGGGCAGCGAATTCCGGATCCTTGTCTTTCCAGATGCAGGCCATCGTGCCGAACATATTCGTTCGCTCTTTGGCGTAGGTGTGCCCCAGCGACGGCTGGCGGCGGAAGTTCTGGCATTTCGCGTCCCGCGGCGTCGCGATATTGCCGAACCACTCGATCGCCTTCTTGAGCTTCGGGTTGAAGAGGTTCCCATCGGCAGGAGCACCGGCGTTTCGGGCAATGAGGAAGGCGGCAATCCACTGGTCGAAGATCACCATCGAGTAATGCGGGCATTCGATCATGCCTCCCTGGGGGTCGATCCAGTCTTCAACCTCCTGCTTGAGGCCCTGGAAACCCGCATCGAACCAGCCTTTGCTCTTGGGGTGTGACGGGATCAGCGCGGCAAAGGTGATGCGGTAGCCATTGGCGGAGGTTGTCATATTGGGGTTGAGGCTGCACTTGCCCGTCTTCGGATCCCAGTAGCTGGGATGGTGAAGCATGGTGTTGACCTGGACGATTTTTCCAAGCATCTGCTTCCGCTCCCCGGGCGTGATCGCCTTGCCTGCCAGGGCAGCGTCTGCAAGGCTGGCTGCCAGGCCGGCCGGCCTCGAGTAGGCGTGGGGCCCCACACCTTTTTCGATGGTGGCAGGCATCGCCGCGATCAGCTTGTCGAGCGCCTGGAAGGCCACCTTGACAATGGCTTTTTCGGCATTGGTATTTCCAGCGACAAGCGCGGCAAACACCAACTCGTCTGGCTTGCCGGTCCCATCGAAATGGTCGACGAATTTCATCCTGGAGTAGGCGGCGAGCTCAGCTTCTGACAGCCGCGCCCGGGCTCTCGCCACATCCTGCGCTGTAACATAGAGACAAGGATGCGGATCCTTATCGGCGCCGGGCCACGCCGCAGCCACCTCCACCTGTCCAGGTCCACAGGCAATCAGCAGAATGAGTAAGGTAGTGCGAAATATGACTCGGGCTCTACTGGAACACACGATCAATCGACCTGCTGAAAGATAAAGACGCCTTTGCGGTTTGAAACAATGATGTCAATCCGCCCATCTCCGTCAAAGTCCTTCGTTTCAAACTGCGCGCCCACGCCGCTCTGCATGTCGACCGTGTGCTTCGTGAGTTTTGGTGGCTGACCTTCCTGCGTCACGATATCGAACCAGGCCAGCTCACTCGGTTGGCCGGCGAGTGCCGGCCTGAAACCGTGAGCGAAAAAGCGCCGGCCGGTCACCAGGTCGAGGCGTCCATCACCATTGATGTCCACGAAGTTTGCTGAGTGAGTTTCCTTGATCGATTTATCAAGCGTATGCTGCTCGAAGGTGGGTTCCTTCTTGTCCCCCACTTGCCGGAGCCACCAGATGCCATGGGCGTGAGCCGAGGTTGAGATCACATCGTTGCGGCCATCGCCATCGAGATCCGCAACATGCATATCTGCACAGCTTGGACCAAGCTTCGACTTGTGGAAGGGCCATGCGCCTTCGTGCTTGCGTCCGGCCCCTGGCTGTTCCCACCAGCCTTGAGGCGTGATGACATCCTTGAGCTTGTCGCCGTTGATGTCGCCGACTCCGAGGCCGTGGTAATATTTGTCGGCAGCGTGCCTGCCTGGATCAATCTTGTGAACCGCCCAGGGCGCGGCGGGGTCGGCGGGAGCCCCCACCCACGACATATGCCCAGCGACTCCCATCAGAAAGACA
>DCKY01000078.1 GCA_002320775.1 Planctomycetes bacterium UBA1662
GTTTTCCGTTGGAAGGTTTTTCTGACATGGGGCGGCTCCTGCTCGCTGTACGGGAACAGCCTCCACATAGGCGCCATCACATCAAGGGCAAAGGCGCTCAGTCCTGCTCAATGCGATGGAGCTTACCGGCCTGCAGGTTCCTCACCACCTGAACCTTCTTGTCCCCGGGCCAGCGAATCCGGAGCTCTTCGGCCTGCTTCGCGGCTCCGAGGCCGAAGGTCAGAACCGTCTCTACCTGCGACAGGTAGCTCCGTGAAGGCATCACCTGCTGACGTATCCTGGCTCCCCCGGCTACCAGGGTGACGGTCGCGCCGATGGCATCACGGTTGCAGAGCCTGCCGACAAGCTTCAGACGCAACCAGTTGTTTCCTCCCTCCTGGTCGTTTCGAAGCAACAGGGGACGGTCACCGGTCTGCGTGATGAGACAGTCAAGGTCGCCATCGCCGTCGATATCCGCGTAGGCCGCCCCTCGTCCAACCACCGGCTTGGCCAGGTCGCCGGTTGTTTTTTCATCGACCGGAACAAAGCAGCTCTTGAAGCCTGTGCCGCAATTCCAGAAGAGCTGGGAGGGCTGGCGGTAGTGCTGGCTGGGTTGAACCTTGTTGATCTCCTCCTCGAGGTGCCCATTGGTCTGGAAGAGGTCGAAACGACCATCGAGGTCATAATCGAAAAAGAACAGACCGAAGCTGAGCATCTGACGGCTGACGGGACCGATGCCCTCCCCGATCGCCTCGTCGCTGAAAAACTGGCCATCCTCAGAAACGTAGAAGCTCGACATCTCGTTGGCAAAGTTGCCCACGCCCAGCCCTACACTGTCATCATCCCGGTAATAGTTGGCATCGACGCCCATCGCGCCGGTCGCGCTGCCGGTACCATCGTAGGCTACCCCGGCCTCCTCTCCCGCCTCCTCGAAGACGCCCCCTCCCTTGTTCACATAGAGGAAATTTCTGACCGTATCGTTGGCGACGAAAAGATCGAGGTTCCCATCACGATTAAAGTCGAAGGGAAGCAGGGCCAACGCCTTGGCGACAGGCTTCCCTGTCGCCCTGTTGCGCACGTGCAGGCCAGCCTTCCCGGCTGACTCGGTGAAGGTGCCGTCGCCGTTGTTGAGATAGAAGTAGGGCTGGGTACCCTCGAAATTAGTCGGTGGACCGTAGGCTCGACCAACGCCTGTCAGCCGGTAGTCGAGAGCCACATCGATCTTGCGCGACCAGGTGACATAGTTGCAGACAAAGAGGTCGAGGTCCCCATCATTGTCACAGTCGAAAAAGCCCGCGCTGCTGCTCCAGGTCGTACCTCCTCCGGCCACCCCGGCGGCCCCGGTAACATCCTCGAATCTGCCGCCAACATTCCTGAAGAGTCGATTCTCATTGACCGCGGTGATGAAAACATCCGGACGGCCGTCATTGTCATAGTCACCCACCGCGACTCCCATCCCGTAGACTTTTACAGCCAGGCCGCTGGAGGCGGTGATGTCCTTGAACCTCCCCATTCCATCATTCGCGTAGAGCCGCGAGGTCGCTGAAGCGGGCGAGGCCGGGTCTCCCGGCCACGAGCTCCCGTTTACAAGCAGAAGATCCTGGTCGCCATCGAGATCAAAATCAAAAAACGCGCAGCCTCCGCCCATGGTCTCCGGAAGCAGCTTCTCTCCCCTGGCCCCGTTGAAGTGAACGAAGTCAATGCCGGAAGCCGCGGTTACGTCCCTGAAGGCGACCCTGGGCGCGCTGGCCTCGACAGCCTGGACCTCCGGCAAAACGATCGGCTTCTCATCAATCTCCTGTTCAGTTTTTTCGGGCCGAAGAACGAAGTATAAAACAGCGATGAGCGCCAGGATAGCCGCCAGGGCGACAGCGGAAACCTTCAGCGCCCGGAGAATGACCGTGTCGTCACCAGCCACGAGCTCGTCTTCAAGGGGTTCTTCTCTTTCTTGCTCTTCGGTCATCCTGATTCCCGGGAAACCTTACTTTCCGCCGGCCTCGCCCTTCAATTCGTAATTTTCGGCTTTCTGCAGATCATAAATCACGATCGACTCGGCCGCATGGTTGGCGGCTGGGTTCCGCGCCCTGTGGGCAGCCACCGTGTTGTCCTGGGCGTTGTCATCCGGCTTATATTTCAGGTGCAGGGACCGGTGCCCAGCGGCGCTCTTCTCCTCATCTAAACGGGTGTAGATGAGAGCCAGGTTGTAGTGAGCGGTCACGTTTTCGGGGTCAAGCTCGAGAGTTTTCTTGAACCAGCTCACAGCCTCCATGAGCAGGCGATCGCGCTCTTCTTTCGCCGCATCGCCGCGCTCCTGCTTGGCGCGCTCAAAAATAGTCTGGCCCAGCTCGTTGAGCGCCCGGTAGTCCTGGCCAAAATCAAATCCACGCTCCGCGGCGCCTTTGAACTCGGTATTCACCACGCTGAGGAAATTCTTGATGGCGTTGTCGAGGTGGCCGTTCTGCTTGTTAACGATGCCTGTAAACCAGCTCACGGTCCAGGGCTGCGCCATCCCCTTGTGGGCGGCCGCGCGGCGCAGTGCCTCTACGGCGTCCTCCAGGCGTCCCTCCTTCACGTAGACCCGGGCGAGATTGAGCGGGCCATCGGCCCGGCCGAGCGACTCCACCTGGCTGAACGCGCCCTCCGCCTGGCGCAGCTCGCCCTTGCGGGCCCCCTTGCTTCCCTTGCGCAGCAGGCCGATCCCGTAATCATTCCAGCGCTGCCAGGCGGGTATAGCCGAGGGTGGGGTCTTTGCGGCCTTCCCGGCGATGGGAAAGGTCAGGCTGTCAACGGCCAGCGTAACAATCGGAAGATCATTCACGCGATCCTGGCCGAAGATATGCTTCATGTAGGTGGTATCGAACTTTCGATACTGGAGCTTCGCATCTATAGTCACCTCGCCGCTGGCATCCTCGGGAACCTTGAAGCTGTAGTGGATGACATCGGCCGCTCCCGGGGGAATCTGGTGATTGTAGAGAGCGACGAAGATGTCCTGGGCGTTGCGGCGATCGATCCGGTTGCCCTCCCGGTCAAGCACATAGGCATTGACGAAGTGTGACCAGGGATCAACCTCTCCAGCCTGCCCGCGGCCTCCGCTCCTTCCGATGCGCTCTTGGCCGTTGCGAAGCTCGACATCCATCCAGACCTCGTTCGAATCGGCCGTGCCCTGGGTGAAGATGTGCCCCATCTTCACAGTCCGGATCACGATCTCCAACAGGTAGGTCGCCCCGGGTTCCAGCGCGGGAATCGATGGACGAAGCGGAGCGATCAGCTCTCCATCAATCTGCCCGCCCTTCTTGACGCCGAAGATATCCAGGCGCATCACCCCTTCGAGGAACCTGCGATGAGCATCGTTGACCTTCTCAGGCAACCCAAGAAGCTTCGGAATGGCCGTATTCGCCGAGGGAAACTGGTGCCCGTGTATTTTCAGATCACCGCTGGAGTCGAAATAGCCGGCGGCGAAATCATCGGAACTCTCAAGCGGCATGTGGCACCCGTTGCAGTCCGACTCGGCCTTCGGCGGATAGTAAAAGCTTGTCACGCCATGCCCTGAGACCCCGCTGAGATGGTAGGCATCGTAGTGATTCTGGCCCCTGAGCCATTTGTATTTGTTGAGCTCCTCGGGAAGGTGAACCTTATGGCAGGTACCGCAAAACTCAGGGGTCTTGTGCAATGGCTTGAGGAAGGTCTTCTTGTGAAAGGCGGGCTTCGCCTTCACCAACTGGCGGTTCACCCAGCGCAACAGGCCATTACCGCTCGAGGCGAAGGGATAGTGCATGGGCTCCTCAATCGTGTAATCGGAATTCCCGCGCGGACTATTCAGGTTGGTGATCGCATGGCAGACAGTACAGGTGATTCCGGCCTGGGCGGTCAAATGACCCTGCAGGTCATCATCCGGATCATCAAAGGCCTTCTCTGTATCAAAGGCTCCGCTGAAGAAAGGCACCGGGTCATGACAGCCGGCGCAGAAGCGCGACCCCTGGACGTTCCCGTCCCTCTCCATCATCGCCTTGCGGGTCTCCCGAACCGAGAAGAGATAGGCGGGATTGTTGAAGGAACTGAAGCGATGCACGCTATTGGACCAGCCCGCATGGGCATCGGCATGGCACTCCTTGCAGTACTGGTCCATCATCAGCGTCTCGGCCGGAATAAAATTCCCGGTGGCCGTTCGCGCAAGCGATGGAAAGAAATACTGCGTGCCTGATTCGGGTCCTTCCTCATCCCATTTGCGGGGATCCTGGTACTGCCAGATAATCATCACCGCGGCGAAAACACCGGCGACTCCCGCCAGGGCCAGCCCCCTGCGCCACTGGATCTTCGGCCCGGCAAGCCGATGAAGAATAAATAACCAGATAATAAAGATCGGGCTCAGCACATGCGCCCAATAGGCGATGCTTCTGAGCAGTGGCTCCCTGACCTCGATCAGACCCTCTACCCGGGTCAAAAGTACTCCACTGAGAATCAGCAAAACCCCGGTACCGAAAAGAGCGTAGCCTACCCGGACAGCGATCCGGTTCTTTCGATCGCGTGAATTACGAATATGCAGGATACCGAAGATCAGGAAGGGCAGGATCAGGGCCACCCCGAGCACCAGGTGGACCAGGAACATGTTAAGGTAGAAGTAGTTCTGGATCGTCTCCCCGCTCGACCACTCGGCTATGGTGATTCCCACCAGGTAGGCGCCGTTGATGAAGAGCAGGGAGAAGAGTCCCAGCACCACGTAGAGCAGCTTTTTCAGCCGGGGTCCGACCGCGGGAATGTATTTTTGTACCCGGACACCCTTCCGTCCGGATGACGTTCCTTCGCTCACCTTGAAAGCTCCCTGGAAACCTCAGCACAAACACGGAAACGGAGACGCCCTCGTCCCTCTCCTCGATATGCCTGAACCTTGCTTCAAATACGCCGCCATGGCCCTCTCACCTCACCTCGCCAAGCCTGCTCCATGGCTGCAACTCGCACTTGGATATAGGCTTAGCATCTTAATGGCCATACCCCTGATAGACCAGAACCGTTCCCCTGGGCTGTTTTTCGTTATTACCTGTAAGGAATTATCAATACCATTGAACCTCGTCAAAACCGCCTGAAAGCGCCACATCCAGCGACTTGGAGAAAGATGACCGCAAAACTTAACTGGGGAATTATCGGTACCGGATTTATCGCTGATAAGTTCGCCGGACAGCTGCCCGAAGCGCCCGGAGCCGGGCTCGTCGCGGTGGGATCCCGCGCCCTCGAATCGGCCGAGAGCTTCTGTTCCGTCCATGGCGGCAAGCCCCTGGGAAGCTACGCTGAATTGCTCGGCGAACCGGAGGTGGAAGCTGTCTATATCTCCCTGCCAAACCACCTGCATCATGAGTGGACCCTGCGAGCCATCAAGGCGGGCAAGCACGTGCTCTGTGAGAAGCCCCTGGCATCGAACGCGACCGAGGCCGAGGAGATGTTCGACGCGGCGGAGGCTGCCGGGTTAGTCCTCGTGGAGGCCTTCATGTACCGCTGCCAGCCTGCCGTAAAGGAGTTTATCGAGCGGGTGCGTGACGGCGTCGTTGGAGAGGTCAGGATCATCAGGACCAACTTCACCTTCAACAGGCCCGCCAGCGATTCCGATCCGCGCTACCACGTAGACATGGCCGGAGGCTCCATCATGGATGTAGGCTGCTATTGCGTAAACCTTGCCCGCGCCCTCGCCAACGCGGAGCCCACCTCCTGCCAGATCTCCGCCCACCTGCATCCCAGCGGCGTAGACGACTACGCTGTCGGCTCGCTCGCTTTCGGAGATGAACTCCTCAGCTCCTTTACCTGCGGAATGCGGGTCGACTCCGACCACACCACCTATGTCTGCGGTTCCAGGGGACACCTCTCGATTGACTTCCCCTGGCTTGGAAGCGGCAGCTTCACATTGTTCACCGATGAAGGCCCGGAGAAGACCACCATCGAGGCGCCGATGTCTCACTACGCCCTCGAGGCCGCGGCCTTTTCCGAAGCGGTCAGTGGTGAGGCGCCTCCCTGGATCACCAGGGAGGATTCTTTGGGAAACATGCAAGTGCTGGATGACCTGCGAAAACAGGCGGGGATACCCTGTTGAGACTCACCGCTGTCTGAAATAATGAAACTTGCCCGACCCTTCCAATGAATCCAGCTACTGAAAAACCCAACATCCTCTGGCTCTGCACCGACCAGCAGCGCTATGACACCATCGCTTCGCTGGGAAACCATCTCATCAACACCCCCGCGATCGATTCCCTGGTAAAGGATGGTACCGCCTTTAAAAAGGCCTATGTCCAGAGCCCCATCTGCGCCCCGAGCAGGGCCTCCTTCCTGACCGGCCGCTACCCGAGGACCACCAGGTGCCGCCAGAACGGACAGACCATCCCGCCCGGGGAGATCCTGGTCTCGAAGATGTTCCGGGACGCGGGCTATACCTGCGGCCTCGCCGGCAAGCTCCACCTGGCCTCCTGCTCCGATGGGCGGGTCGAGGAGCGCACCGATGATGGCTACGATGTCTTCCACTGGTCCCACCATCCCCAGCCTGACTGGCCCGAAAACGCCTATACCCAGTGGCTAAGCTCGAAGGGAAAGACCTGGGACGAGCTCTACGAGGGCCCAGAAACCCCCTATGTAAAACACGGTATTCCCGCCGAATATCACCAGACCACCTGGGCCGCCGAGATGTGCTGCGACTTTATCAGGGAGCGGACCGATTCAGGTCCCTGGTTCTTCAGCCTGAACTGCTTTGACCCCCACCACCCCTTTGACCCTCCGGCTGACTACCTCTCGCGCTATGACCCCGCGGACATGCCCCTGCCGAATTACCGGAAGGGAGAGCTCGAGAACAAACCCCTCTACCAGAAACTCGACCATGAGTGGGCCCACAACGAACCGGGCTATTTTCACGTAGCGGGCATGAGCGAAGACGACCAGCGCCAGGTCTGCGCCGCCTACTACGCCATGATCGAGCTGATCGATGACCAGGTGGGCCGCATCCTGGCCGCCCTCGAAGAGAGCGGCCAGGCCGACAACACCCTCGTCATCTTCATGTCGGACCACGGCGAGATGCTCGGCGACCACGGCATCTACCTCAAGGGCCCCCATTTTTACGAGGCCGTCGTACACGTACCGGTGGTCATGAGGTGGCCCGGAAAAATCCGGGCAGGAGAACAGGCTGAGACCTTCATCGAGCTGGTCGATCTCTGCCCGACCCTGCTGGAGGCTGCCGGCCTCGAGATCCCGGAGAGAGTCCAGGGTAAATCCTTCTACCGGATCTGCACCGGGGAAGCCGCCGACACTATCCACAGGGATTCTGTCTACTCGGAGTACTACAATGCCTGGACGCACCAGCGCAGCTACGGAACCATGCTTCGTACAGAAAAAGAAAAAATCGTGGTCTACCACGGAGATGAGGTCGGCGAGCTCTACGACCTCGAGGAAGACCCCGACGAATTCACCAACCTCTGGGATGATCCCGGCCACAAAGAGAAAAAGCTCGAGCTCCTGAAACGGGCCTTTGACCGAAGCGTGTTGACAATGGACCCGACCCCGCCCAGGCTGGGCGCCTTCTGAACTGGAGACATGAAACCGCTATGCCATTCAAGCTCTGCCTGAACACCAGCACGATTCGGCCCCAGCCCCTGCTCGAGAAAATCCGCCTGGCCTCAGAGGCCGGCTTCGAGGGCATCGAGCTCTGGATCAACGACATCTACGAGCATGTTGGCCGCGGTGGCGAGGTCAGCGACGTGGAGAAGGCCCTCGCCGACCACGGCCTTATGGTTCCCTGCATGATCGCCATCAGGGGATGGGGAGAGGCATCGGAACTCGAATACCCGCTCATGCTTGATGAGGCCCGCCGCAGAATGGAGCTTGCCGCCCGCCTCGGCTCACCCTGGGTGGTCGCAACCCCGCCGCGGGAGGAATGCGAT
>DCKY01000195.1 GCA_002320775.1 Planctomycetes bacterium UBA1662
GGCGGTCTGGTGGTAGACCACGACGTCCTCGTCTTCCAGGTGGTTTCCTTTGCCCAGCCTTCTCAACATGAGGAGGTAGGAATGGCTCCTGGAGGATCTGAAGATGCAGACGTCCATCAGCCCGTCATCCAGTTCTAGCCTTCGGACAGGGCACCAGGTTGCCGCCGATGGTGGGCTCGTTGTGCAGAAAGAACGCCAGCACATCGCCCTCGAAATCCGGCTTGTTCTCCTCGGGAGGAAAAACAATCTTCATACTGAGAACCGGCTCGTTGCGCCACTCCCGCCGTCTCTGGTGGTAACGGATCTCGAAGAAGGCGAGGAGATTGTAGCTGGCGTTGCCCAGCAGGCGGAACAGCAGCCTCCAGAACCAGCTCTGGCGCAATCGCTCGTAGCTGACCCCGACGTTCGAGGGAAGCCCCAGGCTGCTTGACTGGAGAATCAGCCGGGTCCGATCTTCTTCAGGAACGCGGTAGGTCAGGATGTCCAGCGGCCGCCTGTTGTTGCCGCGAAAAGCTATCTCACAAGCCTCGGCGTCCTTGAGATTCAACCCGAAGCTGGCGGCGAGACAGTTCGCCGTTCCAGCGGGAATCAGGCCAATCGGACAGGTCCCACTCCTTCGAATAGAGCCACTCAAGGGCCGAGTTGATCGTTCCATCGCCGCCGGCGACAACCAGGCGCTCCTCGGGCGGCTCGATGTTCTCGAGCTCCGTAATCTCGGCGAATTCAACGCCATCCCCATGGCCACCGGCCTCGAGCCAGCGTTTCATGTTAGAATGACATTGACCGCCCCGGCGAGACCGGGGGTTGTGAATGATCAGGATACGACTCATCACCGACATTGTACGTTTGTCGGCAAACGAACTTCACCTTATAATCCCGGGCCCATGAGCAGCAACACCTCCTACGAGCTGGAAAAAATGAGCCGCCGCGAGCTCGTCGGCCGTTATGTCGTGTTGTCCGATGGCCGCGAAGGCGGGATCGTACACGTCGAGTACGACTCCCCCGAACGAGTCGCCCTGGTCAAGACCTGCGAAGAGACCCCGAGTCCCCTGACCCGGGCGGCAGTCGACCGCATGAGCCCATCACATCTGCCGTTCATCTCCGAACTGCTAGGTGAAGGAGCTGACCTGAAAGCTGCCGACAAAGAAGAGGCCTCCGAAGAAGAGACGGAAGCATGAGCCGTCGGAAGAAAAAAAAGGGTGCTGACGGAGAACGGCCGGATCCCGCAGCGCAAGCTGAAGCGGCAGTGGAAAACGAAGGAGGCGAAGACTCCGCCGGGAAGAGACTCCTTCGTTCCCGGCTGGCCGGGCTCGGTGTCATTCTTGCGGTCCAGCTCGGCCTCCTGAGCTTTTTCTACGCCATGGCCGCCGCCTACGCCGTCGAGGACAGGATTCACGCCCCTGACAGCCGCAGCCTGCCGAACAAAACGGTGCTGGTTACCGCCCGGATCCTCTACGGCCTGCCTGCTATGTTGCGCTCAGATCCTGAAAAGATCGTCGTTCGGCTCGGGCTGTCCGGCAAAACGCCTGTCGAGGGGACCGCTGGCCCCTCCGGCAAAGTGACCATCGCCCTGACAGCCCCTGAGAAGCCTGGCAGATACCAACTCGAGCTGGAGGCCGATCCGGATGGAGCCATCGGAATCGGACCGCTCCGGTCGTCTTCGACGCTCGAGGTCATCTCCATCAACAAGGCGCCCGTCAAGCAACCCTGAATTTCCGCCTGACGGCAAGGAAAGTCCTGTTTGAGTGAGACTACGCCATTGCACAGCCGAGCAAGAGCGGGGACAATCGGTGATTCCCGGGGGCGGGCAGCCACCGGATCAACCTGAATCTTTTTTCTAACGAGGCAACTCCGTGATACGAACCCCGATTTCTTCACACCACTGGCGGCTCCCGGCAATCTTCTTCGCTGCAGCTGCCCTTCTTTCCACTATCGCCGGATCGAGTCCGCAGACGGCCTCTGCCGAAGACCTCGCCCCGGACGCCGAAAGAATTCTCCGCCACGTGACCTATCTGTCGAGCGACGAGCTCGGAGGCCGCGACAGCGGCGAACCCGGTCTTGAGATTGCGGCGGAGTACATCGCGCGTTTCTACGCGAAATACGGCCTCGAACCAGCTGGAGACAATGGCTCCTACTTTCAACATTTCACCATTCCCCAGGGCGCCTGCTTCGTTCAGGACGCCGGGGCCGTCATCGAATTCAAAGATGGAGAGACGGTCTCCTTAACCCCCGGCAGCGAGGTCGCGGCCTTTGGCTTCACCGATGGAAAGCCGATCGAAGCCCCCCTGGCCTTCGTCGGCTACGGCATCTCGACCAACGACAGGGAGAAAAGCCGCGGCCTGGACTACGACGACTTCAACGGAATCGACGTCAAAGGCAAGGTGGTAATCATCCTGCGGTACACGCCGCGCTACTCATCGTCAGAAAACCCCTTCGGCGGCCGCAGGAGCCGGCACGCCCCCTTCAACGCCAAGATTGCCAACGCGCGCGAACACGGCGCCGTGGGCGTGATCTTCGTCACCCCCACCGGCCAACCGGACCAGGACTGCTACGGAGTGGTCCACCGCGCGGCGCCGCGCCAGCCCACCATGCCGGCGCTCTACGCCCGGCGGGCCAGCATCGACCATCTCCTCCGGGGCTCGGGCGAAACCATCGGACGGCTGGTAAAAAAGATCGACGAGGGCCTGAAGCCCGCGAGCTTTGAGCTGAAGGGCGCCAAGATCCGCTTCGCGACCGCGAGGCGGCACCTGCTGCTTCGCAACGTTGCCGGCAAGCTGCCCGGCTCCGACCCCAAGCTGGCAGCCGAAACGATCGTCATCGGCGGACACTACGACCACATCGGACGCTTCGGCAACCAGGTCGCAGAGAAAAACCTCGGGCAGATTCACAACGGAGCCGACGACAATGCCAGCGGCACCGCCGGGATCATCGAGCTCGCCCGGCTGCTCTCCAGCGGTAAGAGACCAAAGCGGTCCTTTGTCTTCGTCGCCTTTTCCGGAGAAGAAATCGGCCTCTTCGGCAGCCGGCACTGGGTAAACGCAACCCGTTATTTCACCACGACAGAAGCGACCACCGCGCTCGAAAGCGCGCCCAACCCCCACGGCGGCAACAAGGGAGCCTCTCTGCTCTGGGAGGCAGGCACCCTGCTCAAGACCACCGGCAGCTTCCAATGGGGCCACTTCCAGGTAAAAACTCTCGGCGGCGAGAGCGGCTGGGTAAAAACAACCGACCTGAAACAGATCGAAGGTCCCACCCCTCTGCATTCGGTGATCGCCATGATCAACCTCGACATGATTGGCCGCGGCAAGGATGATGGGCCGGTGACCGTCCTTGGCGCTCACTCATCCGCGGCCTTCCCCCCCATGCTGGAAAAGATTTCGAAGGATGTCGGGCTGCCGATCAAGCTGAACAAGGGCCTCGGCGGCGGCGGCTCAGACCACGCCAACTTTGTCAGGCGAAAGGTGCCGGTGATTTTCTTCTTCACCGGCATGCACGGACAGTACAACACCCCTGAGGACGACATCGGCACCGTCAACATCCCCTTCGAGGCCCGCATTCTCGACATGGCCTGGAAGACATCGCTTGAGCTCGCGACAGCCAAGGGCCGCCCGGCCTTTGCGGAGGGCTCCGCCGGCACCTCAGGCACCAATTCTGACCGCCCGATGCTGGGAATCATCATCGACCCCAACCATGAAGGCGCCGGCGTCAAGATCAACGAGGTGGTCGAGGATTCGGTCGCTGAAAAAGGCAAGCTCAAGGTCGGCGATGTCATTGTCGCTTTCGGAGACACGCGGGTAAAAGCGCTTGCCGACCTGCAGAAGGCTCTCGAAGACCGTCCGCAGGGAAAGATCAAGCTCAAGGTGATCCGCGGGGGATCCGAGAAAAATGCCGAGGTTGAGTTTCCCACCCGCCAGGGAGGCTTTCGCGTCAGCTTTGGCTCGGTGCCCGATTACGCCTATGATGAAAAGGGTGTTCGCTTTGAAGACATACGGCCAGCCACCCCCGCCGCAGCCGCCGGCGTCAAGCCGGGCGATGTCCTCGTACGCTGGGCCGGCAAAGAAGTGCGGGATGTGCAGCATTGGACCGAGCTGCTGGGTGGACACAAGCCCGGCGACAAGGTTGAGATCGAGGTGATGCGGGACAAGAAAGCCGTCAAGTTGACGGTCCTGCTCAAGGCGCGTTGAAAACCCCCTACCGGGCGAGCTGAACCCCGTAACGCTCCAGCAGACCGCCGGTTGCCCGGATGTAATCCGAACGGGCGGCCTCCAGGTTGGTCTTGGCCTGGAGAGCCTGGGTCTGAAGCTCGAGAAGGTCATTCTCAATCGTGTTGACTGTAAAGGGGATCGAAGCTCCCGCGGCCAGCTTGCGTCGTTCGGCCGCAAGCTCGGTCTCCTTCAGCCTGACAAGATCATCGAGATAGACCAGCTTGCGCGCCATCGACCTCAGGCGACGGATGCTCTGGTCCACCTCCATGATGATACGGTTTTCCGTCTGCAGCCGTTGCCATTTCAATTGCTGATAGCGGTCCCTGGCACGATCGTAGTTGCTCTGGAGCCCCCTGTTCGAAAGCGGCATCGCCAATTGAAGGCCGACAGTCCAACCATAAAAATCTCCCGACCCGAGAGAAGAAAAAGATTCGCCAAAGGAGTCCGCCAGCCCGAATTGCGCCCAGGCCCCGGTCAGATCAAGCTGGGGCAGACGTTCGTTGCCTCTCATATCGACCAGAGTTTTCTGATTGTCCAGAAGCGCAGCGAATTGCCTGTAATCGGCCCTGCGCTCAAACGCCGCCGCCAGGGAAGGATTGCGCTCGGGAAGCGTCGCCTGTTCAGTCGGTTCACTGAGAGGTATGACCCGGATTCCATCAAAACTGCCGGTCTTCTGTCCCGCCTCCCAGAGCTGCCGGAGCGATTCACCCTTGTACTGCAAGAGGTCGAGCAGATCATCGCGTGAGTTCTCGAGCTGCAGCAGAGCATCGTTCATCTCTACCTTACGCCGGGCCAGCTGTCCTTCGATGGTCGTTACGTAAATCTTGGGCTGGGTCCCTGCCGCCTCTTCTTTGCGCGCTTTCTCAACATTCTCAGTCGCGACCTTCAGGGAGTTCTCATTGGCCGCGTAGTTTCGTGAAGAAAAAACCAATTGCCAATAGGCCGCCTCGATACGAAAGATCAGATCGCTGATGGTCGTCTCCAGGCTGTCCATCGCCAGCTTGCGGTTGTTTTCCGCCACCTGGATAGCCGAGTAATTGTATGGATACCAGGCCCCCTTCAACAGCGGCTGCGTCGCTGTAAACCGAACGGACGCTTCCTGCACCGGGTTGAAGCTGAACAGGCTGCTGGCCAGTGGCCGATCAAAGCCGGACTCACCGACCGTGAGCGAGTAAGTGGAGCCCAGCAAGGTGCGAAGACGGATCCCGCTCGAATAATTCGAGGACTCAAACGGGTTAACCCGGACCTCAGATAGTACAGCATCTCCGATGTCAAGGAAGCTGACCGAAGGCCTCCGGTTCTTGCTGTAATTGGCGCTAAGGGTGAGAAACGGATCGAATACGGCATCCTGGATGACCATCTCCCGCTCACGGATGGTTCCCTCGGCCCTCGCGATCCGGACATCGAAACTGCGCGCGAGCCCCATCTCCACAGCCTGCTCGATGCTCAGCTCGATTGCATGCAGAGGCTCCTCGGCCAGCGGCAGGCTTTCCGTTTGAGCCGGATCCTCGCCGGCTGGCTCCTGGGCAAAAAGGCTCTCGCCGCCTGAGACGAAGGCCGCCTGAATCAGCAAAGCCACGCTTAACGCGATGCCTGGACAATGGCTCGGCCCGCGCAACAGCAAATGAAGCACTCTCTCCATCTCCGTCTTTTCTCTAAAAACGTCTCTTCTTCTCTTCACCTGCCCGGAATGAGGGGTCCGCGGCAGAAAATGCTCGCTGAGGGTTCGCCAGCGCCGACAGTTTGCATCGCATTTGTCCAAGAAGCCAGCGAGAACCCTGAAAGCGGGACGGATTCACATGCTTATCTGCCATCGGCGAAAGACAAACAGAACCCGCTCTTGCGCATCTTGTGGAACCAACGCGCCGCCTGCGCTTCGGTTGCTTTTCCTCGCCACGGGGCTTGTCACGCCTCAATCAGCCCCAGAAGGCGTTCCCGCAGGCGATCAAATTCCGCACGCGAATTAAAGCTGACCGAAAGAACACCTTTCTGTTTGCGACGGCCGTTGACTCGAATTGAAACCTTCGCGCCGAGGGCCTCCATCATCTCCTCCTCCAACTTCAGTATATTCGGGTCCTTCTCCGCCTTCGCTCGAGCTTTGCGATCGGCCTTGCCGGCTGGTTCGTCATCAAAATCGCCGCCGCCGTTCTTTAAAAAAGCCTCCGTTTCACGAACGGACATGTTCTCCTCAGCAATTCTTTCAAAAAGAAGACGTTGATCCGCCTTATTGGTCGCGGAAAGGAGCACCTTCGCATGCCCGGCACTGATCTGACCCCGGGCCAGCGCCTTTTTGATATCTTCAGGCAAATCCAGCAGACGAATCGTGTTGCTAACGGCCGAGCGACTCAAGCCCAGCTGCTCCGCCAGCTGTTCCTGGGTACAGGCCTTAATGGCCAGCAAGCTGCGATAGGCTTCTCCGAGTTCAATGGGATTGAGGTCATCCCGGTGCAGGTTCTCAACAAGAGCCAGCTCAAGAAGCTTTTCATCGGCTACGTCCGCCAGGATTATCGGAACCTTGTCCAGCCCAAGCTCGCGCGCGGCCCGCAGTCTTCTTTCTCCGGCTACAAGCTGATAGCCCTCGCCATCGAGACGGGCCAGCAGCGGCTGCAGCAACCCATCTCGAGCCACTGAGGTCTTCAGCGTCTCCAGTTCCGTCAGGGGAAAATCTTTTCGGGGCTGTTGAGGATTTTCACGAAGTTCATCGGGGCTGACCATCAGGACCACCGGGCCCTGCTCAGCCGAGTCGTCGGCCGGCCGAGCCTGGAGCTCAAGCTCCGGCTGCTCCACAGCCTCCCTGGCGACAACTTTTTTCCGAGGAGACTTTTTCTTGGCTGCCTTTTTCTTCGTGGGCTTCTTTTTGTCTCGACCTGTGCGGGTTGGAACATCCCCCCCACCCTTTCCGATCAAAAGCTCCAGCCCTCGGCCTAATTTCCGTTTAGCCATTTTCCATCACTTCCCGGGCCAGCTCGACATAAGCCCAGGCCCCTTTCGATTCACAATCATATTGAAAGGCCGGACATCCATGACTGGTCGCCTCAGCCAAAAGCACGTCCCTTGGAATAATGGACGCGAAGGTTCCACCTTCAAAAAACTCAGCGACCTGGTCAACGACATCATGGGAAAGATCCAGCTCCTGAGAGAACATGGTCAAAAGCAGGCCCTCTATCTCCAGGCCCGGATTTGTATTATTCTTTATTTTTTTAACTAATGGCAATATCTGGCTTAGCCCCTCCATCGCGTAGTATTCGCACTGCACGGGCACGATAAGGCCATCGCTAAGCTCCAAGGCCAGCGTTGGGATCCCGGCCAGCGATGGCGGGCAATCCAGGATCACATAGTCAAAAGGCTCCGCGGCATCGCGCATCCTCTGGCGCAGCTCGTCGGCATCGGCGGCCTCCAGGTCTCGAACCACCCGAAGGTCTGAAGCCTCCGGGCTCGAGGGCAACACCCAGAGATTCTCATGCTCTGTTTCACAAATGAACGGCTCGAGCGGATCACCGTTCAAGAGGGCGCTCAGGTATGGAAACTCATCGGAGTCAGCCGCCGGCACCTCGACCCCCACCCCGCTGGTGGCGTTGGCCTGGGGATCGAGATCCATCAGCAGGACCTTGCGGCCAGCGAGACAGAGACTCGCGGCAAGGTTAATCACCGTGGTTGTCTTACCGACACCACCCTTCTGACTGGCAACTGTAATTGCTCGGACCACTTCTCTCCACCAAGCCTGCAGGCCAAATACGTCAAACAGACAACAACAGAACCTTAGTACCCGACGAAACCCCTTTCAAGAGCTAAACGAAAAGGCTTCAGGGCTATCGGGGTCTGCGAACCGGCCCTGGCAGGCATCAATCCACCGGACCAGAGCCCCAGACGTTCCACGTAGAACAGTACGCAAAGAACCCCAGGGCATGGGATGGCAAACCTCACAAAGACCGCCCGGCGCGCTCCTGGAGATAAGAATAAGCTGCCAACCGGCTATCACCGTACACAAGCCCAACCGCGAAAAGCTCCCCCGGGGACTTCGCCTGCCGCCTGGCCCGCCCCCTGGGCGAAGCCGGCATGGTTCCCCTTGATGTCTCTGTGTCCATCGCCAACCGCAAAGAAGCCCCGCGGGAAAGACGAGCGAGAAACCAACCCTCTCTCGCCAGCCACAAGCCCGGCCACGAAAAAGCTCCGCGAAGAAAGCCTCGCCTCTCGAAACCCGCCGACACCAGTCGCCGGCATGGGTAACCTCGAGCCACGGACTCCGAAAGATGGAGCTGGCTGGGTAGCGCAGGAAAAGGCTCCCTGAAGATCCACCCGAGCCTCACCCGCCGCAACTGCGGGACCCTCGCCGGGAGCCGGACGACCAGCCACCGGCAAAACCGGAAGCCCCGCGACACAGGTCCGACGCCAGACTTCCGAGCCCTCAGATGAGCGGGCCCAGCGCTGCGGGCGCCAGCGAAGACCGCTCGCTGAATGACTCGGCAAAGAACTTCCTGAAGGCTGACCCGGGCCTGACCGGCCGCAGCTGCGGAGCCCTGCCGGGAGCCGGACTGACCACGCTCTGGCAGAACCGGAAACTCCGCACCACAGAGCCGGCATTAGATTCGCGAGCCCGCAAATGAGCGGGCCCAGCGCTGCGGGCGCCTACGAAGACTGCTCGCTGAATGACGCGGCAAAGAACTTCCTGAAGGCTGACCCGGGCCTGACCGGCCGCAGCTGCGGGACCCTCGCCGGGAGCCGGACGACCAGCCACCGGCACAACCGGAAGCCCCGCGACACAGGTCCGACGCCAGACTTGCGGGCCCTCAGATGAGCGGACCCAGCACTGCGGGCGCCAACGAAGACCGCTCGCTGAACGACGCGGCAAAAGGCTTCCCGAAGATTCACCCAGACCTCACCGACCGCAACTGCGGACCCACGCCGGGAGCTGGACCGACCAGCCGCCGGCAAGGCCGGGGAGGGGGCCAGGACAAAGCCGAAGAACCACGACACGGCAACCGAGGAGCCGCAAACGACCGGGCAAACACCCGCCACCAGCACAACACACCGCCGGGCGACTCCGCGAGCCCCAGAGAATCGATTCTAAGCGTGCCCGCGCCTCAGATGGGCTTCTCTGCGTGTGCGTTCGCGCACCGGCAACAGGGCCCCTTCCAGCCAGCCTCAGGGCCCATAATGTATCGGGAGGGGGGTTCCCGGGGCTTGCCCCTGGGAACCACCAGGCGCTTCCTGCCCCAGGCGGCCAGCCGGGACTTTCGGTGCGGCTAAAGCTCCGCGGAAGCTGTTCCACGTGGAACAGGCCCGGCAGCAACACCAGCAGCTCTACTTTGCACCCAAGGAGCGGGGGAGAGGACAAGAATACAACTATTAACCCAGCAGCAATATTGTCCGTTTAGACTTTTTTGTATTTTTAGACATATTGCCTCGAGGGCCGCCCTGGAGCCTTGATGGGGGGTGAATCCATGCTGTGGGGGCCTGGAGACGAGCGCGGCCAGTCCGATGGACGCGGCCCCATCGGGGGCGAAAAAGCGGAACGGCCGCGGCCGGCAGGGGGGGCGCCTCAAGATGCCCCGTTCAACTCGACGAACTGTCGCCGGGATTGCTCAAATCGCCCTTGTCGCGACGCCCCGAACCGCCCTCCGGGGATGGAGGAGAAGATTCTTTGCTGTCGTCATAGTCGACAGGGGGATCGGGGTCGTCGGAAGCATCATCGATGTCCTCCTGGACATTCTTGATGCCCTTTTTGAATTCGACGATGGACTTGCCCATGCTGCGGGCGACCTTCGGAAGGCGCGCCCCAAAGAGCAGGAGGGCTATAATCCCGATGATGATGATTTCAGATCCACCCGGTAGACCTAAAAGAGCCAGGTATGTGTTCGTAAGCATAGGACCTCACATCCGAAGCGGGCAGCACAGGCGGCGCCCTTGTCTTGCAGCCGCTATGAGCCGCTGAAAGCTCACTCGGCTTCACGATAATCCCCTGGGCTTTCGGCTTCAGGCGCGAACAAGGTCTCCTTCTCTCGCGCCCATAGGCCAGAGGCTAACTAAGCAGAGTCATTTTAACGACTTCAATCGTAGTATCCATACAATTCCTCTGCGAGGCGCTTCGCCGTAAGAGCGAGGAGTCGCAGCTCGATCTCCCGGGGATTGTCAAACTCGAGATCGACCTTGAATTGATTCTCATTGCCCCGATCGCGGCCAACCCGCCATCCCTTTCTCTGGTGAACAACGCGCCCCTTCTCGGTGTCAAGCACTCTGTAGCTGATAACCGCCCGGGCACTGAAAAAGCCTATCGAGCGGGGGTCCTTGAGTTGGAGCCTGTCGATCGATCCCTCAACGAGGAAGCGCGCTCCGACATTACGACCAATGCGGGCCCATTCGGCATTGCTCAGGCGCGGCTTTGCCCAATTGCGGATGGTCTTCTGCGCCTCCTCAACGCGCTCCCCGGTAACGAAACGCGCATCGACCTCCTGGCCCGCGGCCCACACCCGAACACCCTTCGTTATCGTTTGCCCGCGGCGGGACTCACCGTACCACAGGTCGGCCCCGGCCAGAGTCTCGCGAAAGGGCACAAGCAGCACCGTCTGGCCTTCAAGCCCCTCGCCACCGTTAAACGGAGAGGCGTGCCAGGAGGAAAAGCATCCGCACATCGACAGCGGCAAGAGCAGCGCCGCGGCAGACAACCCATTCATCTTCATCTTCATTAATCACCTTGAACATGCCCGCGGCTGGAAATGAGGCACAAGCCTCTTGAGGAGGAAGTTTATCTCGATATCGCCGTGCAGGCAAGCCGGTCGGTGGGGGAGATCAGTCGCTCAGGAATTCCGGCACTCCGGGCCAGGGCTCCTGGCCGGGGCCGCGATTGAGATATTCTATCTCGATCTCCTCTTTCGGCTTCCGGATGATAATTACCGGGGCCTGCTCCCGAAAACCGGGGCGGCGCTTCTGCGGACGGCGGTCAGCTATCGTCGCCGGCGAGGCCCTGGAGCCAACCAACACCAATTGCCTGGGTGACGCATGGTACTCAACCCGCTCCGCGTAGGCCTGGTAGGGGCCTGAATTGATCGTTACATTGCCCCCACTGCGCTCTGTTCCGATAATATTTGAGGCGGTGGCCCAGGGAAGGCGCTGGTCGGCGGCGGGGCCGGCCGAAGGGTCGACATGCAAGGCAAGCCTCTGGGCGACAACCTGCCAGTGCTGACCCGAAAGTGTGCCGGGCAGTGCCTGCGGCTCAGACTTCCCATCCACATGGAAGTTAGCCATAACGTTCCTCCTGAAGCTGACGAGTACCATTCGCCGCAACGGACCGCCCGCGGCCTCGGCCGGGGCCTCATACAAATAGGCCTCTATTTCCTGCGCATCGATCGTGTCTACACGCTCCGCCTTGGGCTTCTCGCGAGCCTCTTTGCCGCCGAGAACTCCAGCCGCCTCAAAGCCGTCCTTGAAGTGCTGCAGCGTCTGCCGGCGACCGTCCCGGGAGAAAATCTTCACCTTGTTCTGATCTCGCTCGTAGAGAAAGTCATCGCCGCGCAACAGGATGGCGAGGGCTCTGTTATAGAGCAGAACCTTATCCTTCGCCTTGACTCTGGAGAGGTGCAGCTCCCCGGCCTTATTCTTGGCGAGATGGACCTCCAATTCGTTGGTCTCAAATTCCCAGAGCATCTTCTGCCCGGGACGCGCCCCTCCAACCTCATCCGGCTCTTCCCGATAGGCGCCCTGGGCCAGCTCGCCCTTGACCTCCGAGCGCAAAGTGATGCTCTGGCTCTTTTCGTCGTAAATAATCTCCCGTGCGCGCACGGGTCCCCGCAACTCTTCGTGGTCGAGGTGCATCGACTGCGGCGTGTCCCCGAAGAAGCGCAGCTGCCGTACAGAAGAAGACCACGAGGCCTTCTCGCCGCGCATCTCAAAGCTCTTGCCGCTAACCATCAGCGGGCTTCCTTCGGCGGAGTGCGCTGTCAGCGACCTGACAGACCGCAAATCCTTCAGCACTCCAACGCTGCCGTCTTCCGCTGGAGCCTCACCTTCTGCGAATTCAACATCGGCTCGGGCAGCCTGGATAAGCAGGTCGGGGCGGCTGGTGATCTCTTCTCCCCTGTAAAGCCGCACCTCCACGGCATCCGTCAAGGTGCACTGCCGGGACTCCTGCTCGAAACGAATCTTGCCCGCTAAGACAACACCACCTTTTTTTTCCAGCTGGGCCCTCTGTTCCTTGGTCCCGATCAACTCAAAAGCCTTCTGCCGGGCAAGAAGTTGCACTTCCGGAGCGGAAAATCGATACAGCCCTTTAGAACGCGTCGTCAGCCTGACGGGGCGGGACCCGTCGCCGCGGGCCAGCGCCGTCTTGAGAGCCTTGCCACCCTCAAACAGCAGGCCAAGGTAATCGGATTGAATCTCGACAAACTGGGCATCACCACTCCCGGGCTGTTTTTTCCCGAGCTCTTCGCTTCCGACAGACTGGAGCTCCTCCAGGTTGATCTTCGCGCTCACCGATCCTTCAAACCAGGCGCCCTCCGGGCCTCCATCTACAATGAGATTGATCTTTTTCGCCTCAATCCAGCTTTCACCCTGGGAAAGACGCGGAAACTCCTTTTCGACGCCTTCCAGCGTCGCCTGCTGCAGTTCGGCGCGATAGGTAAGAGTCTTTCCGTTCGCCTGAAACGGTCGCGGCCCGGCCTGCTCGGTTTCTCCCTGCTCCGCATTGCGCCGCCAGCCCTTGCTCCGCAGAACAACCCCACGAGGATTGTTGCTTCGAGCAATAAAATAAGACAGAGCGTTCTTCTCCCCGCCTTTTTCTTCAAGCCCGTTAAAAGCAACCTCTACCTCGTCTGCGTCAAAATCAAGCCTGTCCAGCTCATCACGGCCTGTCGGCCGCTTTGCACCACCCGGAGTCTCCTCGTCGCCGGCGCGGCCTCCCGGCTGATTGACATATTGCTCCGCGCGCAATCGCGCCTGGCCGCGACGCTCTTCTTTTCCCGTCATCTTGAACGAGCCGGAGACTTCCTGCAGAAAAAGCCTCTCGCTGTGGGGGCGCATAATGGCTCTCTCGGCAACAAAATCAACGTCCGGCCCCTGGAGGGTGGGACGCCCGGTCAAAACGCCCTCGAAAGTCTTGCCGCTCGGTTCGCCGGCGGCCACCCCCGAAACATTCACCCACTCAAGCTTGTCTCCATCAAGAAGGTAGGTTCGCGAGTCGCGTGCGATGCGGGCTAAAACCCTGCCGCCTTCCCAGGTCGCAAGGGCCCGGCGAGGCGAAGGTTTTTTTCTCCGGTCATCAATCTCAAGCTCAAGTTTCTGGCATTCAAATCTCGTATTGCCCACCACAGGAACCCCTCCAGGAGCTTTCGGACGAGTCCCCTGAAAAATCAGAACGTTTTTATTAAAAGTAATAAAGGTCGTCTCACGATCCGCCTCGGGCCCTAGGCGGCTGAAATTGAGCTCCAAGCCGCCCTCGCAGGTAACGATCACCTTGCCATCCTTCCCGGGTGGCGACTGCTCACCAGCCTCCGAAAGGGTCAATCCACTCCCCACATCCGGATCCAGGTAGGTATAAACCGGCGCCTTGAAACGCAAGACCTCCATCCCCGAGGAGCCGGAATGGCCCTCGAGCCCCGCCTTGCTGTAAACCTCCAGGTACGGATTGACAATCGACACCGGCTTCTTCGACTCAAGAATGAAGCGGGTCTTCTCCTCGGCCTGCGTTTCGTTTTTGAATAGCAGTTCCTCAAAATGGAAGGTCGTGCCTTCATTCGTTGTCCCGCGGCCATTGTAAAGGGTCACCATGACCAGCCCGCTGCCCTTCACCAGGCCGCCTGTCCGTTGATAGACGGCGCTTTCAAACTCCAGCAGCAGCCCCCTGGACTGCTGGTCCTTTCTCTGGGCGGGGAGGGTCCCGTCTCCTTCATAGATTGGAATCTCGATGGCCCCGTTCTTCAGCTTGAGGCTGTCCAGCTCATCGATTCTCGCACCAGCCCTGAGGTCGCCCCGCGGCAACTCAGCGCGCAAGGTGAAATTACGGCGGCCCAGCTTGACGTTCCAGAAGTCGAAATCAAGGTAGTTCTTCTCGCTCTCGTCTTCGTTAACGTTATGGCTGACCCTGAGCCCGCTGCGATCCGTGGCTGAGGCCCCGAACCAGTGTTTAAACTCCCCTGTGGCCACAATGAAAAGGCCCAGCATAGTCAAAAAAACTGCGCTGAAAAATGCTGCTGCTTTCACGAGAATTTCTCCAAAGCTGACTTCAATAGCCCCCGAGCTTCAAGAACCAGCTCCGCCACCTCGCGAACGGCCCCCTGGCCGCCAACTGCGCTGGTCACATAGGCCGCCTGTTTCCTGACCTCCGCATGGGCGTTTGCCACCGCTACCGGGAAACCAGCCATGCGCAGACAGGGCAGATCATTAACATCATCTCCGATGTAGCAGACCTGCTCCGGCTCCAGGCTCTGCCCTCGAATCAGGTCTTCAAGATGTTGTCTCTTCCGGCTGACCCCAGTCAGGCAAAGCCTGATCCCGAGTCCGCGCGCTCGATGGTCTACGGCTGGACAGCTGCGGGCCGACAAAAGCGCGACCTCGATACCTGCGTCCATCAGCAAGCGGATACCCATTCCATCAACAACCGAGAAGTTCTTATATTCTTCTCCGCGGTCGTTAATTCCGATAACTCCGTCCGTCAGGGTCCCGTCCACATCGCAGACGACTAAATGAACGTTTTCTGCCGACATACCGTATTTCCGGCAAAGCCTACTGGCATCTTCACTTCCGAGGCCGCGGCAAAAAACGCGGCCTGGTGACTTCCTATAATCCACCGCAGGAATTGTAGGGGCCGCGGCAGGATTGGCAAGAAAATAGGGTCTATGGGGCTTTCGCCCCCTCCAGAAGATTGTCGAGAACACCCGGATCCGCCAGCGTGGTCGTGTCTCCAAGGTCATCCGTCTCGCCCTGGCCGATCTTCCGCAGGATGCGCCTCATGATCTTACCGCTGCGAGTCTTCGGCAGGCCGGGAGCGAATTGGATCCTGTCAGGAGTAGCGATGGGGCCAATCTGCTCACGAACGTGACTTACCAGGTCCGCCTTGAGCTCGTCGCTCCCTTCGATGTCGCCCGTAAGGGTGACAAATGCATAGATTCCCTGGCCCTTGATCTCATGAGGCATGCCGACGACCGCGGCCTCGGCAACCGTCGAATGCGCCACCAGGGCACTTTCTATCTCGGCGGTCCCCATATTGTGACCCGAGACGATGATGACATCATCTACCCGGCCGGTGATCCAGTAATAGCCATCTTCATCTCTGCGACAACCATCCCCGGTGAAATACTTGCCCGGGAACTGGGCGAAATAGGTGGCCTTGAAGCGTTCATGGTCGCCATAAACCGTACGCATGATCGATGGCCATGGATGACGAATGCATAAGTTGCCGCTGGCGGCCCCTTCAAGCTCCTTCCCCTCATCATCGACCAGGACGGGCTGGACTCCAAAAAACGGCAGGGTTGCCGACCCCGGCTTTGCATCAATAGCTCCGGGCAGGGGGGCAATGAGAATGCCCCCGGTCTCCGTTTGCCACCAGGTGTCAACAATCGGGCAGCGTCCCTTGCCAACATTTTCGTGATACCAGCGCCAGGCTTCCGGATTAATCGGCTCGCCAACCGTTCCAAGAAGGCGAAGGGAGGGCATCTCGTGCGAATCAGTCCACCCTGTGCCTTCCCGCATCAGGGCGCGAATGGCGGTGGGGGCGGTATAGAAAATATTTACGTCGTACTTTTCAACCACATCCCAGAAGCGCCCATGATCAGGGTAATTCGGCACCCCCTCGAACATGAGAGTCGTTGCCCCATTGGCCAGCGGGCCGTAGACGATATAGCTATGCCCGGTGATCCACCCTATATCCGCGGTACACCAATAGACATCTCCCGGATGGTAGTCAAATATAAGTTCGTGGGTGATCGCGGTGTAGAGCAGATAGCCTGCAGTGGTGTGAAGGACCCCCTTGGGCTGCCCCGTGCTGCCGGAAGTATAAAGTATGAACAAGGGGTCCTCTGCCTCCATGACCTCCGGCTCGCAGCTGTCACCCTGGCCGGCAACAAGGTCGTGCCACCAGAGATCCCTGCCCTCCTCCATAGCAACCTCGCCCGAAGTGCGCCGCAGAACGACGCAATTACGGACGCATTCAAGGCCTTCAACGGCCTCATCAGCGATGGCCTTCAGTGGAATCGTCTTGGGGCCGCGGAGGCCTTCATTTGCGGTGACCACGATACTGCACGAAGAATCAAGGATCCTGGTTCGCAGCGAATCCGCACTGAAGCCGCCGAAGACCACGCTGTGGACCGCTCCAATGCGAGCGCAGGCCAGCACCGAGACCGCAAGCTCGATGACCATTGGAAGATAGATGCACACTCGGTCGCCCTTCTGGACGCCAAGGGAGCGCAAACCTGAAGCGAATCGACAGACCTCGGCATGGAGCTCGCTGTAACTCAGGCTCCTTGAATCGGCAGGATCGTTGCCCTCCCAGATAATGGCAGTTTCATCTCCCCGGCCCGCATCAATATGCCGATCCAGGCAGTTAACAGAGGCGTTGAGCTGGCCGCCTTCGAACCACCGAGCCGAAGGCTCTTCAAAGTCCCACTCACAGACCTTGTCCCAGGGCCGGATCCAATCGAGCCGCGCGGCCTTCTCGGCCCAGAAGGCCTCGGGGTCTTCGATGCTCCGCTGGTACTCCTGGCTGTATTGCTCAAAACTGCCCAGGTGAGACCGTTCACTGAATGCGGATGGCGGCGAGTATCTATCTTCCTGTCCTTCAGACATTTTCGTCTCTCCCGAGGTTATTCATTTATTCAGCGGTCACAGAATATAACCCATTTTCCTTGCCGGATGGGAGAGCCGGGGGCTGGGCACGGCGTGGAATATGCTAAACTCCGAACGAGATGACGAGCTACGCCGCCAGCCTGAGCGCCTCTACGCCTGCCGCAGCCGAACAGGGCGCGGCCGCAATCCTCGATGCAGGCTTTGACGGCATCGTGCTGAAATCCCCAGTGCGGCATGAGGCCTGGAACGCCCTGCGGGAATGGCTGCCGAAAGACTCGGTCAAAGCGATCGAACTCTTTCTGCCCTCACCCCGTTCGCTGCGGCCCGGAGAGCACGCCCCCTTCTCCGCCGCCGCCGAAAACAAAACAGAACGTTCTGAGAACCTTGCCCAGGCCCGGAAGACCCTCGAAGCTGTTGACCAACTGGGAATCCCGCTGGTCCTCATCCCCATGACCAGCCTGAACATCTCCGGACTCGGGAGGAACTACCTGGAACCGACCGCCTCGCCGGAACAGGAGCAGCTGAGCTTTCGAGCCGCAAGCGTTGAGCTGCGCGCACGGATGGATTCGCTCCTGGTGCTGCTTTCGTTCCTCCTGGAGCAGGCGGAGCGCTATGCAACAACGATTTGTCTGACGCCGGGCAATCGCCCCGGCGAACTCCCAATGATGTCTGAAGCCCTCGCCTGTCTGAAAGAATTCGACGGCGCTCCAATGGGGCTCTGGCTGGACACCCGGCGACTGCCCGCAGAGCTCCTGGCTGTGCCCACCATCGGTGGGTCAGCTACGGCGGCGGGCTCCGACCTGCTCAACCGCTTGCAGGGCGGCTCCCTTGCCGACGAGACTACGGAGGGGGAGGCCTGTAGCCCGGGGCAGGGCATTGTGCCCTGGGACCAGGTCGCCAGCTCTATAAGCAAGCTCCCGCTCTTAAGCCTAGAAGGCGACCTTGAAGAAGGGAGGCTGTTTTTAACCGGCCTCGAGGAAGAAGAGGCCTCACCGGGGGGCCTGTTGGATGCCTGATGGGACCGAGGTGTCCTCCACTGTCAGGCCTGATCAGTCTCCATCGCCGCAAGAATGGCCCTGGCGCGCTCCCGGCGTGTTTCATCCTCCTCGGCCTCGATGAAAAGACCGAAAAACTTACGGCTTTTTTCGAGACGGCGTGAATGAAAGTGCGAGTAGCCGAGATTGAAATAGATGACCGCCTCAATCTCATCTGCGGGGTGTGTCGCAATATGATGTTCCAAAACCGTAACGGCCTTTTCCGCCTGTCCGTTAGCGACCAGGCCCTCGCCCAGTCTCTGCTCGAGACCGGAGTCCAGCCTGGTTGAGCTGGCCTCCTCCAGAAGGCGCGCATAGGTTTCATAGGCGGCAACGAAGTCTTCGCCCTGAAGACAAGCGTCAATGACCTCCTCAGGCGATCCGCCGTCCTGCGGATCGGCTGTGCTGAGGGCGTCCTCTTCAACCACGAGAGCATAGTCCTGATCGGTCTCAACCTCCTCGCCATCCAGAGGGCCGGAAAGACGAGAGTCCACATCGGCCGCACGAATCCGGGTGCTTGAAAATCGCCCCGCGCCTTCCTCCGCCGACCCCGAACCTGCAGCCATCGGCTTCAGAAGAGCTCCAACGCCATCGTCCTTCCGCCTTTTTCCAGCGAGAAGGAACCAGCTGAGCCCGAGGGCTGCGGCCCCAAGGGGAAGCCCAACCACCCACTTCCAATTGTGTCGTATCCAGCCGGCCAGGCCCGGAGCCTGCGCGGTTTCCTGGGTTTTTCGCTGCGGAGCCGCGCCATCGGCTGCGGGCTTCGTCTCGGTCTCTTCGGGGCGGGCTGCGGGCTTGGTCGCTCTCTCCCTGAACTTGTTGAGCGAGCTCCTGTTGAGGGGCTTTTTCGCTGCCGGCTTGGCCCCGTCCACCTGAGCTTCGGCATCACGGCCCAGGGATGGCATCAGGACGGCCGTGATCAGCACGAGAGAAACTATGTGGCAGGATCGCTTGGTCAGCATCGGTAATACTCGCCAATGAAAGATGATAAAAACAGAGCGGGTGCGGTGAAGGTCATCCGCGTCGCTTCACCAAGGACAGTCTCCCGATTCTACCAGATGAGACAAATTCAACTCGGATGGATTCCCCGAAGCCGACGAAAACCACGCAGGCAAGCCCCGAAGGGCCGGTGAAAAGAAGTCTGCAATCAGTGAGGTGGACGGTGGACAACCCTCAAACGAGCGTTAGGATACCTCTTCGTATCAGGCTGGGGCTACGTAACAGGCGCTGCCTGGATTTTAGTTTTTCGCTTTTATTTGGAGAAGGCTCGCTTATGTGGTTTGACGAGAATGAGGACCTGGCCCCGGAGACTAACGACGAGAGCCCTGCCGACGACGGCGAAGAAGCCGCTGAGGCTCCTGCCGAAGACGCTGGTAGCTGCGACGATGCCGGTGGCGGCGACGA
>DCKY01000162.1:0-1102 GCA_002320775.1 Planctomycetes bacterium UBA1662
CATCGAGCTGAACTCCTATCTCCCCGACCTGCTGAAGGACATCAAGAACGTGAAGTTCCTCGACATCGGGCCGAAGTTTCTCGACGACAAGGGCTTCCTGTCGAAAGAGATGATGCCCGACACGACCCATCCAAGCGAGAAGGCCCACGAGATCTGGGCCAGGGCCATCGAACCCGAGCTCGACAGGATGCTCAAGGACTGAACCCTACCCGGCCGGCTGCCAGACGAGCAGCTCTCCCTTGCGCGAGACCGCCGCGTCGCCGCTGTAGGATTCGTAGGAGCCCTCGCTCTCTTCAAACGGCAGCGAGACCCCGAGCCCGGTGAGCTCCCTGGCGTAGACGCGCAGGAAGGTGGGATTGTAGCTGCAGTTGTAGGCAAAGGTCGGCAGCAGGGGAATCGGCGTCAGCGAGATAATCGTGCCGCGGTTCATCCAGGCGCCTGTTCGAAGTTCGGCGCCACCGAGGATGATGGTGCCGCCCTTCATCTCGAGGCCGGTGAAGTCCTTCGCCATGCCCTTGATGACGATGGTGCCCCGCTTCATTCGCATCCCGACCTCGAGGCCCGCGGAGCCCTCGACCACAATCGTACCGGCGGTCATCCCGGTGAGGGTTCCCCGGTAGGCCGCCCCGATCTGTCCACCGGCGTTGCCGCCGATACGGATGAGGCCACCTGACATCTCCGCCCCGATCCAGTCGGAGGCGTTTCCCGTAACATCGATGGTCCCGCCCTTCATGAAGGCGCCCAGGTGCATTCCGGCGCTGCCGACAATCCTGAGCTGACCATGGGTCATGCCCCGGCCGAGCCACTTCACCCTGCTGGCGTCTCCGTGGATCTCGAGCTCCTCGCTGAGCTCTCCCTCGACCTCGAAGAACTCATCGAGACGAAGCTGGTGCTTGCCGTAGAAGATCGGAAGAGCACGAAGCTCATCGTTACTGAGCTTCGACACGATATCCGGCGAGAGCGCCTCGGCCTCGATGGGCACTTCCGGTTCTTTTTTGAGGGTCAGGGTGATCATCTCTCAGCTACACTCACGGATATCCGCTCCTTCAAGCCGCTCCATCTCAACGGGATAGTTGTCGAAGCTCATGGTGTAGTACTGCTC
>DCKY01000162.1:1486-2208 GCA_002320775.1 Planctomycetes bacterium UBA1662
CACTCACGCCCATCGACCATCTTGCGGATGTCACCTTCCTCAACAACCACCTCCCCTCCCTTGAGCAGGTAGCGGGGATGCCCGAACATCTGCTCGCGATCGGAATCATCGTTGTAGAGAACGACATCGGCGTCCGCGCCCACACCCAGGTGCCCCTTCTGCGGCATACCAAGCGCCCGCGCCGGCCCGGCCGAGGTGATGATGGCGATCTCGGAGAGAGTGTACTCTCGATCGATCCCTGGCAGATGGATCCTTTCCATCGCCTTGTCCGGCAGCTTCTCCAGGCATTCCTGCCTGAAATCGGCATTCATCAACAGGTGAATGATCTCCGGGTAGCGCCAGAAGCAGGCTCCATTCGGATGGTCCGTGGTCAGGTAGATCCGCCACGGGTCGTCAATCAGAAGGAGTAATTCCAATCCCACCGCCCACTGGACGGCGTTCACCATATTGGTTCCCTTGTAGGTATAGGGAACGACTCCGCAGCCGGTCTCGTTCTCCACATCCAGGTTGCCCCACTTGCGCCCGGTCAGCTGGTAGAGCAGGTGCTGCCAGGGACCATCCGCGGTGATGGTAACCGAGTCTCCAAAGAGAATCGCTCCGGCATCGGCGGTCAGGTTGGGCTGCCCGTTGAAGAACTCCGCCAGCCGCGCCGATTCTGATCGAAGGGTGTCCCAGTCATCGCCGCCGTAGGAGTGAAACTGCAGGTGCGCCATGTGCGCGCG
>DCKY01000162.1:2588-4733 GCA_002320775.1 Planctomycetes bacterium UBA1662
CCGAGATTGTTGCAGTGCAGGTGCAGCGGGTGCGGCAGCCCGAGCTCATCGACCATCGCCGCCATGCTCGAGATGATCTTCGCGGGCGTTACCTTGCTGTAGCCCGGCACCGGCTCGGAAAGAATCTTGGCATCTTTCCCCCACTTCCAGGCCGTGACCCCGCCTGGATTGACCGCCTTGATGCCATAGCCCTTCGCCGCCCAGAGATGCCAGGCGAGGAGGTGCTTCGCGCGCTCCGTCTCTCCCTCCTCGAGGAGGTCGAGGATCAGCTCGTTGTTGGCCATGAGCACGCAGCAGGACTTGTCGACCAGCGGCGTGTCCCGGAGCTCTTCGTGGGTGTGCCGGGCCGACAGCACCGGCACCGCGGCCTCGTTGACCGTGGTATAGCCTAGCCCGGCGTAGAGATAGCCCGTCGCAAAGGTGCTGGGCGTGGTCCCCCCAACACCCGCCCGAAGCTCCGGCGAGTGAGTGAACTTGGCAGCGTCTCGATGATTCTCAGGGGTCATCGCCCTGGCGAAATTGAGCGCCCCCCCGGCTACGTGCGTGTGGACATCCACACCTCCCGGAAAGACGACCATGCCGGCCGCGTCGATCGTGCGAACGTCAGCTCCCGCGACCTCTTCGACAATTCGTCCCTCTGAGATACAGACATCCCGGACCTCGCCGTCCACCTTGTTGGCCGGATCGTAGACCCTCCCGCCCGTTATGCGCAGCATGGATACCGGGCGCTCCTCATCGCTGTTAATTGAGGCCCCCTCTTCATGCGCAGGGTACCTCCTTGTAGGCGGCCGGCGTCCAGGCGGGCTTCTCCTTGACCTTTTCAAGGATCCTGTGCATCACCTCCTCGTCGGTGGGGTAGGGCGATTCGAGAATCGGCTTGAGAGGAAGCGGGATCTCGTCCATTCGATAGACCGTACCCGGCGCGCTGATGCCGGTGGTCGCTGTCGTGATGTGAACCCGGGCCAGGCGGCTGGTGTGCGTAACCTTTGGATCCAGGACGATGGTCGGGGTTCTCGCGAGGTGATCGATGGCCGGCTGCGGCATCGTCGCGCCCGGATCGGCCCCCAGGACGAGCGTGGCGTCGTTGTCTCCACGCACCAGCAAGTCGATTGTTGAGAACTCCCCGGGGTTGAAGCGCGGGTAGCCGCGCGACATGCTGACCCCGAAGGGGAAACCGGTCGTCCAGCGCATGACGACATCCGCGCCGGTGACATTGCCATGTCCGCGCATCGGCATGGAGACGAACTTGGTGTAGGCGTTCAGCTCAGCCACGAGGGCGAGGGCCGCCGCCGAATTCATGTGTTTGCCGCGCGTCATCGACAGGCCCATTCCGAAAAAGAGCACGCCGAAGCGGGCGTTCTTCATCCGGTCGGCGAAATCCTGCAGCTGCTCGAGGGTCAGTCCTGTCTCCGCGGCGCGGGCCGCGTCGACCGGCTGGTTCTTGACCAGGGCGCGCAGCGCGGTGATGACCTCGAAATCCTTGCCCGGCTTTACCTGCAGGAGAATGTCGGCGTGCCTGGCGCTGGGAGTTTCACGGACATCAACGAGCACCATGGTCCGACCCTTGCGGCCCTCGGGTACGTGCTTGCCCTTGGGGATCAGGGTATAGCGTGAGAAATGCAGGGGATGACAGTCTGCCGGGTTGCCTCCCCAGTAGATGATGAAATCGGCCCGGTTCTTGACCTCACCCAGGGTGCACGTGACCTTGCCGCCCAACTGGGCGGCCACCTCGGTGGGACCGTGTCACAACGAGGTGTGGCTGTCGACCACGCCTCCAACCCACTCGGCCAGGGCGACCGCGTGGCGCTGCGCCTCGCAGGTGGTATTGCTCAGGCCGTACACCAGCGGCATGTTCGCCTGGTACAGGTGCTCGGCCGCCGCCTCCACCGCCTCATCAAGCGTGGCTGTCTTGCCATCGACCAGGGCGTCAGGATAGCAATGCTCCGCCGTATGATTCTTGAACCAGGCCTCCCCGAGTCCGCAGGCGCGCTTCGTCTTGACGATTCGATCACCCTCGGCCTGCAGGCCGATGTGGTCGCACACGCAACCGCAGAAGGTACAGGTGGCGTTCTCAACCGTTTTCTGGGTCATGGCTTCTTAACTTGATCTAGCTCTTGTCGCTCGCGCCCGAACCGGACGGCAGGA
>DCKY01000173.1 GCA_002320775.1 Planctomycetes bacterium UBA1662
GAGTCACGAGGGCGCGAACTGGACGGGCTACGAGGTTGTTCTCGATGTTTTCGAGGGAGTGGTCGCCTACGGCCTGCTCTTATTGCCCAAGGATCTGCGTCCCGGAGAGCGCCGCCCGGTGGTGGTCTGCCAGCACGGGCTCGAGGGGCGTCCCCAGTCCGTCATCGGCCAGAGGGATTTCGGTCCCTACAAGGCCTTCGCGGCATCGCTTGCCAATCGCGGCTTCATCACCTTCGCGCCTCAGAATCTCTACATCGGCCAGGACAGGTTTCGTACTCTCCAGCGCAAGGCGAATCCGGTCAAGAAGACTCTCTTTTCGATCATCGTGCCGCAGCATCAGCAAATCGTTGACTGGCTGGAGACCCAGCCCTTCGTCGACCCGAAACGAATAGCCTTCTACGGGCTCTCCTACGGCGGCAAGACGGCGATGCGGGTTCCCCCCCTGGTGAAGGAGTACTGCCTGTCGATCTGTTCAGCGGACTTTAACGAGTGGGTGTGGAAGAACGCCTCCACCCGCAGCCGCTACAGCTATGTGTGGACCGGCGAATACGAGATCTTCGAGTTCGATCTTGGCAGCACCTTCAACTACGCCGAGATGGCGCGCCTGATCGCGCCGCGGCCCTTCATGGTTGAGCGCGGTCATTTTGACGGGGTGGCGCCCGATGAGACGGTGGCTTATGAGTTCGCCAAGGTTCGCTTTGCCTATGCGGCCCGGCTGGGTATTGGCGATCGCTGTGAGATCGAGTGGTTTGTCGGCCCCCATACCATCAACGGCAAGGGGAGCTTCGATTTCCTGCACAAGCATCTCGACTGGCCGAAGAAATGAGGGTTAAGCCGGACCCGCTCTATTCGACGATCACCTTCGCGCTCGAGCTGCGGCCGAAGGTTTCCGGCTGGTACATCTCCTCGGCTTTCGCCGGCGGCACGACAAAGGTGCCGGGAGTCGTAGCCCGGGCGACATAGGAATAGGAGTGCACGCCGGCCCAGACCAGCGAGGAGAAGGCTTCGGCCCTGTCGTCACGCAGGTTCTGATGCTGGTACCAGGTTCCCCTCCACCACCACCCGCCGCGCCGGGGCGTGATCCCGCCAGGGGGAGGAGTGGGCTGGCCGCCTGTTACCGCCAGGGCCGGGTTGAGCGGCTCGAGTCCGGCGGGGAGCGGGTCGGTCAGGGCCACGTGATAGCGCCGCGCGGGAGCGACCATCGTGACCACCGCGCGGACCTTCGCGCCGAGCTTGATCTTCCAGGAGCCGTCCTTTCCGAGCGTGACGTCGCCGGGGTCGTCGATCGCTTCGTAGCGCCGCTGAACGGTGAAGCCATGATCGCTCGGCTCGAGCTCGAGCTTCGCCGGGGCGTAACGAAGCCCGAGGCGATAGTAGAGTCGGCCCTTGCCCTCCTTGCTGAGGACCAGGCTCTTCTCTTTGTCCAGGTGGGTCATTGGAATTGAGATGTGATGGTAGTCGGTGTTGCGGCCTTCGAATTCATGCTGGCCGGCGAAGTTTTTTCCGAGCCAGGCCCGCGCCACGAAGTAGGGCTCGTCGGCCTCGAAGACCTGGAAGTAGCGATCAAGGCTCAGGAGCACGAAGGCGTTTTCCTGGGTGTTTCCCCAGCGGCCCTTGACCCGGTGGGCCAGCAGCCCCTTGACCAGCTTGGGTACCAGGTCGCTCTGGGGGTTGGTGTTGATCATCGCCTCGAGGATGATGGCGTCGGTTCGTCTGGAGGAGTGCAGCAGCAGGTGCGCGCCGTCGGTATAGGATGTTGTGAATTGGGCCGTCGACGCGGTCTCGACAACAAGCTGGCCGAAGCGCTTGAGGGTCGCCTCGCGCAGCGCCCGTGATTCGGGGTCTCCGGCGAGGACCGTCAGGAGCCATCCGGCAGCCTCCAGCGGCATTTTTTTCTGCGGCGTGTCTCCGAGCAGCCGGCGCGCGGCTGTGAGGGTGTTCTTTCCGGGGCCTTTTTTGCCGGAGAGGGCCTTGAATACATAGAAGCTGTAGGCCTTGATCGTCGTCCGGCACATCTCGGGGTATTCTTTCGGAATGTGCCTGTCAATGTTCAGCAGGTATTGCTGGGCGCGGCGGACCATGACCTCGGGGACGGTGAAGTCTTTCTGGCGGGCCCGGGCGAGCGCGTGGATTACGTGAACGCTGAGGTAGGGATTGGACCGGTACTTCCTGTTCCACCAGCCGAAGCCGCCATCGGGATATTGGAGGCCCTGGAGTTTCTTGATGTCCCGGCCCACCGCGGCGATCAGTTCCCTGGCGTCCGGCAGCCCCTCGGCCTTGAAGGCCGCCAGTACATCGCGAAGCGCCGCGGTGACGAGCACCCGGGATGCGACCTGCTCGGCGCAGCCGTAGGGATACTTCGCGAGGTAGAGATACGCGTCGGTCAGGGCATGGAGGGTCGTTGAGGAGGTCGTGACCTCGAGGCCGCCAAAACCCGGCACAACATTGGCGGGAGCGGCCACGGCCTGTACGACGGCGTTCTGGCCGGGCTGGGATCCATCGATCTGTCCGTAGACGGCGAAAGCCTCGGTTGTCGCCGGGGTCCAGACAGGGACCTTGACATCGGCGGCATCGGAGAGCTTGCCGCTGACAGCGGCGACCTGGAAGCGCGCGGTTCCCGGCAGCACGGCTGCGACGGGAAAACGAACCTCGGCCCGGTCAGAGGCGGGGACGGTGACCTTCCTGCCGGCTCCGTCGAGCAGCTTGATGTTGGCGCCGCGCAGCGCCACCTGGACCTCGATCGGTTTCTTGGTACGGTTTTGTATGACCACCGGCAGCTCGCAACGGTCGCCGTAGTTCAGGAAGCGGGGGGCGGAGGGCCGGACCATCAGCGGGAGTTCCGCCGTAATGGAGCTCTCCCCGGAGCCGAACTGGCGTGAGCCGGCGACCCCCACCGCCATGATGCGATAGCGCGTCAGGCTGTCGGGGAGCTTCAGCTTGACCTGCGCGGTTCCATCTGCGTCGGTGGGGAGCTTCGCTTCGAAGAGCGCCAGGGCGCTGAAGTTGCTGCGCATGGCGATGGCTTCAGCCCCGCCGCCGCCTTCGTCCGAGGCGCCGAAGGCAGCGTTGCTTGCCATCATGCGTTTCGCGGATCTTCCACCCGCCATACCGCGAGGCGCTCCCAGCGCGATAGAGTCCGCCATCATCTCCACCTCGGCGCTTTCCTCTCCCGCCTCCAGCAGCGCCAGCCGCTCAACGAATTCGCGCAGCTGTACGTAGCTGCGGAACCTGTAATCCCGGACCCCATCGCCCCGGTTCCTGTAGAAACTCTGCAGGGGGTTGGCGAGCTTGTAGCCTGTGAGCGCGAGAATCGCCTCGTCGACGACCACGACGGCCACCTCCGCGTCCTTAACGGGTTTGTTGTTGGCATCGTGGACCTCCACCTTGACGAAGGTCTCGCCCCCCGGTATGAGCCGGTCCGCTCCCGGGGTCGCCTTGACCGCAAGGGTGCGGGAGTAGGGCGGCACCTTCAGCGCCAGGCGCCCGGAGGCGTAGGCGGGCCGGGCGGGCAATTTTTTGTCGGGTTTGCCGCCGGGACCGATGCGTTTCGCCGAGCCGACCAGGTCGATCTGGACCGAGATCCCGGGGACCATGTCTTCGCGAATGGGGATCTCGATGGTGTGGGTTCCCTTCGTGATCCGCAGCCTGCGGGTCTCGACGATTCCCGAGCGCCGCAGCGTGATCACGGCCTCAGCCGGAGAGAAGGGCAGCTGGGCGAGTACCCGGGCGGTTTCTCCCGCCTTGTACTCCTTCTTGTCGGGAACCAGGGTGACCGCCTCCTGCTCGAGCCGGCGGTTTTCCGGGCGTTTTTCTCCCGCGATCCAGAGCGTCAGCTGGCTCTGGTTTTTTCTTTTCTTCTCATCGGCGATAACCGCGCGCAGCAGGTACGACCCGCCGGGCAGCCCCGCGAAGCGTGCCGGGACGGCCTTCTTTGCCGAGGTCATGTTTTTCCGGGCGGCAACCTCCTCCTTCTGCAGCCACGCGCCTTTTTCCTGGACCCACTGTTGCCGGATACAGAGGAGCTCGAAGGCCCGGTCCTCGATGAGTTTGCCATCGATGTCGGTGACAATCGCCTCGATCTCCAGCGGCTTTCCTTCATCGACGAAGGTCTTCTCGCTGCGGAGCCCGACATAGAGGTCCGCCGGATGTACCAGGATCGTCGTTGAGGATGCCCAGGTCTGGCGATTTACATCGCTGACGCTCGCCTTTGCCTCGACGCTGGTGGGGCGAGGCGGGGTGACCGCCTTGAAGTTGATGCCGAGGCGGTGCAGCCCCAGGCCATCGGTTTTCCCGGCAAAGGTCTTGCTTGTCGGGGCGGAAGGGCCGCCGGGGAAGAAGTCGCCGTGGTGGCCGCCAAAACGCCACCAGGGCACCCAGGTTCCGAAGGTGAAATCACCATGGCCGGGCGGGGAGTAGCTGGCGGGGGTCTGGGTGACGACCCAGCTCACCGGGGCATCGGGAAGGGGTCCGCCGGCGTAGTAGGCGGCTGTAACCGTCGCGGCTGCCTTTCCGAGGACGATGTGAGGTCCTGGGCTCTTTTCGGTCTTCACCTCGAATTCCGGCCGGCGGAACTCCTGGACCTGGAACCCGTGTCCGTGTTGTCCCGGGCTGCGGCCGGCGACGCCGAGAAAGGCGAAGGAGACATTGGCGTAGCCGAGATTGATCTCGAGCGGCAGACGGAACGAGAGATGGAAGCCGCCAAGCTCGCTGAGCTTCAGCTCACCCTTGGCGAGCTCGTTGCCGCGCGGACCTCGAACCTTGTAGGAGAGCCTGCGCAGGCCCTTCGGCAGCGGCTCCAGGTCGCCGCCAAGGGAGTTGACGACCCTGCGGACCCAGCCCTTGATTCTGACCTCTTCGCCGGGGCGGTACATGCCGCGGTCATCGAAGACATGCCAGGCGTAGGAGTCCACCTCCGGCCGTGTCTTCCAGTTGCTCTGTCTACTCCACCAGGAGGTGCTTTCCGGCAGGAAGGCGAGCTCGGCGCCCTTCTTCGCAGTGATCACGCCTGAGCCTGAGTTTTTCTTCGGCAGCTCGAGGCTCACCATTCCGTTTTTGTCCGAACGGCCCGAGAGTCCGTGGGGGGAGACCTTTACCTCGACCCCTTCAAGGGTCGCTCCATCGGCGAGGGCGCTGGTCCAGACCAGGAGCTTGCCGGCATCGACGAAGGCGTCGATCGCGATGGATGCGCGCTGGGCCCAGGCGATGACAGCCGTTCGCAGTTCGGCCTTCTCGTTCTTGCGGATGACGAGGATGACCTGGCCTCCGAGTTCTTCGAAGACGGGCCGCAGGTCGATGGCCGTTTCCGTCAGCTCATCGGGCGCGCCCTTGATGTCGATCTCGCCGGAGTAGAGCTTCTCTCCCGGAGGAACGGCCTTGGAGTTCTTCTTGCGGTACTCCCGCAGGAAGTTGTTGTAGGCGCTCCACTGGCCCGGATTCACCCGGTAGGCATCGAGGTGAACCGTGTCGTGGTTGATCGTATAGATCGAGAACTTCGGCGGGCCGGCCGGGTCGGTCACCACCAGGCTGCCGGAGTTGGAGGACAGCCTCTCGGACATCTTGCCGAAGGAGAAGGCGAGGGAGACCTCTTTGCCAAGCTCCTGGGAGAAGACGTCCTTGAGCGAGGGCTTCAGGGTCACGGTATAGGCTGTTCGCGGCCGGGTGCGGCCGTAAATATGCAGGCGGTTGCCGCGGATATTGATCTGCTTCCCGTCAAGCGCGGGTTCGATCTTGACCTGAGAGGGATCGAACACCTTCGCGTCGATCTGGTTGTTGAAGTAGACCAGCATCGGTTGCCCGGGCGGGCATTCCTTCTTCTGGTGGTTATTCCAGTAGCACTGGTGTTCGGTCACCTTCAGGGGGGCGAAGGTGCGGAAGGAGAAGGCCTGCTCCTTGGTTGTCTTCAGGGGGCCCTCAAGGGAGGGCAGGCCCTTGTCCGCCTGGATCTGTACAGTGGCTGAGGTTGGAAAACGCTCAGTCGCGAGGAAGGCGACCCGGCGGTCTTCGGCCGCCGAGGAGAAGATCTTCTTCGCTCGCGTATCAGCGGCGAGATCGGCCTCGGTAGCCTTGCGGAGGGCGTATTTTTTCGCGGCGGTCCGGACGGTAATGTATTCAAGGACCGCATCGGGGTTGATTCGCTGGTCGAAGACCAGGACCATTACCGGGTCGATGCGCTTCGGGCCGCCCTGGGGATGGGCGGAGACGATGGTCGGCGCGGGAGTGCTGAAGGTCCAGGAGACCTTCTTCTTCAGCTGTGCTCCGGCGGCGCTCCTGGTTCCCCCGGGGACCTCCACCTTGTAGATGGAGGCCATCGGGAAGCGGGTCTTTCCTTTCGTCCCCCCGGGCTCGAAGAACAGGGTCTTTGTTCCGACCCATCTCCAGACCCCTTTGACCGGGGGCGTGAGTATGACCGGCAGCTCTTCTCCGGCGAGGGATTCATGCGTATCCAGCGCCACCATCGCCTCGGAGAAGGTCACGCTGAGATGAGATGCCAGGGGCAGGCTTCCTTCCGGCTGGTAGCGCAGCACCTCGATCTTGGAATTCGCGGGAACCTTGATACCCGGCACCTTCTGCGGCGGCGGGAAGACCTCCTTGATGTTCGTGCCGGTCACCGGCGGCGGCAGGGTTGAACTGGGAAAGGAGAATTTCTTTTCCTCCGCCTCGGGCGCCTTCTTTCCCAGGCGCTCGATGACGGCCCGGGTCTCTTTTTCACCCAGCGGCTTCGAAGGGGCCTCCTTCTTCTCCTCTTCCGGGGCAGCCAGCTCGCCGCCGTCAACAAGCTCGAGCTCGAGTCCGTCGGGCTTCTTCTTTTCTTCAGCGGATTTCTGCGCGGCGGCATCCAGGGCGAAGAGGCCGAGAAGCGTGCAGCTTACGAAAACGCAGAGGAGGAGGAGATGGTTTCGGGCCCCAGCCCGGGGCTCGCGCCGGTTATTCGGTCTCAACATGCCGTTCCAGTTCCTGGTTCAGGTTTGATTACAGTCCTTACCCTACTAACAGACTGCGAAAGAAACGGCAAGTTTCAGGAAAAAGGAAACTTTCAGGGAGCCCGGGCCGCGGGCCGGAAGCCGACATCGACATCGGCATCCTGGGGCCTGAAGTTGCATCGGTAGGAGCTGCGAACGCTGAAGGGGGGCCCGAACCAGCCGCCGCCGCGCAGCTGCCGAAAGTCGGCGCCGCTGCTGGAGAAGGGATCTGTCCTGGGAACGGCCGAGTAGGCATCGGCATCGTACCAGTCGGCGGTCCATTCGTAGACATTTCCGGCCTGGTTGTAGAGTCCGAACCAGGAACGCCCGGCAGGGCGGCTGCAGACGGTGTCGGCGCGGCCGAGGTTGTTGCCGTGGTTGCAGAGCTCAAAGTTGATGTTCTCCGGCGAGTTGAACCGTCCCTCGCCGCCTCCCCAGGGGTAGCGCCCGGGGAGGGCGCCCTGTCCCCGCCAACGCGCCGAGTATTCCCATTGCGCCTCGGTGGGAAGTCCGTAGCTGTGGAAGTCCTCCCAGTCTGCGGAGGTCTCGGCGTTTGCCCAGCGAGAGTAGGCGACCGCGTCGAACCAGTCGATCCAGACCACCGGGTGGTCGGCGAAGGCCGGGTTCTCGAAGTAATCACCGTTGCGGGCCCAGAACAGCCCCGCCTCTCCCTCGGGATAGTGGCACCCGTCATAATCGGCAGAGCCGCCGCCGGTGAAGTCGTAAGTGTCGTCACAGCCCTCGCAGAGGGGGCCGCCGCAGCCGGCGGCCTCGAGAAAACGCCGGTATTGCCGGTTGCTCACCTCGAACTTGGCCAGCAGAAAGGGGCGGGTGATCGTCACGGGGTGCGCCGGCAGTTCGTCGCCGCCGTAATCGAAGAATGTATCTCCCTGTTCGAAGCTTTCCGCGGGGATCTGCACCATCACCATGCCGTCAAGGAGGCGGAAATACTCTTTCCGGCCATGGTCGTTTCTACCGAGCCAGGCAAGGGGGCTGGTCGTCTCGTTTCCGCACCAGGAGGGCTCTTCGCAACGCATCTCGCCGGCGCTCTCAGCCGCGGCGCAGGCCGGCCAGGGCGGAGGCGGAGGCGGCCCGTTGCCGAGGAAGCAGAAGTTCGCCAGGTAGACCACGTCGGTGACCGAGCCGCAGACCTGTCCATCTCCATTGGCATCGCAGGCGGCCTCGCAGGGCGGCGGCGGGCCATCGAGGAAGCATCCCTCGACAAGCCGCACCAGGTCGCCGACCGAGCCGCAGACGACGCCATCCTGGTTGCAGTCACCGCGGAGGAAGGCGGGCCGCGAAATTTCCGTTCGCACCTCGAGCGCGTGCAGCCGATGGAGGGCAGGGGTCTCGGCGCAGGATGCGGCGATACCGATGCGCAGGCCGCCTGATCGTTCCAGTGAGACCGACTCGTCGAAGACAACCCGGGCGCCGTAGCAGTCGTGGTCGGCGGCCGCGATCACCCTCGCCCGTCCATTTTCAAGCAGGGCGGTGACCCTCACGGTGCCGGCGCCGGAGGCGGTAGAAAGTACGTCGGGGATGTCCTCGCTGACGGCAAGGGAAGGTTCGCTGCCGGGGTCGCTGTCCTGGTTGATCTCGAGGTGGGGTTCGTTCGGCCCGCGCGCGCCATCGCCGCCGAGGTCAATCGCTATACCCAGAAACGATCGCCCCTCCGCCTCGACGCCGAGGGACTCCCCTCCCTTGAGAGGGGGTTCGTCCCCAGGGCCGGCGAAGATCAGCTGGACCCCGCCGCCAAGAGCTCCCCGCTCCGCCATGGCGCCCGGAACCGAGAGGGAATATTCGAAGTGGACAAGAATCCGGTCGCTGGCCGCCGGCACCGGGTCTCCGGCCCAGGCTGCGCCGAGAGAATCCGGGCTGTCGTCGGTCAGGGAAACGATGGGGCTCTCGCCGGGCGTGAGGCTCGCGGCGCCCGCAAGGCGGAGCGAGGCCGCGTTGTCTCCGGCCAGCTCAAAATGAATGATCTCCTCGGAGCGCAGCCCGCCGCATAGCGGCAGGATCAGCGCGCCCAGAAGCGCTCCGACTCTCGTTGTCATGTTTTTTCCAGACCCTGGATCCAGTTACAGCAGAAGAGACCAGGCGGCGGCCTCCTTGCCAATTGTACCGGCTGGATGTCTCCGTACCCATCCTCTGCTTGAAATGAATCAGAACATGGAGTCCACTGGGGTTTTCCCCTTCGAATATTCCAAGAGAACGCACAGGAGTAAGCTATGCGGGGCCTTTCACGCCGTGAGATCCTGAAAACAGCCGCCCTTGCCGCCGGCGCGGCCGCCTCCGGGGCCGCCGCCCCTTCGACCAGCGTTGCCGCTGAGCCCGAGGCGCGCACAGGAGCCTACCCGATCAGTCTCAACACCAGCACCCTGCGCGGGCACAAGCTGCCGATCCGTAAGACCATCGAGATCGCCGAGAAGGCGGGCTACACGGGTATCGAGCCCTGGCCCAACGAGATTGACGACTTTATCAAGTCAGGCGGCAAGCT
>DCKY01000096.1 GCA_002320775.1 Planctomycetes bacterium UBA1662
CTGGTGAGGGCCGGGCGCATCGGGAGGATCAAGCGTGTGGTTGCGTCAACAGGCGGCGGGCAGACAGGCGGCCCCTTCAAGACGGCCGCGGCGCCGGCGCATCTCGACTGGAATATGTGGCTGGGGCAGGCCCCGGTTGTTCCCTATACCGCCGAGCGTTGTCATGGCAACTTCCGCTGGTGGAGAGAATACGCCGGAGGCCAAATGACCGATTGGGGCGCGCACCATGTGGATATAGCTCTCTGGGCCATAGGCGATCCCGGCGAGGGGCGCCTGAGGATCGAGGGGACCGGGGATGTTCCGCAGGTTGAGAATGGCTATAACATGCCGGCGCAATTTGACGTGAGCTGCAGGTTGCCTAATGGAGTCGAGCTTCAGATGGTCACCGGACGGCGGCAAGGGGTGCTGTTTGAAGGAACAAAGGGTGAGTTCTTCGTCAGCAGGGGGTCGATATCAGGGAAACCGGTGGCTCAACTTCGGGATGACCCGCTTCCCCAGGACGCCATCAGCAAGGTCTATGGAGGAAAGACCCCGGGGAATCACATGGGAAATTTCTTCGATTGCGTCAAGACTCGCGATCTTCCGATCTCAGACGCCTTCAGTCATCACTGGACCGCGACTGTCCTCCACCTTGCCAACATCTCTGTTCTGCTCAAGCGTAAATTGACCTGGGACATTTCTCGCGAGCAGGTGGTCGGCGACAAGGAAGCCGACGCGTTGCGGAGTCGAGAGCAGCGAAAAGGATTCGAGATCACCCTCTGAAGGCCCACTTAGCGGTTGAGGAAGATCTTGCTGGCGGTGGTGTGATGGATAAGGTCCCGCAGGCCGTAGCCGCTGCGTTTCAGCTTGCTGGCGATCTTCTTGATCTCGGAGCGGTCGGTGCCGTGCATCTTCCGCCCGGTGCCGTAGGTCAGGAACTTCGAAACCAGGCCCTGGGTGAAGCTGTCTTTTCTCGACAGCAGCGCCTTCTTGAATTCTCCGATATTGCGGTACCTTTGGCCGGTGGGGAGCTTGCCGCTGGTGTCGACCCGGGCGTTGTTCTCGTATTTTTCTCTCCAGGCGCCGATCGCGTTAAAGTTCTCCAGAGCGAAACCCAGGGGGTCAATGTGCCTATGGCAGGTGGCGCATCTGCTGCTCTTGGTGTGGGCGCTGAGCTGCTGGCGAAGAGTCCTCGTGCCGCGCGTGTCGACGGCCAGGGCGGGAACGTTGGGGGGCGGATCAGGTTTTTTGAGGCCGAGGATGTTCTGAAGGACCCAGATTCCCCTGAGGACAGGGGAAGTTTCAATCCCATTCGATGTGCTCGTCAGGACGGCACCCTGGGTGAGGAGGCCTCCCCTGCTGGGATCTTTCAGCGTGACCTTCTTGAAGTCGTACTTGTCGACCTTGTCGAGCCCGTAGTGCTTGGCGAGGTCGTTGTTGATGAAGGTGTAGTTCGCGCTGAGGAACTCGGTCACAGGACGGTTTTCATCGACCATGTACTTGAAGACCATGAAGGACTCGGTGGTGAAGGCGTCCTCGAGGGCATCGTCATAGAAGGTCTTGAACTTTTTCTCGTCGGGCGGCAGCAGGGTGATGTTCTCGAGATGGAGCCATTGGCGCAGGAAGTTGTTGATGAAGAGCTCCGCCTTCTTGTCCTTCAGCATCCTCTCAACCTGTTCAGCGATGACCTCTTCATCGGTGAGCTTGTCTTCGGCGGCGAGCTTGAAGAGTGTCTTGTCCGGCATCGAGTTCCAGAGGTAGTAGCTCAGTCGGGAGGCGATCGCGTAGCTGTCCAGCTTGCCGGGGTCCTCGTAAAAATAAAGGAAGCGGGGGGAGCAGAGGATGGCCGCGTAGGCCCTTGTCGCCGTCGCCTTCTCCGCAAGGCGAACATAAGGGGCGATCTGCGCGTCTGTGACTGGCCGCCTGAAGGCGAGAGTCGCGAACTCCTTGAGCTCTTCACGTGTCGCCGTCTTGCGGTCGAAGTCGGTGTACTCAACAGCGTCTTCGGCCGTCTTGATCATGTGGCTGATGAGGAAGTCGCTCATGACCTGTGAGCTGCCAATGTTGTCGAAGCCTTCGTCGAGGAATTCTTCGGGGAAGGTGTTGATCAGCAGCTTGCTGGCCTTGCTGCCGAGCAGTTGGTGAACCGTGTTGGCGTATTGTGACCGGCTGAGTCGGCGAAGTGTCCCCTTGCCCTTGGCGCGAATCGCCTTGGAGGCCTGGGCTGAAGCCTGCTCCAGCGCCTCACTCAGCCACTCGGAGATCTTTTTGGCATCGGCTGTGAGCTCCAGGTTCGGCTTGGCGACAACAGTCTTTCCGCTCCTTGTTTTCTCCGGCGGCGGCATCTCGCCGCTGGAGATCCGGTCTAGTACGTTTTGCCAGAAGTCGAAGCTGTCGGGGTCCGTCGGTTTGAACCTGGGGGTGTCGAGGCGCATCTTGGCCTTCTGGACCTTTTCCCCGTGACAGCGGAAGCAGTTCTTTTCAAGGAAAGGCTCGAGCTTGTTCTTATAGCCGGATGCGTAGTTGATGTCGTCAGCCCACGCATCCCCGGAAAGGATACAGAGAGCGACAATCGTTAGGAGAAGCGGCCGAAAAGCTGCCATCTGACTTATTTAAGACCCGTGAAGGAGGTCTCAACAGTATTGAACTTGCGGGTCTTGACTCCCAGCCGCTGGAGGACACTCAGGTAGAGGCTGTTGAGCTTCTGTCGCTTGAATACGTTGACATGCGAACCGTGGCGCCAGCCGCCGCCGGCCATGACCAGGGGCAGGTTCTCGTTGTTGTGCCTCGCGCCGTCGCCCATGCCGGATCCCAGCATGGTGATGGTTGAATCGAGCATGGTGCGGCCATCCGCTTCCTTGGTCGATTTGAGCTTTTCTACAAAGCGACCCCAGGAGCGAAGATGGACCTGGTCGATCAGGCTGAGCTGTTCAATGTTCTCATCTTTATGCCCGTGGTGAGAGAGGTCGTGGTACCCCTTGGTTACGCCGGGTATGTTGAAGTTGCCTCCGCCGGGCGAGCCGAGGACAATGGACCGCGTAGAGTCGGTCTTGAAGGCCAGGTAGGCCAGGTCATACCAGGATTCGTAAGCCTTTTCGAGGTCGCGATTGGACGCGCTCTTGGGTGAGGCGTCGACCTTCGGCTTGGGGATCTTTGACCATTTGATGTCCGACTGCAGCTTGCGTTCAACCTCGCGAATGGAGGTGAAGTATTCATCCAGCTTGTTGCGGTCGGCCGCTCCCAGGCGTGCTTCAAGCGATTTCGCATCGCCTCGAATCGCATCGAGAACACTGTTGCGGGCTTCCAGATCGGCGGTGGACTCTTCCGGGTAGGCTGAGAACTTGGATTTGTTGCGGCGCCGACGCTTGGAGCTGACCCCAGATGTGTCTTCAAACAGCAGGGCGAAAGCATGCGGGGTAGACTTGATCGCGGGTACCCTGACGCCGCGCCGAGTCCAGGAGTAATCACTGTTCCAGAGGCACAGGGAGCTGTAGCGCGTCTGTGAGAAGACGTGCTCGGCGTAGCGCTGGTCGACCGTCACGTTGCCTTCATCGTGATCTTTATGTTCTTCGACCTTCACGCCGCTGAAAAGGGTGTGGTTGGCATAGTGGCCGCCGCTGAGGCCGTGATCCAGGTTGCTGAAGACGGTGAAGTCGTTACGGAGGTGTTCGATCGCCTTGAGTGATCGAGGCGAATCATAGTCGCGAGTCGCCATCTTCGGATGGAAGTTTGACGGATGCATTCCCAGGGGCGTTCCAGTGCCCAGGAACCTCATGGGGCCTTTGTAGGCTTTTGAATTTCGTCCAAAAGCGGCTGATGCGGGAATCATCGCATCGAGAAGAGGCAGGGCTACGGCAAAGCCGGCTCCCTTGAGCATGGTACGTCGATCCATGGGTTTTGACATGGGTACTTCCTTTTGAGGGGATGGCTGATGTTCATGCAGGCTTCAACTGCGCCCAATATATAAGGCCAGTTAATTGTAACGTAAAAACCCCTACAAGAGCCAGCAGTTTCAGATTCTGGGCTGCGGAAGGCTCCCAGGGCATGCGAAAGAGATTCCCGCGGCGCTGTTTTCTCATAAGTACTTGAATTTTATTCTCTTCGAGCAGGAGAGGTTTCAGTTCTGCGGCTTGTTTCGCCGGTGCTTTTTGCCCTAAGATGCCCACGGATTGCTTCACTTGACCGACAATCATTTAGCGGGGACGGAACTTTGACTAGACAGATTCTTTTTACATTGCTGGCTCTGGGTGTTGTTTTCGGGAGAGGGGCCGACGCGCTGGATGCGGCCGATGATCTTGAGCTCCGGGATGGCGACCGGATCGTTCTTCTTGGGAATACGCTCATCGAGAGGGCCCAGATCTACGGCTACCTCGAGACCATGCTGACCATCGGGAATCCCGGCCTGGGCTTGACGTTCAGGAATGTCGGCTGGAGCGCGGACAACGTGTTTGGTCATTCCCGGGCGGTCTTCGATGCCGCTGCCAAAGGTTTCGGCAAGCTTCGAAAGCAGGTAGCCGATGCCAAGCCCACCGTCTTGATCATCGGGTATGGTTCCAATGCGGCCTATGATGGTGAGGCTGGGTTGCCGGCATTCGTTGCCGGCTACAAGAGACTCCTCGATGCTCTCGCCGGGACAGGCGTGCGGATGGCCCTCCTCTCTCCGGTTCGTCTTGAAAAAATGAAACCGCCGCTTCCCGATCCCGCTCAGCAGAATGAGAACCTGACACTCTACACTGCCGCTATCGCGGGGATTGCCGAGGAGCGGAAGCTTCTCTTTGTCGACCTGTTCAGGCATCTTCGGGCTGACAGTCCTGAGGAGCGGCTGACCTCTAATGGGATTCATCTCAATGCCAGCGGCTATTTGAAGGCCGGGCAGCTGATCGCGGCGCGGATTGGCGCTGGAGGTAAGGCTGCGGCGCTGGCAATCGATGCGGGTAAGCCAGGGGTCGTTTCCGCGAAAGGCTTACAGGTCGATGAGCTGGAAAAAAAAGGCGAAACGATCACCTTCAAGGTCCTGCGAGGCAGCCTCCCCAGTTTTTCTGCCGCCGGTGGAGCCGAGCAGGTTCTCCAGGTTGCGGGTCTTCGGTCGGGTGAATATGTTCTGCGGGTTGACGGGGTCGAGGTGGCGAAGGCTGATTCCAGTCAGTGGAAGGCGGGGGTTCACGTCGGCGGCGGGCCGGATTATGAACGGATTGAAAAGATACGAAAGCTGGCGATAGAGAAGAACTTTTTCTACTTCCACCGGTATCGTCCGGCTAACTGGCCTTACATTTACGGGTTTCGGCGGCATGAGCAGGGTAACAATGCCGTGGAGATTCCGTTATTCGATCCGTTGATTGCTGAGAAGGAAGCCGCGATCGCCAGCCTTCGAGTTCCTGTTGCGCGAGCGTATGAACTGGCGAGGGTGAAGGGGGGTGCCAAGTGAGGAAATCGGGAAGCTGGATCGGTCTTATCACTGTTTTTTTTCTGCTTTCGGCTGTGGAACTGCATGCCCAGAGGAATCTGCGGAAGGCTCCAAAGCCTGATCCCGTTGCCGAGCTTGGCCAGTTCCAGGCGGCGGAGGGGTTTGAGGTGAATCTGTTTGCCGCCAACCCGTTGATCTCCAAGCCGATCAATATGAACTTCGATGCCAGGGGGAGGCTCTGGGTTGCCAGTTCAGGAGTCTATCCTCACATCAAGCCCGGGCAGGTGCCCAATGACCGGATCCTGATCCTGGAAGATACGGATGGAGATGGCGCGGCTGACCGTTCGACGGTTTTCGCCGATGGCCTCCTGATGCCAACCGGGGTGGTTCCCGATGATAATGAGGGAGCCTATATCGCCAATTCCACCGACCTGCTCTACATGAGAGATCATGATGGAGACAGGAAGGCTGACGAAAAGCGCGTGGTTCTTTCAGGCTTCGGGATCGAGGATACTCACCATATTCTCCACACCTTCCGCTACGGTCCCGGCGGGAATTTGTATTTCAATCAATCCATCTACATCCACAGCCACATTGAGACTCCCTACGGTGTTCGCCGGATGAACGGCGGCGGGATCTGGCAGTTCCGTCCCGAAAAGCTCCGGCTGGAAATTTACGTTCGCGGAATGTGCAACGGTTGGGGGCATCATTTTGATCGCTGGGGGCAATCTTTCGGGGCCGATGGAGCCTATGGGGATGGGGTCATCTACCTCATGCCGGGGGCGACGATCATCGGGTCTCCGACCAGTCGAAAGATCATGCGAGGACTCAATCCAGGCAGCCCGAAGGAGTGCGGAGCCGAGATTCTCAGCGGGAGACATCTTCCTCCAGAGTGGCGCGGAACCTTTGTCACGAATGATTTTCGGGCCCATCGGGTTCGTCGGTACGAGATCTCCGAGAACGGGGCCGGCTACGCATCCAGGCAGGTCTCGGAGCCCCTTCGGTCAAAGCACATAGCGTTCAGGCCTGTCGACGTGAAGATGGGCCCTGATGGGGCCATCTATTTTGCCGACTGGTACAACCCCATCATCCAGCATGGAGAGGTTGATTTCCGCAGTCCAATGCGGGACCGCCAGCATGGTCGCGTCTGGAGGCTTACAGCCAAGGGGCGAGCCCTGGTTGAGAAGCCGAAGCTTGTCGGGGCGCCGGAGGAGAAGCTGCTTGATTACCTGAAGGTTCCTGAGGACTGGACGCGACACCACGCGAAGAGGGTCCTGAGTCACCGATCTCAAGAAAAGGTAGCGAAAGCTCTCAAGAAATGGGTCTCCGGCCTCGACAGGTCGGACCCAGGATACAATCATCAGCTGCTCGAAGCTCTCTGGACTTACCAGACAATCGACAAGGTTGAAGCCGGCCTGCTTGGGCGGCTGCTTCGGTCGCCGGATCACCGGGTCCGGGCAGCGGCGACACGGGTGGTCGGGTACTGGTATGACAGGCTGGATAACCCCCTTCCTCTTCTTGGCGTCCAGGTGGCCGATGAGTCTCCCCGGGTCCGGCTTGAAGCCGTTCGGACGCTTGGCCTTGTGGGCTCCAGGGCGGGGGGGGCTGTCGCCGAGGTCGCTATGGAGCTTGCCATGACGGTTCTTGACCATCCTGTCGATGCATCCGGAGGTCTTCCGGGTCATCGAGGAGGCCGGCATTTCAAGGATGGGGGGCAGGCATCGGGCTTTCTTGCCTATGCGCTGCATGTGACGGCGGTGGATCTTGAACCCTGGTGGCTTCCAGCTCTTGAGAGCGGGAAGGTCGATTTCGGCGGCAATAGCCGGCAGCTTGAATTTGCGTTGGCTTCCGTCGGGACCAGGCGGGTCATTGGCCGATTGGTGGCTCTTATCAGGGGTGGGAAGATTCCGAATGATCGCCAGGAGGGCCTGCTTGAGATGGTTGCGCTCCAGGGGGATCCGGCGCAGTTGGCGTTCGCCTTTGAGAGGGCGGGCGACAGCGAGAGGGTTCTTGCTGCCCTTGCCCGTTCGGCTCGCGAAAGAAAAGTTTCTCCTGCCAGCGGCAGAGAGAAGGTCTCCGCCCTGATCAGGTCGTCAGACTCGCCCCTCCAGGCCGCAGGCGCCAGGCTGGCTGGGTTGTGGAAGATGCTGGACCTCCGTCCGAGACTTGAAGAGATGGCGAAGGGAGGCGGGGCTGACAGTGTCAGGGTAGCGGCATTCGCCGGGATCGCGAATTTTTCTGACAAGGCCAGCGCGGCCTTTTTGAAGGCGCAGAGTGCTTCGGGCAAGAACGCCAGGTCCAGGGGCATGGCCGTGGCTGCCCTGGCATCGATCGATCCCGTAACCGCCGCTTCTCATGCAGTAGAGCTGCTTGGTGGGAAGCAAGGTTTTGACCCGCGCCCGGTTTTTTCAGCTTTTTTGTCAAGGAGCGGTGGAGCTGCGGCCCTTTCTTCGGCCCTTGGGGCAGAAAAAATAGACCAGGATGTGGCCAGGGTCGGGATCCGGTTGACGGAGCCCCGGCGGGCTCCGGGTGACAATGCCGGCCCTGAATCACAGCTGATTCAGGCCTTGAGGAAGTCGGCAGGGCTTTCCGGGGGGCCAAGAAAGCTTACTGCGGAAGAAATCGCGAAACTGTCAAGGGAGGTGGTGGAGCGGGGGGACCCTGCTCGAGGCGAAGAGATCTATCACAGCGGAGAGCTGGCTTGCCTCAAATGTCACGCCATCGGAGGGGCCGGAGGGCTGGTTGGGCCTGATCTGTCAAGTATCGGGACTACAGCCCAGCTCGATTATCTGATCGATTCCATTTTTGATCCGAATAAGGCCATCAAGGAAAATTACCATTCGACAACGGTTGTTACCAAGGATGGGCGTGTTCTTACCGGGATCAAGCTTCGCGAGGCCGGTTCGGAGCTGATTCTCAGGGATTCAGAGGGAGGGGAGCTGCCCGTTCGGCGCGACAATATCGCACGTCGATCGATGGGAGGGTCCCTGATGCCCTCGGGACTTACCGATTCTCTGACCAGCGATGAGTTGAGGGACCTCCTGCGCTTCCTGTCAGAGATCGGCAAGATCGGCGATTATTCCGTCGGCAAGACTCCTTTTGCACGAAGCTGGAGAGTTTTGGAGAAGGTTCCTCCGGGATTGGGTCCTGCAGGTGAACGGTCTCCTGTCTCCGGGCCGGATGATTCAAATTTGCAGTGGGTTTCCAGCTACAGCAGAGTTTCCGGGGTTCTGCCGCTGTCACAACTGCAATTGGACCGGGATAGCCCTGTCTCCTTTGCCTGGTGTGAGCTACGGGTCGTTGCCGCGGGAAAAATCGGAATCAAGCCCAACTCGGGCAAGGGGTTAACCATCTATCTTGGGGGCAAGAAAGTGTTTTCTGGAAGTGAATCAAGCCCAGCTGTGTCTCTGGACCTTCCCGTTGGTGTGTATCCGCTTCTTTTCAGGGTTGAGTCAAAGAGTCGTAAAGTCGGATTAGCATGTGAATTAGCTGAAATTGAAGGAGCAAAGGGAAGAGCTCAATTCGTCCTCGGTCGGTAATGCTGGGACCCGCAGTTTGCCCTAAGGCCCTGGTTCAGTACCCGGTGTTCTTCAGGCAGCTGTTTTGCGCCGCACGATGAGCCCATACTGCTTGCTTTGAATAAAATACTGATATATTATTGGTCCTTGTTAGCCTGTTGAATTACACTCAGTGGGTTGTAAATGGGTTTAGTCTGCTGAAATTAGGAATTTGGGTCTTTTTTAATCAAAAAGGGAGGGGACATGACTAAAGTTATTGTCCGTACTTTTGTCGCTGTGCTGAGTTTGGTTATCGCCGGGCAGTGTATGGCTCAGGATGTTTCGTTGTCGCTTGAGCCTCTTGGGCCGATTGCCGGCGCTTGCGGCCAAACCGTGCCTGGTGGCGCTGGTGATCTGACCGGGGGCGATGTTGGCTGTGTGCTCACCACCTCGAATAACGATCTCGCTGAAGGTGCTCAGGGCTGGTCCATCAGTATTGCTGCTGAAGGGGCCGTGATTAACAATATTACTACAGATGGAACCGTTGGTGCCGATGTGGCCCAGGGTGGAATGCGGAGTGTCGGTTTCGAAAAATCTGAAACAACGACACGCTCCGGAGTGACACCAGGCGGCGGCAATGGTTGCGAAGGACTCGATGGCGCTGTCAGTGCCGTTGTGCTCTCTTTCGTTAACCCCATTACGCTGGATCCTAACGGTGCGGAAACCGTCGCGATTATCAGTGTCAGCTCCAGCTTCCCGGGTGTGGGAGAGAGCAGCGACATCAACATTTTCTACGCTGATGGTTGCCGTGGAGCAGGCCAGCCGGTACGCAACGCCGTCACTCTCAACGCTCAGACGATCATTCCGACGCTTGGCGGTTGCACGGTGACTCTCTCTGTCCCCGAGCCGCCCAGTGAGGATTGTGACGCGGAGGGAGATGAGGACGGAAACGGCCTTGCCGACTGTCTTGACCCCGCCTGTGCCCCCTGTCCCGCTGGAGAGTCTTCCTTTAACCTCGCTGGCTGTTCGGATGTCAGCGGTGAGGCCGGCGCGGCCTATTCGCAGGAAGTTGAGGCCACCCTCACGACAGATCAGCCTGGCGATGGCGCCCAGGGCTGGTCCATCAGTGTTGCCGCGGAAGGCACCACGATTTCAGCTATAACAACCGATGGAACTGTCGGTGCGGATGTCGCCAATGGCGGTCTTCGTTCCGTTGGTTTCGAGAAGAGTGAAACCACCTCGAGGGATGGCGACACGAATCGCGGCAATGACTGTGGCGGGCTCAATGGAGCCGTTTCAGCCGTTGTGCTCTCTTTCACTTCACCGGTCACTCTCCCCGGCGCTGGCTCTGCGACGATTGCCGTATTGACGGTGACAGGCGATCTTCCGGCAGACGAAGAGACCTGCTCTGCGGGAACCCTGACGTTTGCGAATGGTTGCCGCGGTGTCGGACAGCCTGTTGTTAACGCCATTACACTTGGCGGTGAGACGATCTATCCCACGCTCAGCAGTTGCTCCTTCGAGGCCTGCTCCGAAGCAGCTCCTCCTCCTCCTCCGGAGATTTGCGAGGCTGATTTCACCCTTGGCTTCTCCGGCGCGAACGCCGAGGCCCCGGTCGGCATTTCAGGATCTGATTTTGCCCAGGATGTTGACTGTACTTTGACCACAGCCAACAACACCTGTGAGAATGAAGGCATTGGCGCCCAGGGCTGGTCCTTTGGTGTCACCGGGAACGGATTCGAGATCACTGGAATCACCACAGATGGTACGGCGGCAGAAGAAGCCTCTGACATAGGTTTTGATTTCAACGAATTCACCGCTGATGGGGCTATCCAGGTCACTATTCTTGGCTTCCAGCAGTTCGTGATGCTGCCGGCTTCTGGAACTTCGACCGTTGCTCGGATTTCCGTTGCTACGACTTTCCCCGAGTCTGCGACCGAGACCAGGAGTCTTGAGTATGCCAATGGGCTTGTTGGCTCAGGCCTTGCGGTCAAGAACATCGTGGCCTTTGATGACACGGATGTTGACCCTGCCTCAACAGGGTATGATTTGACGATTACGGGCATCGACAACAACTATGTCAGC
>DCKY01000274.1:0-4674 GCA_002320775.1 Planctomycetes bacterium UBA1662
AAGCTCCCGTTGTCGAGGGCGTCGCCGCAGACACTCTCGAGCAACTCCCGCGAACGTGGTCCGCAGACATTGATCACCGCGCGGCTGTCGGTGATGTCCGCAAGCTTGACAGGGCTGCCGCTGTCGAGGTTCTCCCGGATCCAGGAGAGGTCGTGTCCTCCAAAGGCCGTGCCGGTGACGATGTAGAAGCGCTCGTCTTCGAGCCGGGCGATGGTCAGGTCACATTCGATCCCGCCGCGCTCGTTGCACAGCTGGGTGTAGGTGAGCCTGCCGGGGGGCTTGTCGATGTTCGCCGCCGCCAGGCGCTGCAGGAACTCGAAGCTTCCCGCCCCGGAGATTTCGAGCTTGCTGAAGGGAGTCTGGTCGATGAGAGCGACGGCCTCGCGGATGGCCTGGTGCTCCGTTCCGACGGCTTCGAACCAGCCGGGCTTGCTGAAGGTGGGCGTCTCGACAGCCTCGGCCCCCTCCGGCGCGAACCAGTTGGCTCTCTCCCATCCGAACTTGGAGCCGAAGACCGCGCCCTGCCCCTCGAGGCGGGAGTGGAGCGGGCTGACCCGGAGCTTCCGGCCCGATTCGTGCTCATCTCCCGGCCAGGCGATGGAGTAGTGCTTGCCGTAGAGCTCCAGGGTGCGGTCCCTGACGAAGTCGAGCTTCTGATGATGGTCGCCAAAGCGCCGGATGTCGACGCTCCAGAGATCGAGGCTGGGCCTCCCATCGAGGATCCACTCCGACAGCATGCGTCCGGCGCCGCCGCCGGCGGCGATGCCATGGGCGTTGAAGCCGGCGCCGACGAAGAAGTTGTCGAGCTCGGGGGCTCGGCCCATGATGAAGTTCCCATCGGGGGTAAAGGATTCCGGCCCGTTGATGAGCTCGCGGACACCGGCGGTCTCGAGCAGCGGGGTGCGTTCGATGGCCAGGGTGGAGATGGACTCGAAGTGATCGAAATCAGGCTCCAGCAGCTGCTGGCCGAAATCGGCCGGAATTCCCTCGGTCGACCAGGGGATCGGGTCATGTTCGTAGCCGCCCATGGCCAGGGCGCCGGCCTCTTCCTTGTAATAGACCAGCTTGTCCGGGTCGCGCATGGTCGGCAGGTCCGCCGGGATACCGGGGATCTTGTCGGTGACCATGTATTGGTGCATCACCGGGATCAGGGGGACGTTCACCCCGGCCAGGGCGCCCAGCTGCCGGGACCACATCCCGGCGGCCAGGAGCACCGTCTCAACTTCGATGTCTCCCCGGTTGGTTCGCACACCGGTGACGCGTCGGTCCTTGAGCAGGAACTCTTCGACCCGGACGCCACGTTCAATGGTGACGCCTCTATCGCGGGCCCCTTTCGCGAGCGCCCTCGTTACGCTGCTGGGGTCGGCATAGCCATCGGTGGGCAGGAAGGCGCCGCCGACGATATCTTTGGGGCTCATGATCGGGAAGAGATCGAGAGCCTCCTGCGGACTCAGCATGTGCATCTCGAGGCCGAAGCTCCTCGCCGTCGTGGCTCCCTTTCGAAGCTCCTGCATGCGCTCCTCGCTGCAGGCCAGCCGCAGTCCGCCAACCTGTTTCCAGCCGGTGGCCTGCCCTGTCTCGGCCTCGAGGCTCTCGTAGAGCTCTACGGAATGCTTGAGCATCCGGGTGACGTTGCGCGAGGAGCGCAGCTGGCCGACCAGCCCGGCCGCATGCCAGGTCGAGCCGCTGGTAAGCTCGCCCTTTTCGACCAGCAGCACATCCTCGCAACCTGATTTTGCCAGGTGGTAGGCCGCGCTGCAGCCGACGATGCCGCCGCCGATGATCAGGACCTGCGCCCGCTCTTGCATTGGGATGGATCTCCACTGGTCTGGGAAAGATAGGCTCCGAGCAGAAAGAGGATACGGAAAAACGCCTGTTCAGCAAAGAGGAGTTACCCCGAGGGGGCGAGGACTCTAATAAAAACGATCACTCACAGCCTTCCGGCCCGCTGTGGTAGGCTATGTCTTCGTTGTTCAAAACGTGATGGTCTGAGGCGCTCTATAGATTTAGAGGGGTCTCTCAAACGATGAAAAAATGCAGGACTCCTGCGGCAGGGACCCTGCTGTAAATTGAAATGCTATTGGAGAATCATCAGATGAGCTCGAGAGTTGGATTGAATCGTTCGTGGCGCGTTTGTTTCCGCCCGGCCCTGGCCGCGGCGCTGGCGCTATTGTTTATCAGTCTCCCCCTGGCCGCGGAGGAGACCTGGACACCGAAGCACCTGGCCAAGCTGCGCTCGGTTGTTTCGGCGAAGGTGTCCCCGGATGGAAAGAGCGTGGCCTATCTCCTGGCGATTCCCAGGGAGCTGATGAAGGAGGACAGCGGCTCCTCCTGGGTCGAACTCCATGTGCTGAAGGAGGGCCGCCAGATCCCCTTTATCACCGGCAAGGTCAGCATCAGCTCGATCCGCTGGACTCCGGATGGGCAGTCGATCTCCTTCCTGAACAAGAAGGATGGAGACAAGGCGCGCTCACTCTACCTGATCCCGGTAAATGGCGGCGAATCGCGCAAGGCCTTCGACAGCAAGCTCTCGGTCTCGTCCTACGTCTGGAGCCCCGATGGCAAGCGGGTGGCTTTTCTCTCCTCCAGCGAGCTCAAAGAAGACAAGGAAAAGAAGAAGTTCAAAGACAAGGGCTTCGCTCCCATCATTTACGAGGAGGAGTGGAAGCCGTCCCGGGTCTGGCTGGTTGACGTCAACGCCGATGGCTCCGGTGAGCCGAAGGCGCTCGAGCTGCCCGGTTCGGCCAGCTCGCTGAGCTGGAGCCCGGACGGCTCCCGCCTGCTGGTGGCACTGGCGCCGACCTCGCTGGTCGATGACTACTATATGAACCGCAGGCTGCGCGTGATCTCGGTCGAAGGCGGCAAGGTCGAGACGGAGATCGCCAATCCCGGCAAGCTCGGGGACACCGCCTGGAGCCCCGATGGCAAGCACATCGCCTTCATCACGGCCGAGGATCCCAATGACCCGAGCGCGGGCAGGATCTGGGTGGTCCCCGCTAAGGGCGGAAAGCCCGTTGACGTCCTGCCGAACTTTCTTGGCGAGGTCTCCGCCCTCGGCTGGCTCGACAATTCACGGATCATCTACGTCGGCGATGTCAGTACGGTGACGGAGATTTCCGAGGTGGGCCGCGATGGCAAGAACCGGAAGACGCTGCTGAAGCCCGGCAAGGAGATCTGGAAGGGCCTGTCGATCGCTTCCACCCCCGCGGACCATTCAATTGTCACGATCGGCAATAGCGCGACCCATCCCGGCGAGGCCTTCCACTGGACCGTGGGCAAGGGGAAGCCCGAGCGCAAGACCGACAGCAATCCCTGGCTCAAGGACATGCGCTTCGCGAAGCAGGAGATCGTTCGACACAAGGCCCGCGATGGCCTCGAGCTCGAGGGCATCCTCATTCGTCCGCTCGATGAAAAGAAGGGCCAGCGCTATCCGTTGATCCTGACCGTCCACGGCGGCCCCGAGGCCCATATGCAGAATGGCTGGCTGTCACGCTATTCCTACGCCGGGCAGGTCGGCGCCGCGCGCGGCTTCGCGGTCTTCTATCCGAATTACCGGGGCTCGACCGGTCGCGGCGTCAAGTTCTCGAAGCTCAGCCAGGCGGACGCCGCCGGCAAGGAATTCGACGATTTTGTTGACGCGGTCGACCATCTCATCGAGATCGGCCTGGTGGACAAGGCGAAGGTGGGCATCACCGGCGGCTCCTACGGCGGCTACGCCTCGGCCTGGGGCGCGACCTATTATTCACACCGCTTCGCCGCCAGCGTCATGTTCGTTGGTATCAGCGACAACATCTCCAAGGTCGGCACCACCGACATCCCCTATGAGATGTTCATGGTCCATCACCTCAAGTGGCTGTGGGATGACTGGAAGTATTTCCTCGAGCGCAGCCCGATCTATCACATCAAGAAGGGCAAGACGCCGACACTGATCCTGCACGGCAAGGATGATCCTCGTGTCCACCCGGGGCAGTCGATGGAGCTCTTTCGCCATCTCAAGACGCTTGGAAAGGTGCCGGTCCGCCTTGTGTTCTACCCGGGCGAGGGTCACGGCAACCGCAAGTCCGCCGCCCGCTACGACTACAACCTGCGCCTCTTGCGCTGGATGGAGCACTACCTGAAAGGTCCCGGCGGCAAGGCGCCTGATAAGGATCTCGATTATGACATCGAGGAGGAAGAGCCCAAGGAGAGGGTCTCAGGCGAGAGCAAGAGCGAGGAGCCTGTGGGCTAGGCCATCCGCGGCCCTGGCTTTGAGCGCCCGGTCCGTTGAGTGGCCGCCCCGTTGTTCAGTCAGCCCACCTGATCCGGAAGCTCCAGGGCATGACGGCGAGTACCCGTTCGCGGCCGAGCGCCGAGCCGACCCAGCTGACGCTCCTGAGCACCTGCCGGGCTTCGGCCGGAAGCTCGAGCAGCGCCTGCTCGAGCAGGCCGGCTGAGCGGACTCCGGGCAGGAAGCTGAACAGGCCCCCGGATGCCTCCGGCAGGATCATGAGCTCCGCCGTCTCAGGCGTCTTGCTCAGCTCCCGCGCCTTGGCGAGGGCCTTGTCGAGGCCGCCGAGCTCATCGACGAGGCCGAGCTTGTGGGCCTGCTTGCCGGTCCAGACCCGCCCCTCGGCGATCGAGGCGACCGCCTTCTTCGGCAGCTTGCGTCCCTTCGCCACGTGGGAGAGGAAGTCA
>DCKY01000274.1:4974-5608 GCA_002320775.1 Planctomycetes bacterium UBA1662
CGCCACGTGGGAGAGGAAGTCATCGTAGATGCGCTGCATCTCCTTCATGATGAGCCTGCGACCTTCGGGGCTGATCCTGCCGTAACCATCGATCAGGTCTCCTCGCTTGCCGCGCGTGATGCTCGTCACCTTGAGGCCGGCCTTGTCGTAGAGCCCCTTCATCGAGGTGATGGCGCCGATGACCCCGATCGAGCCGGTGATGGTGCCGCTCTCAGCGACAATCCAGTTCGCCGGGCAGGCGATGTAGTAGCCGCCGGAGGCCGCCACGTTTCCCATCGAGACGACGACGGGTTTGACCTCCCTGGTCAGCACGATCTCGCGCCAGATGAAGTCGCTGGCGAGCGCCGAGCCGCCGGGAGAGTCGACGCGCAGGACAACAGCCCTCACCGTCTTGTCCGCGCGGGCCTTGCGGATAGCCTTGACCATGGTTTCGGAGGTCATGCCGCCGAAACTCAAGAGGCTCTGCCCTTCGGCCCCGGTGCTGATGGCTCCGAGGGCGTAGATGAGGGCGATCTTTTCCTTCCCGCTGCCGGCCTTCTTCTTTGGCGAGCCGAAGAGCTCGTTGAAGAGGGTCATGAGACCCGTGAGGCCCTCGAGCTTGACCTCTTTTTTCGTTGTTGAGTCGACAACCTTC